>JAFAEC010000193.1 GCA_023424215.1 Pseudomonadota bacterium
CCACGGCCGGCGCCGCCGATCGGCACCTGCTGGAAGACGCCTTCGAAGCGCTGGTGGACCCGGTGCTGGTGGTGGCCGGCGGCGAGGCCGACGACCTGGCGGGGCGGCGGGTGGTGCTGGCCAACGCCGCCGCGCGCGAGTTGCTGCGCATTCCACGCGAGGGCGCGTTGCTGGTCCCGGCCCTGCGCGAACCCGCGGTGCTCGAAGCGGTGGACGAGGCGCTCTACGGCGGCGTCGAACGGACCACGGACTTCACCACGCCGGGCGCCCGGCCGCGGCACTGGCGGGCGATGACGCGCCCACTGCCGGGCGGCGACGGGGCTGGGCCGCTGGCCCTGGTGGTGCTGCGCGACGAGACCGACGTGCGACGCATGGAGCTCATGCGGGTCGACTTCCTCGCCAACGCCAGCCACGAACTGAAGACGCCGCTGGCCTCGCTGGCCGGCTTCATCGAGACGCTGAAGGGCCACGCCCGCGACGACGCCCGCGCCCGGGACAAATTCCTCGACATCATGGCGGTGCAGGCCGAGCGGATGAGCCGGCTGGTCGCCGACCTGCTGTCGCTGAGCCGGATCGAACTGAACGAGCACATTCCCCCCGCCGGCCGGGTCGATCTGGTTCCGGCTGCGCGCGACGTGGTCGACGCTGTCGGCCTGCTGGCTGGGGAGCGCGGGGTGACGCTGAAGCTCGAGTCGCGCAGCGGCCGGGCCCCGATCGCCGGGGATCGCGACGAGGTGGTGCAGGTCATCCAGAACCTTGTCGACAACGCCATCAAATATTCCGGCGCCGGTCAGACCGTGGAGATCATGGTCAAGGCCGACGTGCCGCTGCAGGAAGCTGCGGCCGCATGGTCGGGCGGCGCGCGCGAGGGCGGCGTCACCCGTCTGCCGCTGCTCACCCCGGACCGGGAGCCCGGCCAGCGCTACGCGGCGGTGATGGTGCGCGACCATGGTCCCGGCCTGGCGCGGGAGGCCCTGCCGCGGCTGACGGAACGCTTCTACCGGGTCGAGGGTCAGAAGAGCGGGGAGCGTCCCGGCACCGGACTGGGGCTCGCCATCGTCAAGCACATCGTCAACCGCCACCGGGGCGGACTGACGGTGGAGAGCGCTCCCGGGCAGGGAGCCACCTTCACGGCCTACTTCCCGGTGGCGGCCGCGCGCGTCCCGCGTGACGCCGCGACGACGGACAGGCCGCTGCCGTAACAGAACTGTCATGGCGGCGTCTTAATCCGCTGACCATTCGTGGGCAGGTTCCGGCGCGGACCGCTCCAGGCGACCGGTCCACCGCGATTCTCACCCCGGACGCCGATGACCTGGCTTTTCCTGCCGATCCTGATCGCCGCCGCCGTCGCCGCCTTCCTGGGCGGGCGGGCGCTGGCGCGTCGCCGTTCGGCCGGGCGGCGCGCGCATTCGCGACCCGGGCAGCACGGGGCTCTGGCGCTGATCTTCACCGCCGTGCCCGCCGTCGCGGTGCTGCTGGCGGCCGCCGTGTTCGCGCCGGGCGTCGAGCAGCAGCTGATGGCCTCGGGCGCCCCTGAGTCGGTGCAGGAGCTGGAGCCGTTCCGCCGCCAGGCCTTCTACGCCGACGCCGCCTCGGTCGGGGCCGGACGCCCGGCCGCGCAGATCTGGCCGGCCCCCTACGCCGAACTGCTGCCCGCCGAAGGCCGTCGCGCCGCGCGCATTCACCTGATGCTGTCGCTGGGCGGCTGGGTCGCGGCCCTGCTCGCCGCGGCGATCGGCGCGCTCTACGCCCTCAGCTGCATCCGCCCGGGCCTGCGCGCGCGCAACCGCGTCGAGGGCTGGATCGTCGGCACCCTGTCCGCCTGCTCGGCCGTGGCGGTGCTGACCACCATCGGCATCGTCGCCTCGCTGGTGTTCGACTCGACCCGCTTCTTCGCCTCGGTGCCGATCACCGAATTCCTGTTCGGCGCCCAGTGGAGCCCCCAGACAGCGATCCGCGCCGACCAGGTCGGGTCGACCGGCGCCTTCGGGGCCCTGCCGCTGTTCGCGGGCACCTTCCTGATCATGCTGATAGCCATGGCCGTGGCGGCCCCGGTCGGGCTGTTCTCGGCCATCTACCTGTCCGAATACGCCGGGCCGGCCTTCCGGGCCACGGTCAAGCCGGTGCTGGAGATCCTCGCCGGCGTGCCCACCGTGGTCTACGGCTTCTTCGCCGCCCTGACCGTGGGACCGGCGATGCGCGGCTTCTTCAACGGCATCGGCGCCCTGCTCGCCGGCGGCCCGCTGGACGGGCTCGGGCAGTACCTCATGCTGGTCCAGAACCAGATGGCCCTGGTCGCCGGCGGGGTGATGGGCATCATGCTGATCCCCTTCGTCAGCTCCCTGTCCGACGACATCATCAACGCCGTGCCCCAGTCGCTGCGCGACGGCTCCTACGCCATGGGGGCCACGAAATCCGAGACGGTCAGCCGGGTGCTGCTGCCGGCCGCCCTGCCCGGCGTCGCCGGCGCGATGCTGCTGGCCATGTCGCGCGCCATCGGCGAGACCATGATCGTGACCATGGCCGCGGGCCTCGCGGCGCGCCTGACCCTCAATCCGCTGGACACGGTCACCACCGTCACGGTGCAGATCGTCACCCTGCTGACCGGCGACCAGGAGTTCGACAGCCCCAAGACGCTGGCGGCCTTCGGCCTGGGCCTGACCCTGTTCGTGGTCACCCTGCTGCTGAACATCATCGCCCAGCGCATCGTCATCACCTACCGGCAGCAATATGACTGAGGCGACGCACATCGACGGCGCGCGCGTGGACCGGCTCAGGGCCGGGCTGAAGCGGCGCTATGCGCGCGAGCGGCGCTTCCGCGCCTATGGTCTGCTGGCGATCGCGGTGGCCGTCGGCTTCCTGCTGCTGCTGCTCGGCCGCATCGTCGAGCAGGGCCACACCGCCTTCTACGGCCACACCATGACCGCGCCGGTCTACATGGATCCCGCGCGCGTCGACCGGGCCTATCCCCAGGGCACCAATTTCGAACAGCTGGTGGCCGAGCAGCAGCTGCGCCGCCTCGGCGTCGTCGACGACGCCGGGGGCGCGCAAGCTACGGCCATGCGCGGCCTGTTCTCGTCCGAGCTCAAGTTCATCGCCGCCGAACGGATCACGCGTCAGCCGGGCCTGATCGGCCAGACCGTGACCCTGTCCGCCCCGCTGTCGGACGACGCCGACCTGTACCTGAAGGGCGAGATCTCGAAGGACACCCCGCCCGAGCAGCGCCGCCTGTCGGACCAGCAAATCGCCTGGCTCGACCGGATGGACGCCGACGGCCAGATCGCCGCCCGCTTCAACACCGGCCTGTTCACCCGGGGCGACTCGACCGAGCCCGAGCTGGCCGGGGTGCTGGGGGCGGTGATCGGCACGGCCCTGATGCTGCTGGTCACGGCCCTGATCGCCATCCCGCTGGGCGTCGGCGCGGCCGTCTATCTGGAGGAGTTCGCGCCCCGCAACCGGCTGACCGACCTGATCGAGGTCAACATCAACAACCTCGCCGCCGTGCCGTCGATCATCTACGGCCTGCTCGGCCTGGCCCTGTTCATCAACTGGATGCACCTGCCGCGCGCCAGCCCGCTGGTCGGCGGTCTGGTGCTGGCCCTGATGGCCCTGCCGACCATCATCATCGCCACCCGCTCGTCGCTGAAGGCGGTGCCGCCGTCGATCCGCGAAGCCGCCCTGGCCATGGGCGCCTCGAAGACCCAGACGGTGTTCCAGCACACCCTGCCGCTGGCCATGCCGGGGGTGATGACCGGGGCGATCATCTCCATGGCCCACGCCCTCGGCGAGACCGCGCCCCTGCTGCTGATCGGCATGGTCAGCTTCGTGCCCGGCCTGCCGCACAGCCTGGTCGAGCCGACCGGCGCCCTGCCCTCGCTGGTCTACATCTGGGAAAACGCCTCGGAGCGCGCCTTCCACGAGCGCACCGCGGCCGCCATCCTGGTCCTGCTCGCCTTCATGATCGTCATGAACGCCGCCGCCATCGTGCTGCGCCGGCGCTTCGAACGCCGGTGGTAAGACAATGAAGTTCAAGCTCTTCCGCGCCCCGGAAGGCCGCAACGGCGGCCCCGCCGATCCGACCGACGTGCCGCGCATGGGCGGTCAGGTCCTGCCCGCCGCCGACGCCGCCCCGCAACGCGAAGCGGAAGCCCCGGCGACGCCGCTTGCCCCCGCTCCGAAGCCGACCGCCGCGGCCGGCGGCCCGGTCGGCGCGACCAAGATCTGCGCCCGGGACGTCTCGGTCTTCTACGGCGACAAGCAGGCGCTCTACGACGTCTCGCTGGACATTCCGGACAAGACGGTGACCGCGCTGATCGGTCCGTCCGGCTGCGGCAAGTCGACCTTCCTGCGGACCATGAACCGCATGAACGACACCATCCCGCACGCCCGGGTGACCGGACGGATCGAGATGGACGGCGAGGACATCAACGCGAAGTCGGTCGACCCGGTGCTGCTGCGCGCCCGCGTCGGCATGGTGTTCCAGAAGCCCAACCCCTTCCCCAAGTCGATCTACGAGAACGTCGCCTACGGCCCGCGCATCCACGGCCTGGCGACCTCGAAGGGCGAGCTGGACGACATCGTCCAGGCCTCTCTGAAGCGCGCCGGACTGTGGGAGGAGGTCGCCGACCGCCTGCACGCGCCCGGCACCGGCCTGTCCGGCGGCCAGCAGCAGCGCCTCGTCATCGCCCGGGCCATCGCGGTGGAGCCGGAGGTGATCCTGATGGACGAGCCCTGTTCGGCGCTCGACCCCATCGCCACGGCCAAGATCGAGGAGCTGATCGACGAGCTGCGCGAGCGCTACTGCATCGTCATCGTCACCCACTCCATGGCCCAGGCCGCGCGGGTCAGCCAGCGCACCGCCTTCTTCCACCTCGGCCGACTCATCGAGACCGGCGACACGGAAGACATCTTCACCAACCCGCGCGAGCGCCGCACGCTCGACTACATCACCGGCCGCTTCGGCTAGGACCGCCGTCATGACCCAGCACACCGTCAAGGCCTACGGGGACGAGCTGAACCAGCTCACCGCCGAAGTGGCGCGCATGGGCGGCCTGGCGGAGGCCCAGGTGGCCGACGCGGTCGAGTCGGTCGCCCGCCGCGATGTCGCCCTCGCCCGCGCCGTGGTCGAGCGCGACGCGCGGCTGGACGGCCTGCACCGCGAGATCGAGAAGAAGGCCATCCGCCTGATCGCCCTGCGCGCGCCGGTCGCCTCGGACCTGCGCAAGACTCTCGCCTCGATGAAGCTGGCCACCGACCTCGAGCGCACCGGCGACCTGGCCAAGAACATCGCCAAGCGGGCGCTGATCCTCGCCGAGGGCGAGCCGATGCAGCCGCTGACGCGCTCGATCGAGCGGATGGGCAAGCTGGTCTCGACCCGCCTGCGCGACGTGCTGGACGCCTACGCCGCCGCCGAGGTCGAGCGGGCCATTTCGGTGTGGAACACCGACGACGAGGTCGACGAGCACTACAACGCCCTGTTCCGCGAGCTGCTGACCTACATGATGGGCGACCCCCGCACGATCGGGGCCTGCACCCATCTGCTGTTCATGGCCAAGAACCTCGAGCGGATCGGCGACCACGCCACCAACATCGCCGAGACCATCCACTACGAGATCACCGGACTGGAGTTCACCGGCGAACGGCCGCGCTGGACTCCCGATCCGGCCGAACCCGCCTCGCCCGAAACCACGTCCGCCTGAAGCCCGGAGAGTTCGACGTGCAGCCCTATGTTCTGGTGATGGAAGACGAGGACGCGCTGGCGACGCTGCTGTCCTACAATCTGGAGAAGGAAGGCTACCACGTGGTGGTGGCTTCGGACGGCGAGGAGGGCATGCTGCAGATCGACGAGCGGCTCCCCGATCTGGTGCTGCTCGACTGGATGCTGCCCAAGCTGTCCGGCATCGAGGTCTGCCGCCGCATCCGCGGCAAAGCCGAGACCCGCAACCTGCCGATCATCATGCTGACCGCGCGCGGCGAGGAGTCGGACCGCGTGCGCGGGCTGGACACCGGCGCCGACGACTACCTGACCAAGCCCTTCTCGATGACCGAGCTGACCGCGCGCATCCGCGCCGTCCTGCGCCGCATCCGGCCGGGCCTGGCCGACGACCGCATCAGCCACGGCGACATCGTCATCGACCGCGTCGCCCATCGGGTCCGCCGCGCCAACCAGGAGATCCACCTCGGGCCCACCGAGTTCCGCCTGCTGGATCACTTCATGCAGCATCCCGGCCGGGTGTTCAGTCGCGAACAGCTGCTCGACGCCGTCTGGGGCTCTGACGTCTACGTCGAGGCCCGCACCGTCGACGTCCACGTCGGCCGCCTGCGCAAGGCGCTGAACGTCGAAGGCACGATAAACCCGATCCGCACCGTGCGCTCGGCCGGCTATTCGCTCGATCTCGGGGGCTGAGTTCCGGGGAAGAGCGTCCGCCGGGCGGACAGACGTCGCTCGGTTCAGGCGTCGATGCGGACAAACGCGACTCCGGCTGCTATCGACAGTTCATGCGAGCGCAAACGATTGTGGGCGCCTTGATGATCCTGGCGCCGACCCAACCGACCCAGGCCCAGGAGGCGCCCATGCGCCGCGGCAGCCTCGTGACGATCACGGTCGCGGAAGATCGGCACTACACGCTCGCCCATGAGATCATCATCGAGCCAGCGGACTTTATTGCGGCTCGGACGGAAGCGCAGGTGGAGGGCCGCAGCTGGAAGGCCACACGGATTTCGACGAGAGGCGTAGACGAAATCCGATCTGACACGTGCCCCGCACTGCGCACGGTCGCCCTGTCCTTCGGGGACTTGCCCGACGTGCCCATCACGCCAATGCCGTTCCACCTTCACGCCGAGGCGGAGCCCCTGCCTCCAACCCGCAAGGACGGTTTCGTGACGCAGTTGAGGTTCCCGGCGCAAACCGGGGACGGCTCTTACGCCGTGATCGAGATCACTCAAGGCAACGTCTACGCACAGTGGGGCCATGACGCCGTCTCGACGTTGCTGGAATGCTGGGAGCCTCTGACGCCCGGCAACGACTAGTCCTGTCCGCCGCCGCCCATGCTGACCGTGGGCTGCTGCCGGCGCTCGCTCCCGACAAGTGCAGCCGCCTGCCCCGCCGACGGGAAGGATCAGTCCTCCCGCCCCTCGTTCACCGCCTTCAGGGCCGCGAGCGCCCTGAGCCGGGCCGCGGCGTGATCGACGATCGGCTCGGGATAGCTCTCGCCGAGTCTGACGCCCGCGCCCCTGAGCGCCTGCGCGGGCGCCGCGAACGGGGCGTGGATCCATTTCGGGGGCAGCCGCGCCAGTTCCGGGACCCACCGCCTGACATACGCTCCGTCCGGATCGAACTTCTCTCCTTGGGTCACCGGATTGAACACGCGGAAGAAGGGCGAGGCGTCCGCGCCGGAGCCGGCGACCCACTGCCAGTTCTGGCTGTTGCTGGCGAGGTCCGCGTCCACCAGCGTGTCCCGGAACCAGTCCTGACCCTTGCGCCAGTCGATCAGCAGGTCCTTCACAAGGAAGGACGCGACGATCATCCGGACCCGGTTGTGCATCCAGCCCGTGCTCCACAGCTGGCGCATGCCCGCGTCGACGATCGGGAACCCGGTCCGGCCCCGCGTCCAGGCCGTAAAGCCGTCCTCATCCCCGCGCCACGCCATGGCGTCGTATTTCGGATGGAAGGATCGTTCCGGAAGGCTCGGAAAATGATACAGAAGATGGGCTGAGAACTCCCGCCAGACGATTTCTGCGACGAACTTGTCGACCTCCGGCGCCAAGACCGGTCGCGTCCCGGCGGCCGCGCCAACGGTCTCGACGACCCGCCATGGATGGACCTCGCCCCAGTGGAGATGCGGCGAAAGCCGGCTGGTGGCGTTCGACGCCGGCCGGTCGCGACCCCGGCTGTAATCCGCCAGGCCGTCGGCCACGAAGGTGGCCAGGGCCGACGTCGCTCCCGCCTCGCCGGGGGTCCAGTCGAAGCCGGTCGACCAGTCCGGCGAACCCGGCCGCAACCCCCAGCTCGTCCGGTCCTCGGACCTCACCTTCGGGCCCGCCGTCAGGCGGGACGGGGCGGCCGGCAGCACTGGCGACCGGGCCTGCGCCAGCAGGGCTTTCAGGAACGGCGTGAACACCCTGTAGGGCTGCCCCGCGCCGGTCAGGATCTCGCCCGGCCGGCTGAGAAGCGTCCCGTTGAACCCGCGGCATTCGACGCCGGCCGCCTTCAGCTCATGCGCGATGTCCGCGTCCCGCGCCGACGCCTCCGGCTCGAACAGGCGGTTCATGAAGACGGCGGCCGCGCCCGTCTCCTGCACCACATCGATGAGCTCCAGTTCCGCCCGGCCGCGCCGCAGGACCAGCGGCGAACCGAGCAGCTCCAGCTCGCGCGCCAGGGCGGCGAGCGACCGGTCCAGCCACCACCGCGAAGCCCCGCCCAGCGGGTGGGCGCCGGAGCCTTCGTCGAGGATGTACAGGGGGATCACCGCCCGCCCCGTCGCGACGGCCGCCGCCAGCGCGGGATTGTCCGCCAGACGCAGATCGCGCCTGAACCAGACGATGACCGGCCGCCCGGCGTCAGCGCCGGCTTCCGGATCTTCCGGGGCGGGTTCGGCGGTTGCCATGGCTGGTGCTCCGGGCGGCGTGGCGACGGCCAGATACGCACCCGGGGGCCCGCAGGATCACGGCGTCGAGGGCCTCTCCGCGCTGACCGCCGCCGCCGTTCCGCTGCGGAGAGCTATCCGGGCGGCCCGTTCAGAGCCACCGCGTCCGCCGGAACCTCACGAACAGCCAGCCGCAGACCGCCGCGATGACCAGCAGCACCGCCGGATAGCCCCACGGGCTCCGCAGTTCGGGCATGTATTCGAAATTCATCCCGTAGATGCCGGCGATCGCCGTCGGCACGGCGAGGATGGCGGCCCAGGCGGCGAGCTGTCGGGTGATGGCCCCGGTGCGCTGCTGCTCCAGCAGGTTGGAGAATTCGAACACCGAGGTCAGCACTTCGCGCAGGCCGTCGGCCATGGCCTGCACCCGGCGCACGTGGTCCAGCACGTCGCTGAAGTACGGCCGCGACTCCGGGTCCACCCCCGGCAGGTCGAGGCGGATGAACTTCGCCACCACCTCCGCGGTCGGGGCCAACACGCGCTGGAAGCGGATCAGCTGGCGGCGGATCTCGAAGATCCGGTTGATCTCGCTGCGGGCCAGGAAGCTGTCGACGGCGCGCTGCTCCATGGCCAGCACCTCCTCCTCCAGCGCCTCGCCCAGCGGCAGATAGCCGTCGACGACGAAGTCGAGGATGGCGTGCAGGACGTAGTCGACGCCCTGGGCCAGAAGGGCCGGCGCGGCCTCCAGCTGTTCGCGCAGCGCCGCGTGGCCGCGGCCGGACGTGCGGCGAACGCTTATGATGTGGCTGTGGCCGACGAACAGCGAGGTCTCGCCGTAGCGGATCAGGCCGCTTTCCAGCCAGGCGGTGCGGGCCACCACGAACAGCTGGTCGCCGTAGACGTCGAGCTTGGGCAGCTGCTCGCCCTTGGCCGCGTCCTCGACCGCCAGCGGGTGGAGGCCATAGCTGCGCTGCAGGGTCTGCAATTCCTCGAGCGTCGGATCGACGAGACCGATCCACACGAACTGGGACTTGTCCTCGGGACAGTGGACCCGCTCATCGATCGAGACCGGCCGCACCCGGCGGCCGTGCTGGTACAGAAAGGCGGCGACGACGCTCATCGTCGCAGGCGTAGCGCGGAACGGGGCGGCGCAGAAGCGGCCGTCGCCGGCGCCCGTCGTTTGACACCGTTCGGGCCGGCCAACATATGGCGACGCCGCCCGCAACCCGCGCCCGCCCGGTCGCCTGAGGAGATGTTGCCGCATGGAGGAATTCTATCCGCAGATCCGCACCGTCCACATCTGGGCGGTGATCGCCAGCGGGACCCTGTTCGCCCTCCGCGGGGGCGCTTTCAACCTGCTGGGCGCCGCCTGGCCGAAGGCGCTGCCGGTGCGGATCCTGTCGTGGTCCATCGACACCATCCTGCTGACCGCGGCGCTGATGCTGATGACCGTGGTCCGGCAGTATCCGTTCGTCGACGCTTGGCTGACGGTGAAGGTCGTGCTGCTGCTGGTCTACATCGGGCTGGGCACGGTGGCCTTCCGCGCCTCGCGCGGCAGGGGCGCCCGCATCGCCTTCTGGGTCGCCGCCCTGGCGGTGTTCGGCTTCATCGTCACCGTCGCCCGAGCCCACCACCCGTTCGGCCTGTTCTCGGGGATCGGCTAGAAGGCGCTTCACACGGCTCGCGCAGCCGCTAGGGTCGGGAAACGTCAGTCCGGAGACCGCCCATGCGCCGCCGCACCTTCCTGTCGACCCTGCCCGCCGGAGCGCTGATCGCGGGGGGCTCGACGGCCTCGGCCCAGGCTGCGCCGCCTGCTCCCGCCTCTCCCCCGGCGCCGGCGCCCGCCCCGCCGCAGCCCGCCGCGT
>JAFAEC010000220.1 GCA_023424215.1 Pseudomonadota bacterium
GCGCCGCCCTCGCCCTCGTCGGCCCCGAGCGGAGCCTGGGCCTCGGGCGGCAGCGGACGCTCGATGCGGGCGCGCATGTCCGGGTCCTTGAGCAGGACTGTCTTCATGATCTCCCGGGCGCGCGGCGCGGCGTCCGCCGAACCGCCGGAGGGCGCGTGCTGGATGATCAGGGCGATGGCGTAGCGCGGGGCGTCGTGCGGCGCGAAGGCGACGAACAGGGCGTGGTCGCGCCGCGACCACTGGGCGTTGCGCGGGCCCCGGGACTCGCCGGGCTTGTAGTCCCGCGACTGGGCGGTGCCGGTCTTGCCCGCCATCTGGATATCGCCGAGGCCGAGCTGGGAGGCCCGATAGGCGGTGCCGGTGACGTCGTTGGCCACCGCGGCCATGCCGTTGCGGACGATGTCGAGGTGTTCCTTCGAGAACGGCAGGTCGGGCGCGGCGGCCCCGGACGGCCGCTCCTCTCCGCCCACCGACTTCACCAGGCGGGGATGAAGGGCCTTGCGCCCGTTGGCGAGGCGACTGGTCATGACGGCCAGTTGCAGGGCGTTGACCGCCAGCGCCCCCTGCCCGATCGACACCGAAAGGGTCTCGCCGGGATACCAGGTGGGGTCGTCGTCCCAGCTGGTGGCCTCGGTGTATTCACGCTTCCAGCGCGTGGACGGAACGATGCCCTTCGACTGGCCGGCGATGCCGATCTCGTAGACGTGGCCGAAGCCGAGCTCCCTGGCCACCCGCGAGATGCGGTCGATGCCGGCCCGGTTGCACAGGTGGTAGAAGTAGGTGTCGCACGAGTTCTTGATGGCGTTGTGCATGTCCATCGCGCCGTGCCCGCCCCGCTTCCAGCAGCGGAAGGTGCGGGCGCCGAAGCGATAGCCGCCGGTGCAGACGACCCGCTCGGTCGGATCGATGCCGGCGTCGAGCAGAGCCAGGGCGGTGGTCATCTTGAAGGTCGAGCCGGGCGGGAAGGTGCCGTAGATCGCCTTGTCTAGCAGCGGCTTGCGTTCGTAGTCGGCCAGGGCCCGGTAGATCCGGGTCGGAACGCCGCTGACGAACAGGTTCGGATCGAACGACGGCGCCGAGACCATGCACAGGATGTCGCCGTTGCGCACGTCCATGACGACGCAACCCCCGGATTCCTCGCCGAACACTTCCAGCGCCCGGTTCTGGACGTCGGCGTCGAGGGTCAGCATCACGTCGTCGCCCGGCACCGGCGGACGCGAACCGCCGACGTCCTCGGCGACCACGCGGCCCCGCGCGTCGACCTCGACCCGGATGCCGCCGGCCTCGCCCCGAAGGTCGGTGTCGAACGCCTTCTCGACGCCCTGCCGGCCAATGCGGAAGCCGGGATTGTAGAGGATCTCGGGGACCTTCTCGCCGCTCTCCTCGATGGCCTTGATGTCGCGGTCGTTGGGCTTGGCGACATAGCCGATGACGTGGGCGAAGGAGCCGCCGAAGGGGTAGTAGCGGGCCTCGTGCATGTCGGCCATCACGCCGGGCAGCTCGTTGGCGTAGAGGTTGACGCGGGCGAACTCCTCCCAGCTCAGGTCGCTCTTCACCGGCACCGGCGAGAAGCGCGGGGCGGCGTTGACGTCGCGGATGATCGAGCGCCGCCGCTCGAGCGTGTCGGGCAACAGCCGGCCGAGCAGGTCGAGGGTCTGGTCGAGGTCCTTGGTCTCGTCGCGGACCACCAGCACCCGGAAGCTGGGCCGGTTGCCGGCGATGACGACGCCGTTGCGATCGAGGATGCGGCCGCGCGGCGGCGGCACCAGACGGAAGTTGAACTGGTTGGCGCTGGCGAGGGTGGTGTACTGCTGCGCCTGCACGACCTGGAGCTGGGCCAGACGGCCGGTCAGGGCGAGGCCGCCGAGCGCCGTCAGCCCGCCGAGCACGAAGGTGCGGCGCAGGAACGAGCCCTGGCGCTCGTTCGGGTCCGAGAAGAAGATCGCCGGTTCCGAACTCATCGGAACCTCACGTCGCCGTCCTCGAAGCGCTCGACCATGCGGTCGGCGAACGGGAACAGCAGCAGGGTCGGGACGACCTGTCCGATCAGCGCCAGGATCGACGGCGGATTGGCGGCGAGGAAGCCGGTAACCGCCCACGCCAGCAGGAAGGCAAGGGCGCAGCAGGCGGCGTACCAGACGAACAGCACCGCCGTCTCCTGGCCGATCAGGAAGCTGCGCGAGCCGAGCACCACGGCGTAGATGCCGAGCAGCGCCAGCGGCCACAGGCCGAGCGGGCCGTACCAGAAGACGTCGAGGAACAGGCCGAGCGCGGTCAGGATGAGCGGGGCGACGATCGACGGCCGGATCAGCGGCCAGGCGAAGGCCAGCACCATGGGGATGACCGGCTCGGGAAGGTGCAGGCCGAACAGCTCGACCGGGGTGGCGAGAAGGATGGTGGCGGCGACCGTGATCAGGGCCGGAATGAAGATCCACTGCACCGGGCCCACCACGCGGACCGCGACGGGGCGTCTCATTCGGTTCCCCCGGTCGAGGGGGCGGCCGTCGGAGCCGGCGGCGAGGCGGGGCCGGCGCGCTCGAGGGCGGCCTGGGCGGCGGC
>JAFAEC010000224.1 GCA_023424215.1 Pseudomonadota bacterium
GCCGCCGCCAGGGAGGCCGAAAAGGCCGCCGCCGCCCGCGCCCGGGAACAGGCCCGCCTCGACCGCGAAGCCGCCCGCGCCCGCGCCCCGCGCCGTACCCGCGAAACTCCGATCGAGGCCGCGACCAAATCGGTGCTCCGCACGGCCGGCAGCACGATCACCCGGGAAATCCTGCGCGGCATCCTCGGGGGCATGCGTCGGCGGTGACCTAGCCCCGGGGCACCAGCCGCCACATCCTGAGCGGGTGACGGACCGCGCCGGCTTCCTCGCCGGCCTCGCGGCCGCGGCCCATGTAGAGGTCAGCGCGGACCGGACCGCGGATGGCCGAGCCGGTGTCCAGCGCCGTCACCAGGCCCCGGTAGCTGCCGCGTGCGCCGACGAGCTTCCCGCCGTCCGCCTCGATCCAGACGAGGTCTCCATAGCGCCAGTGGGTCGGGTCGACGGCGACCGCCCGCCGGGCCGGCAGGGGCACGCCGGCGGCGCCGGCCGGGTGGCCGCCGTCGTCAGGATCGAGGCGGAAGAAGATGTAGCGGGGATTCAGCGCCATCACCGCGCGCGCCTCGGGACCACGATGGTCGGCCAGCCAGGCCCGGATGGCCTCGCCCGAGGTTCCGTTCGGCGGCAGCAGGCCCTGCTCCGCCATCGGCCGGGCGATGCCCACGAAGGGGCGGCCGTTGTCAGCCGCGTAGGCGGCCCGGGCGCGCGATCCGTCGGCGAAGGTCAGGTAGCCGGAACCCTGAATCTGCAGGAAGAACAGATCCTCGGCCCGCATCCAGGCGAGGACTTCGGTCGGCGGAGTCGCCTCGATCTGCGACCGCTCCGGCAGGGTCTGGCCCCGGGTCCAGCCGGAGGGGGCGGCCAGCACGGGCGCGTCGAACGCACCGCCCGGCGTGCGACGGGCCTCGTACTCGGGGGCGAAATAGGCGGTGAGCAGGCCCGGCTCGCCGTCGTCCGTCGTCGCCGGCACGGCGGTGAAGCCGGTCTCGAAATAGGCCCGCGCGAGCGTGGGGGTGACCGGGCGGGCCGTCCGCTGCAGGTCGCGCGCCCGTTCGCACAAGGCCTGGGCGGCGGGGTCCCGCGCCACACGGCAACCCTGCGCCCAGGCTTCGAAGGCGGCGAGGTGATCCTCCTCGTTCCAGCCGGGCAGATTGGCCGGGCTGAGGCCGCCCGCCGGCGCCGGCGCTGGCGGGGGTGCGGTCGGCGGCGGCTCACCGGGCGCAGGCGAGGCGGGCGGCGTCGGAGCGGTGGCGCAGGCGGCGAGCGTCAGGACAAGCCCGGCGAAGGCCGCCGCGAGGCGGAAGGAAGCCGGGGCGGCGCGCACGCCGCCGCTCACGCCGTCGCGGGTTCGGTGCGGGCCAGCACCCAGTTGGGGTCGCTGGCCCCCAGCTGGCGCTCGAAGGTCCAGATCTCGGCGACGCGGCGCTCCTCGACCTGCTCCTCGGCCGCGGGATCGGCCGGCTTCACGCGGTTGCGAAGCTCGGCCAGGAAGCGAACCTTGGCCACGGCGCGGTTGTCCTCGGCAGTGGCCAGTTCGAGATCGGCGCGGGCCGGGTGGACGAACTCGGCCGTTTCGCTCTCGCCGCGAGCCTCGCGGGCGGCGATGCCCGCCTCGAAGGATTCCATCACCCGCGGCGTGAGCAGGGGGCGGAGGGTCTCGCGGTCGCCGGAGGCGTAGGCCCGCACGATGGTCTCGTGCGCCTGCCGGGCGCCGTCGAGGAAGCGGACCGGGTCGAAATTCGGATCGCGCGCCTTGAGGCCGGCAATGGCGGCGAGCGTGACAGCGTCCAGCACATTCGGCCGGGCCGCCCCCGCGGGCTCCCCGGCGGCGGGCGCGGGCGGGACCGGCGGGCGGGCACGGGCGTCTTCCTCCGGCTGCCGGCCGACCTTCTTGCCCAGCACGTTGTAGAGCTGGAACAGGACGAAGGCGGCGATGACGGCGAAGATGACGATCTGAACCTGGACCGGCACGGGCAATCCCTGACTGGCGCCCCGGCGGAGGGCGCGGACGACGATTAGGGGCTGATATGGGGCGGCGCAAGGCGCGGCGCGCCCCCTGCCCGGAGCGCCGCGTTGCCGCACGGGGCGCCGCGTGCTAGTCGCTCGCCCCTTCCGGGCCCCAGCCCGACCACATTTCAGACAGACTTCGCCCGATGACCGACGCCGCTCCGCCCGCCGACGCCAACGCCACCCCCGGAACCGGGGGCCAGCCGCCGGCGGGTCCGGGTTTCCGCATCGTGGCCCAGTACGTGAAGGACCTGTCGTTCGAGAACCCGAAGGCGCCCGACAGCCTGCGGGTGGACGGCAAGCCGGCCATCGACCTCGGCGTCGAGATGAACGCCCAGGGCCGCAAGGATGGCCTGTTCGAGGTCGATCTCCGTCTGACCGTCAAGGCTTCGACCGACTCCATGACGGTGTTCAACATCGAGCTGCTTTATGGCGGCCTGTTCGCCCTGCAGGGCGTGGCCGAACAGGACATCGAGCCGCTGCTGCTGATCGAATGCCCGCGCTACCTGTTCCCGTTCGCCCGTGAAATCATCGCCCGGGCCACCTCGGACGGCGGCTTCTACCCGCCCTTCATGCTGGATCCGATCGACTTCGCCGGCATCTACATGGCCCGCCAGCAGCAGATCGCCCGGACGCCCGCCGAAACCGGCCAGGCCTGAGACTTCGGTTAGACGGCGTCCGTCAGGCGGCGGACGCCTCTTCCAGCGCCAATCCGTAGCCGGCCCACAGGGAGCGATCCTTGAGCGTCGCCGCCAGGAAGGCGGCGTGGGCGGCGCGTTCCTCGTCCGTCGAACGGGGCTCCAGCAGGCGCGGGCGGGGCCCGTAGCCGCCGATCGTCGTGGTCTCCACCGTCACCGTGGTGCGCACCGCGGTCAGGTCGAGGCGACGCTCCTTGCCGCCCTTCAGCTCCAGATAGACGTCGGCCAGCAGACGGGCGTCGATCAGGGCGCCGTGCAAGGTGCGCTCGACCAGGCTGATCTTGAACCGCTTGCACAGGGCGTCGAGCGAGTTGGCCATGCCCGGAAATCGCTTCTGGGCCAGCTGAAGGGTGTCGATCCAGCGCGTCTCCTCGATCAGGGCATGACCGCAGAGGCCGCATTCGTGGTCGATGAAATTGCGGTCGAAGGCGGCGTTATGGGCGATCACCGGCGCGTCGCCGATGAAGGCCATCAGCTCGTGCACGACCTCGCGGAACTTCGGCGCGTCACGGACCTTGTCGTCGGTGATGCCGTGGACCCGGATGGCGTCGGGCGGGATCAGCCGCTCGGGATTGACGAAGCTGTGGAAGGTCCGCCCGGTCGGCAGAAGATCCTCGATCTCGATGCAGCCGACCTCGATCAGCCGGTCACCCGTCTTCGGATCGAAGCCGGTGGTTTCAGTGTCGAGGACGATCTCGCGGGCCATGGCCTCTTAATGGCGCGCTTCGTCAGCCGGCGAAAGTCGCCGCCGGGGAGGTATCCAGTTCGGGGAGAGAACCGTCCCCACGATTTCCCGCACCCGCGCCCGCGCCGCCTCGAGCCCGTCTCCCGTGTCGACGATGAAGTCGGCGCGGCTTCGCTTTTCGGCGTCGGGCATTTGCCGCGCGAGGATGGCGTCGAACCGCTCGCGGGTCATGCCGGGACGGGCCAGGACGCGGGCGGCCTGCACCTCCGGCGGCGCGGTGACGACCACCACGGCGTCGACCGCCGAGTCCCCGCCGGTCTCGAACAGCAGGGGAATGTCCAGCACGGCCAGCTTGACGCCGCGGGCCTCGGCCGCCGCCAGGTCATCGAGGCGGCCGCGGGCGACCAGCGGATGAACGATGCCTTCGAGCCGGCGGAAGGCGACCTCGTCGCGGCCCAGGGCCCTGGCGAGCCGGTCGCGATCGACGGCGCCGTCGGCGACCACGCCCGGGAAGGCCTCACCGACTGGCCCCACCGCCGCCCCGCCCGCGGCGTAGAGACGGTGCACCGCCTCGTCGGCGTTCCACACCAGAGCCCCCTCGTCGGCGAACATGGCGGTGGTCGTCGACTTGCCCATGCCGATCGAGCCGGTGAGACCGAGGACGATCATGCCGTAGCTCCCATCGCCGCCAGGGCGACCGCGCGGATATCGAGGGCCGGCGGAAGGACGCCGAACAGCGCCTCGAACGAGGGGCGCGCCTGGCCGATCAGCATGGCCAGGCCGTCCACCGTGGTCAGGCCCCGGGACCGGCCGGCGGCGAGGAAGTCAGTCTGCAGCGGGAGATAGGTCATGTCCATCAGCACAGCTCTGGCCTGCAGGGCCGCGTGATCGATCCAGGGCGTCACGCTCAAGGCGTTGACGACGAGGTCGGCTCCGGCGAGCGCCTCGGGCCCTCCGACGAGAGCGCCGAGGTCCGTCGCCAGCGCTTCGGCCCGCGAGCGGGTGCGATTGATCACCGTCACCGAGGCGCCAGCGCCCTGCAACGCCGCCACGGCCGCCCGCGCGGCTCCTCCCGCGCCCAGCACCACCGCCGCGCCGCCGTGGAGGTTCAGTTCCGGGGCCTGCTCCGACAAGGCGGCGAGAAGCCCCGCCCCGTCGGTGCTGTCGGCGCGGATTCGCCCATCCTCGAACAGCAACAGATTGGCGGAGCCGCAGGCCCGCGCCGTCGGGGCGACCTCATCCGCCCGGGCGAGCGCCTGCTCCTTGAACGGAGCGGTGACGTTCAGCCCGCGCAGCGATCCCGCGCGACCGGTGTCCAAGAGCCTGTCGAAGGCCGCGGCGTCGGCCGGTTCGAACGGACGGTAGTCGGCGTCGAGGCCCGCCGCGGCGATCCAGGCCTGGTGGATCACCGGGCTGAGCGAATGGCCGATCGGGTTGCCGGCCACGCCTGCGGCGAGCCGGGTCACGTCGTCAGCACCCCGGCCCTGCGCAACTCGGCGAGCACCGGCCACAGCGGCATGCCCAGGACCGTGAAGTAGTCGCCGTCCACTGTCTCGAACAGCTGGGCGCCCATGCCCTCGAGCCTGTAGGATCCGACGCAGGCCAACAGCGCATCTCCCTCGGCCGCGAGATAGGCGTCGAGAAAGGCGCCGGAGAAGTCTCGCACTCGCATCGCCGCCGTGTCGAAGCCGGACCAGACCACCTGGCCGTTGCGGGCCAGCGCCGCGCCGGAATGCAAATGATGGGTGCGGCCACGCATCGACCAGAGCCGGGCCCGCGCCTCCGCGGCCGAACCGGCCTTGGAGACCAGGCCCCCCTCGAAGGCCAGGGTCTGGTCGGCGCCGAGCACCCAGGCCTCCGGATCCCGGCGGGAAACCGCCTGCGCCTTCACCCGCGCCAGCTCCTCCGCGAGGCCCGCGGCGTCGGCCGGGTCGTGCGCCGCCTTGACCGCGGCCTCGTCGACGTCGGCTACCTCAACCGAGAAGGGCACGCCCGCGCCTTCCAGCATCGCCCGGCGGGCGGCGCTTTTCGAGGCCAGCACCAGACGCTCCGCCGGGGCGCTCAACACGCCGCTCCGACGCGATGGGTGCGCTTTTCGTTGAGCACATTGATGATCGCGGCGGCTGTCTCCTCGACCGACCGGCGGGTGACGTCGATGACCGGCCAGCCGCGGCGTTCGAACAGCCGCCTCGCCTTGACCGTCTCCTCACGGACGGCCTCATGATCGACGTAG
Organism: Pseudomonadota bacterium; assembly: GCA_023424215.1. Lineage (GTDB taxonomy): Bacteria > Pseudomonadota > Alphaproteobacteria > Caulobacterales > Caulobacteraceae > Brevundimonas. The sequence goes on from JAFAEC010000224.1 coordinate 5,621, forward strand.
GCGCTGGCCCGGTGGGCGTTGAGGCCGTCGAGCCGGTTCTTGCGGATCTGGACCAGCCGGTCCGGGGAGACGGTGAGGCCGATCACCAGGGGATTTCTGAGCTGCGTCAGCCGCTCGCCATCCTCCTGCCCGGGCACCAACGGCACATTGGCGGCGCGGATGCCGCGATGGGCCAGATAGATGCAGGTCGGTGTCTTGGAGGTGCGGCTGACGCCGCACAGCACGACGTCGGCGGATTCCAGTTGTTCGGTCGCGCCCTGGCCGTCGTCGTGGGCCATGGCGAAATCCAGCGCGGCGATGCGGTTGAAGTAGTCGGTGTCCAGCGCGTGCTGGGCCCCGACCCGTGTCGACAGGGCCGCGCCGAGGTAGCGGGACAGCGCGCCCACCAGCGGGTCCAGCGCCGCGATCTGCGGCATGTCCAGCCGCCGGCAGCCCTCTTCCAGTTGATCGCGGAGTTCGCGGTCGACGAGGGTGTGCAGCACGACCCCGGGCGCCGCGGCGATCTCTTCCAGCACCCGCTCCATCTGCCGTTCGGAACGGACCAGGGCGTAGATGTGCTCGATCGGGATGACTCCGTCGAAACGGGCCACCACCGCCTTGGCCATGGCGTTCAGGGTCTCCCCGGTCGAGTCGGACACGAGGTGGACGTGGAAATAGGTGGCCAGACGCGACGGCCCTGAGGAACGACCCGGACTCATGGGGAGGGTCTGTCCATGACGTGAGGACTCCTGTGGACTGGGCGGGGCGCCGATCCGCCAGCGGCGGGCGCCGTTTTCCATAGCAAGCAGGACCCGGGGCCGCGAGCGGGGATGATGGTGGAGCGGCCGGCGTGCTTTTCGACGAGTCATCCCGAGGTTCCGTCGGCCGTCCGTCTCACCCTGTGGAGGACCCGGGATCGCCTCAACGGCGCCCGGAGGGCGATGCGGCCGATCGTCCCGTCACATCGGGCCTGTTAAGGTCTCGTTAGGACTTTTCCCCGGTTTCGACAGCCGGGTCAGGCCTGTCGATCAGCCTGTGAATCGTCCGTGCGTCGACGCGACGTGGTCTCGATCTGTTCCGGCGGTTGTCCACGCCGTCCCCGGCCCATCCTCTTCCTTCGCCTTTCTTCAATTCGAATGATTGGGAAGGGAGGGGAGTGCGACCCTGCTCCGGTCTTGAGAGATGATCGGGCCGCCGGTAAGGCCAAGGGTGCATGACCTCCCCAGACGCACCCCTGTTCCTCAAGGCCCTCGCCAGCGAGACGACGCCGCGGCCGCCGGTGTGGTTCATGCGCCAGGCGGGGCGCTACCTGCCTGAGTATCGGGCCCTGCGGGCGACCACGCCTGGCTTCATCGAGTTCTGTCTCGATCCTGAAAAGGCCGCCGAGGCGACGCTGCAGCCGATGCGCCGGTTTGGCTTCGACGCGGCGATCGTCTTCGCCGACATCCTCCTCATCCCGCGTGCGCTTGGCCAGCAGGTCTGGTTCGAGGCCGGCGAAGGGCCCAGGCTGGGCGCCCTCCCGTCGATCGAGGCGATGCGGGAGAGGACCGCCGGGGCTGCCGACGCCTTGGGCGAGGTTGGCCAGACGCTGTCGATCGTGAGGCGCGAGCTGGAGCCCCACCGCGCCCTGATCGGTTTCGCCGGCGCGCCGTGGACGGTGGCCACCTACATGCTGGACGGCGAGGCGCGGACGATCGGCAAGGGAGAGCGGGCCCAGGCCCGGACCTATGCCTACGCCGAGCCGGACAAGGTCGACGCCGTTCTTGAGGTGCTGGTCGAGGCGACGGCTCATTATCTGAAGATGCAGGCCGATGCCGGGGCGCAGGCGCTGAAGATCTTCGAGAGCTGGGCCGAGGGACTGCCGGACGACCTGTTCGAGCGGCTGGTGTTGCGGCCGCATCAGGCGCTGGTGAAGCGGGTGCGGGAACTGGGCGTGACCGTGCCGCTGATCGGCTTCCCCCGTGGCTCGGCGGCGCTGGCGGAATGTTATGCGACCGAGTGCGACGTGCAGGCCGTGGCGCTGGACACGGCCTGCCCGCTGACGGTGGGCCGGCGGGTGCAGGCGATCAAGCCGATCCAGGGCGCGCTCGATCCACTGCTCCTGCGGGCCGGCGGGCCACTGCTCGACCGCCGGGTCGACGAGCTGATGGAGGCCTGGGGGCAGGGACCGTGGGTGTTCAATCTCGGCCACGGCATCCTGCCCGACGTGCCGATCGCCCATGTGGAGCAGGTCCTGAAGCGGATCGGCGCCCAATGACTCCGCTGACCGGCCGCCGCATCGCCGTGGTGCTGTTCAACCTCGGCGGCCCCGACGACCAGGCGACGGTCAGGCCGTTCCTGTTCAACCTTTTCAACGACCCGGCGATCATCGGCCTGCCGGGTGTGGTGCGCACGCTTCTGGCCCGGCTGATCTCGAGCCGGCGGGAGAAGGCGGCGCAGGCCAACTACGCGCTGATGGGCGGCGGCTCGCCGCTGCTGCCCGAGACCCGCCGGCAGGCCGAGGCCCTGGAGACGGCGCTGGCGACGCGCCTGCCGGATGACGAGGTCCGGGCCTTCATCGCCATGCGGTACTGGGACCCGCTGACCGAGGAGACCGCCGCCGAGGTAGCCGCCTTCGGGCCGGACGAGATCGTCCTGTTGCCGCTCTACCCGCAGTATTCGACGACCACTTCGGCCTCGTCGCTGAAGCTTTGGAGCGCCGTCTACGGCGGTTCGGGCGACAGCCGCACAGTCTGCTGCTACCCCGAGGCGTACGGCTGGATCGACGCCCAGGCCGCGGCCGTCGTCGGCAAGCTGGGCGAGGCTGGCGACCGGCCGGTGCGGGTGTTGTTCTCGGCCCACGGCATCCCCGAGAAGCTCGTTTCCGGAAAGGGCGACCCCTACCAGGAACAGGTGGAAAGCACTGTCGGCGCGGTGGTCGCGCGGCTGGCCGAACTGGGTCGGACCGTCGACCATGCGATCTGCTACCAGAGCCGGGTCGGGCCGTTGAAGTGGCTGGGCCCGTCCACTCCGGAGGCGCTCGCGCAGGCCGCCCGGGACGGCAAGGGGGCGGTGGTCGTGCCGATCGCCTTCGTTTCCGAACACGTCGAAACCCTTGTCGAGCTCGACATCGAATATCGCGAACTGGCCCACGAACTCGGTGTCGCGCCGTACCTGCGCGCGCCGACCGTGAGCACGGCCGCGCCGTTCATCGGGGCCCTGGCTGACGCGACGGTGAACGCGCTGGGCCGCACCGGCGTGGCCCCCTACGGCCCCGGCTGCCGCGGCGAGTGGAAGGCCTGCCCGTGCCAGGCCGAGCGGAGGGCGGAATGAACTGGTACGATCTCGCCCGCGGTCTGCATATCCTCGCGGTGATCGCATGGATGGCCGGCTTGCTGTTCCTGCCCCGGCTCTACGCCTACGACGTCGAGCAGAACGGCAAGCCTGAACCGTTGCGGTCGGAGATGCAGGGCCTGCTGCGGGTCTGGCAGGCCCGGCTGCTCGGCATCATCCTGCGTCCGGCCATGGGCGCAGCCTGGGCGTTCGGCCTGTGGCTGCTGTGGCTGCGAAGCGGGAACGGCGCAGACTGGAGCTTCGCCCACCAGCCGTGGATGATCGCCAAGCTGGCCGGGGTGTTCGCGCTCAGCGCCTGGCATGGGTTTCTGGCCGGCGAACGGAAGAAGATCGTCGTCGGCGCCTCGACCCGGACCGGTCGCTTCTGGCGGATGACCAACGAGATCCCCTTCGTCATCGCGATCATCATGGTGATGTCGGTGACCCTGGAGTGGACCTTCGGCTGACCGGCGGCAGGGCCGCGCTTGACCTCGCCCCTGCGGCGTGGTTTCGCTGGTCCCGAACCGTTCCTGGCGACGCCGGACGGTCCCTCTCTCCAGCGACGCCTGCCGGATCGATCCTGCGGGAGTCCGTCGCCCCTCCTGCCGGCCGCGAGGCCACACATCGCCAGACGCTTCCGGACCCGCCCTGCGGCGGGCGTCCGGCCGCGCACGCCTGAAGAAGACCTTCCATGACCGACGTCCGCGACACCGATCCGACCGCTCCCGAGACCGCGACCCCCGAAGTCGAGCAGCCCTCGAACGAGAGCGCCGCCGCCGACCTGCCGCTGGTCGACCAGGAGGCCGAGGAAGAGGACGACGGTGAGCCGATCGTCCCGAACGGCCGCATCACCCTGGCCGAGCTGAACGAGAAGACTCCGGCGGATCTGGTGGCTTTCGCCGAGCAGCTGGAGGTCGAGAACGCCTCCAACCTGCGCAAGCAGGACCTGCTGTTCGCCATCCTCAAGGCCCTGGCCGAGGAGGAGGTGGAGATCATCGCCGACGGCGTGCTGGAGATCCTGCCCGACGGGTTCGGTTTCCTGCGCAGTCCCGACGCCAACTATCTTCCGGGTCCGGACGATATCTATGTTTCGCCGTCGCAGATCCGCCGCTTCGGCCTGCGCTCGGGCGACACCATCCACGGTGCCGTCCGCGCGCCGCGCGAGGGCGAGCGTTATTTCGCCCTGCTCAAGGTCGACACGATCAACCTGGAAGACCCCGAGACGGTCAAGACCAAGGTCCTGTTCGACAACCTGACCCCGCTCTACCCGGAAGAGCGGCTGCACATGGAGATCCAGGACCCGACCCTGAAGGATCGGTCGGGCCGGGTCATCGACATCGTCGCCCCGCTCGGCAAGGGCCAGCGCTGTCTGATCGTCGCCCCGCCGCGGGTCGGCAAGACGGTGATGCTGCAGAACATCGCCAAGTCGATCGAGAAGAACCACCCGGAGGTCTTCCTCATCGTCCTGCTCATTGACGAGCGACCCGAGGAAGTCACCGACATGCAGCGGACGGTGAAGGGCGAGGTCATCGCCTCGACCTTCGACGAGCCGGCCACCCGCCACGTCGCCGTCGCCGAGATGGTCATCGAAAAGGCCAAACGCCTCGTCGAGCACAAGAAGGACGTGGTCATCCTGCTCGACTCGATCACCCGCCTCGGGCGCGCCTACAACGCCACCGTCCCGTCGTCGGGCAAGGTGCTGACCGGCGGCGTCGACGCCAACGCCCTGCAGCGGCCGAAGCGCTTCTTCGGCGCCGCGCGGAACGTGGAGCAGGGGGGCTCGCTGACCATCATCGCCACCGCCCTGATCGACACCGGCAGCCGCATGGACGAGGTGATCTTCGAGGAGTTCAAGGGCACCGGCAACAGCGAGATCGTGCTGGACCGCAAGGTCGCCGACAAGCGCATCTTCCCCGCCATCGACGTGCTCAAGTCGGGCACCCGCAAGGAAGACCTCATCACCCCGAAGGACCAGCTGGCCAAGACCTACGTCCTGCGCCGCATCCTCAACCCGATGGGCCCGCAGGACGCCATCGAGTTCCTGCTCGACAAACTGCGTCAGTCGAAGAACAACTCGGACTTCTTCCAGTCGATGAACACCTGACCGGCGTCAGCCGTTTCACGTGAAACAGGAGGCGGGTCATGAAGGTGAATGTCGAGATCGACTGCACCCCAGCCGAGGCGCGGGCCTTCCTCGGCCTGCCCGACGTGTCGCCGCTGAACGAGGCCATGGTCTCGGAGATGCAGAAGCGAATGTCGGAGAACGTCGCGGCGATGCAGCCGGAAGAACTGATGAAGACCTGGACCAGCTTCGGCCTCCAGGCCCAGGAACAGTTCCGCGAGCTGATGGAGGCGGCGGTCAAGTGACGCCGTCGGTCTCCTCCCCCTTTGGGGGAGGGGGACCATCCGCAGGATGGTGGAGGGGGTCGCCCCACGCTCCAGTGGATGCTGTTCGCCCCCTCCACCGCTTCGGGGTCCCCCTCCCCCAGAGGGGGAGGAGAACATGACTGACACCATCTTCGCGCTCGCGACGCCGCCGGGGCGAGGGGCCATCGCCATTCTGCGGCTGACCGGTCCCGCGACGGATGCGGCCCTCGCCGCCCTCGGGGCGCCCGACCTCAAGCCCCGCTACGCCAGCCTCCGCACCCTGTCCCATGAGGGGCGCCGCATCGACGATGGTCTCGTCCTCCGCTTTCCGGGGCCGAACTCCTATACGGGCGAGGATTCCGCCGAACTCCATCTGCACGGGGGCCGGGCTGTGGTGGAGGCGGCAAGCGCGGCGCTCATAGCCCTGGGCCTGCGCCCCGCGGATCCTGGCGAGTTCACGCGGCGGGCGTTCGAGAACGGCCGGATGGACCTGGCCCAGGCCGAGGCCGTCGCCGACCTGATCGACGCCGAGACCGCCGCCCAGGCGAGCCAGGCGCTGGGTCAGCTCGACGGACGGCTGTCCGAGACCTACGCCGGCCTCCGCCGTGACCTGCTCCGGGCCCTGGCGCTCATCGAGGCGGAGATCGATTTCCCGGACGAGGAGGTACCGGACAATCTCGCCCGCACGGCGGGCCCGCTGCTCGACGGCCTGATCGCGGACCTGGAGGGCGCGCTGGCCGGCGCTCACCGGGGGGAGCGGGTGCGGGAGGGCTACCGGATCGTCCTGATCGGCGAGACAAATGCCGGAAAGTCATCCCTTTTCAACGCCTTGGTCGCTCGCGAGGCGGCCATCGTCACTCCGATACCCGGCACCACCCGGGACGTCCTCGACGCCGATCTGGTGATAGGCGGCTATGCGGTGACTCTTTCCGACACCGCCGGCCTCCGCGACTCCGACGACCCGGTCGAGGCGGAGGGCGTGCGTCGCGCCCGCGCCCGGGCGGAGCAGGCCGACCTGCGGCTGTGGGTCAGGGCGCCGGGCGATCCGGAGGGCGTCGCCGCTGAATACGTGCGTCCGGGAGACCTGCTGGTTCTCACCAAGGCCGACCTCGACCACGCGGCCCCGCCGCCGGACCGGGAGGCCATAAGCGTCAGCACCGCCACGGGCGAGGGGCTGGCGACGCTGCACGACTGGATCGCCGCCCGACTGGCCCGGGATCTGTCGGGCGCGGACTTTCCGGCCGTGACGCGTGAGCGCCACCGGCGACGTCTGGAGGAGGCCTGGGCTGCGGTGCGCGCGGGACGCCGGGCGCTGGACCTGGCGCCCGAGATGGCCGGCGACGATCTGCGGCGGGCCGCCGACGCGCTGGCGCGGGTAACGGGCGCCATCGGCGTGGAAGACATCCTCGGCGAGGTGTTCGCCAGTTTCTGCATCGGGAAGTAGGCGATACGGTTTCACGTGAAACACCGCCTGCGGCTCCGGTGGCGGAGCGGCCCTTAATCGACTATGTCCCCGGTCATGCATTCCTTCGATGTCATCGTCATCGGCGGCGGGCACGCCGGCTGCGAGGCCGCGGCCGCGTCGGCGCGCGTCGGCGCGCGCACCTTGCTGCTGACGCAGAAGCTCGAGACGATCGGCGAGATGTCCTGCAATCCCGCCATCGGCGGCCTGGGTAAGGGTCATCTGGTCCGCGAGATCGACGCCCTGGACGGGGTGATGGGCCGTCTCGCGGACGCCTCGGGCATCCAGTTCCGGCTGCTGAACCGCTCGAAGGGAGCGGCGGTGCAGGGACCGCGCAGCCAGATCGACCGGCGTCTGTACCGCGAGGCCATGCAGGTCGAACTGGCGGGCACCCCCAATCTGACGCTCATGGCGGGAACGGCGGAGCGCCTCATTCTCGACGGCAATCGGGTGGTCGGCGTGGTTGCCGACGACGGGATGGAGCTTCGCGCCGCCGCCGTGGTGCTGACCACGGGCACCTTTCTCAACGGGGTGATCCACAAGGGCGACGAACGGATTCCCGCTGGTCGCCACGGCGAGGCGCCGTCGACCGGTCTGGCTGCGGACCTTTATGGCGCCGGTCTACGAATGGGCCGGCTGAAGACCGGGACCCCGGCGCGGCTGGACGGCCGCACCATCGCCTGGGAGCGCCTGGATCGGCAGGAGGCCGACGCCGACCCGGTGCCATTCAGCTTCCTGACCGAGCGCATCGAGGTGCCGCAGATCGCCTGTGGGGTCACCCACACGACCGAGGAGACGCACCGCATCATCGCCGGAAACCTCGGTGAGAGTGCGGTCTACGGCGGTCATCTGTCGGGGCGCGGCCCGCGCTATTGTCCGTCGATCGAGGACAAGGTGGTGCGCTTCGCCGACAAGACCTCGCACCAGATCTTCCTTGAGCCCGAGGGGCTGGACGATCCGACCGTCTATCCGAACGGCATCTCCACTTCCGTCTCGGACGCCACCCAGCTGGCCTTCCTCCGGACGATCCCGGGCCTGGAGGCCGTCGAGGTCTTCCGCTTCGGCTACGCCATCGAGTACGACTATGTCGATCCGCGCGAACTGAGCCCCGCCTTGGAGGTCAAGAAGCGGCGCGGCCTCTATCTCGCGGGCCAGATCAACGGCACAACGGGCTATGAGGAGGCGGGGGCCCAGGGGCTGGTGGCCGGCCTGAACGCCGCGCGCGCCGCGGCGGGCTCGGACGCTATGACCTTCGGCCGTGATCACGCCTACATTGGCGTGATGATCGACGATCTGGTGACCAAGGGTGTGACCGAGCCCTACCGGATGTTCACCAGCCGCGCCGAGTATCGGCTCACGCTGCGCGCCGACAACGCCGATCAGCGCCTTACGCCCCTGGGTATGGTCGTGGGCGTGGTCGGGGCCGCTCGCGCAGCGGTCTGGGAGGCCAAGGCCGCCGAGCTGGCCCAGGCTCACGCCGTTTCACGTGAAACACTGTTCACTCCCAAGGCCGCGGGCGAGCTCGGCATTCGCGTCAACGCCGACGGTCAGCGCCGGTCGATCCGGGATCTTCTCTCCTTCCCGGGCGTGACCCTGGACGCCTTTCTGCCGGTCCGGTCGGAGATCGCGACGTGGTCGCGGCAGGTGCGAGAGCAGATCGAGATCGACGCCAGCTACGCGGGTTATCTGGACCGCCAGGCCGCGGACGCCGAGGCGCTGCGCCGTGAGGAGGCCCTGGCGCTGCCAGTCGATCTCGACTACGCGGCCATCGGCGGCCTGTCGAACGAGGTGCGGGAGAAGCTGGCCGTGGTGCAGCCGCGGACCCTGGGACAGGCGGGCCGCATCGAGGGGATGACCCCCGGCGCCCTGACGGCGCTGCTGTCCCACGTGAAGAAGACGAAGGTCGCGGCGTGAGGAGGAGGGTGGCCGCCGCCTCGGCTCCCCTCCGTTTGGTCCGTCGCCTCTCCGAGGCGCGGGGAGGAGACGGGGTATGACGCCCGCCGAATTCCAGGCGCTGACCGGCGCCTCGCCGGCGGTCATGGCCGATCTCGAAACCTTCTCCGTCCGGCTGGCCGAGGCCAATGCGGTCATGAACCTCGTCGGGCCCGACACCCTGCCGGACATCTGGAACCGGCACTACTGGGACTCGGCGCAGCTGCTGGCCTTGGCGCCCGGGGCGAAGACCTGGGCGGATCTGGGAGCGGGGGCCGGCTTCCCGGGCGTCGTGCTCGCCATCCTGCTGAAGGAGACGCCGGGGGCCCATGTCTGGCTGATCGATTCCCTGGGGAAGCGGTGCCGCTTCCTGCAGCTGGTGGTCGACGAACTGGAGCTCCCGGCCACGGTGATCAACGGGCGCGCGGAGGCCCAGGCGCTCGAGGTCGATATGGTCACCGCCCGGGCCGTGGCGGCGATGGACAAGCTGCTCGGCTATGCACAGCCTTATCTACAGCGCGGCGCACGCGGCCTGTTCCTGAAGGGGGAAAAGGCCGAGCTGGAGGTGGCGGAGGCGCGCCGGGTCTGGCAATTTGACTGCGACCTCTCCGTCTCGCGCAGCGATCCGCGCGGCCGCATCGTATCCGTCCGGAGCCTTCGCCGTGTCAGAAGCCGGTAAGACCCGCGTCCTCGCCGTCTCCAACCAGAAGGGCGGGGTGGGCAAGACCACCACGGCGATCAATCTCGGTACGGCGCTGGCGGCGATCGGGGAGAAAGTGCTCCTCGTCGACATGGACCCGCAGGGCAATGCCTCGACGGGACTCGGTGTTCCACGTGAAACACGCCGGGTGACGATCTACGATGTGGTCGTGGATGGCCGGTCGGTCGACGACGCGGCGGTGCAGACCGCAGTGCCCGGCCTCTGGATCATTCCCGCCGACGCAGACATGTCAGGGGTGGAGATCGAGCTCAGCCAGGCCGACCGTCGCTCGTACCGCCTCCGCGATGCGCTGGCGGCGCAGGGTGGGGATGGGCAGACCCGGTACGACTATGTGCTGATCGACTGTCCGCCGTCGCTCAATCTCCTGACCCTGAACGCCATGGCGGCGGCGGACGCCGTGCTGGTGCCGCTGCAGTGCGAGTTCTTCGCGCTGGAGGGCCTGACCCAGCTGATGAAGACCGTCGACATGGTGCGCCAGAGCCTGAACCCCGCGCTGGAGATCCAGGGGCTGGTGCTGACGATGTACGACCGCCGCAACGCCCTGTCGGGGCAGGTCGCCAACGACGTCCGGGCCCACTTCGGCGACAAAGTCTACGACTCGGTCATCCCGCGGAACGTGCGGGTGTCGGAAGCGCCGTCCTTCGGCAAGCCGGCGCTGATCTACGATCTGAAATGCGCCGGCAGCCAGGCCTATCTGCGCCTCGCCCGCGAGGTGGTGGCGCGGGAACGGAAACGCCGCGAGCAGATCGCCGCCTGAAACGATTAGAAGAACGGAATCAGTATCTTGAGTGAACGACAGCGGGGACTGGGGCGGGGCCTTTCGGCTCTTCTCGGAGAACAGGCCGGCGAGGCCGTGGCGGTCGACGGAACGCCTGCGGCCGGCGTCCGCACCGTCCCGATCGAGAGCCTGAAGCCGAATCCCGACCAGCCGCGCAAGCATTTCGCGCCCGCGGATCTCGAGGAACTCGCCGCCTCGATCCGCGACAAGGGGGTGCTGCAGCCGATCCTCGTGCGGCCCCAGCCGGGACAGGACGGGGTCTGGCAGATCATCGCCGGCGAGCGCCGCTGGCGCGCCGCCCAGCAGGCCCGCCTGGCGGAGGTGCCGATCGTCGTGCGCGAGATGGACGACGTCGAGGTTTTCGAGGTCGCCATTATCGAGAACGTCCAGCGCGCCGACCTGACGCCGCTGGAGGAAGCCGACGCCTATCGCATGCTGATGGAGCGCTTCGGCCGCACCCAGGACGCGGTGGCCGGCGTGGTCGGCAAGAGCCGCAGCCATGTGGCCAACACCCTGCGCCTGCTGCAGCTGCCGGAAGAGGTGCTCTCGTATGTGCGCAGCGGCCAGCTGACCGCCGGCCACGCCCGCGCCCTGGTCAACGTTCCGGGCGCGGCGGAGCTGGCCCGACAGATTGTCGACGAGGGGCTGAACGTGCGTCAGGCCGAGGCGCTCGCCCGCCGCGCCGCGGAAGGGCCGAAGCCGGCGAAGCGGAAGGCGGCCGGGGACGCCGGAACGGAGGGCTCCGCCGACGTGGCGGCGCTGGAGCAGGATCTGGCCGACGCCCTGGGGCTGAAGGTCCAGCTGGCCGACCGCGGCGGCAAGGGCGAACTGACCATCCGCTACGGCACGCTGGAGCAGCTGGACGATCTGTGCCGGCGACTGATGCGGGGCTGAGATGAAGCCGCCGGCCGAGGGCGTTGTCGACCTCTACAGCCGGCTGGCCTGCGAGTTCGACGCCGACCGGACGAAATCATTGTTCGAGCGGCCTTGGCTTGACGCCTTTGTGGAGCATGTCCCGAAAGCGGGGACGGTGCTTGATCTCGGGTGCGGATCTGGAGAGCCGATCGCTGGATATCTGATCGCGCAGGGCCGGCGCCTGACCGGCGTCGACGCCTCGCCGGGGCTGGTCGAGCTCTGCCGGCGCCGCTTTCCGGAGGATGAATGGCTGGTCGCCGACATGCGCAAGCTGGACCTCGGCCGGCGGTTCCATGGCGTGATCGCCTGGCACAGCCTGATCCATCTGGCCCCCAGGGAACAGCCTGGAATGCTTGCCGTCTTCGCCCGCTGCCTGCGGCCCGGCGGCGTGCTGATGTTCACCAGCGGCTCGGAACGAGGCGAGATCATCGGCGACTGGCGCGGCGAGGCCCTGTATCACGGCAGCCTGTCTCTCGCCGAGTACCGGGCCGGGCTCGAGGCCGTCGGCTTCGACCTGCTGCGCCAGGTATCGGGCGATCCCGCGTGTGGCGGAGCCACCGTCTGGCTTGCCCGACAGCGTGGTGGCAAGGTGTCGGCATGACCGACAAGCCCGCCAATCCGACCGCCGAGGCAATGAAGAAGGCGCTGGCCGCCAAGCGCGCTGGCGGGGGCGCGGCCTCCACGGGCGCGTTCAAGCCGGCCCGCCACGCCGAGAAGGGCGTCGCGCATCAGAATGCGGCGCTCAACAAGCCGGCCTTTCGCCGGGCCTCCAAGCGGGGATGACTAAAGGCCGAGCCGGCGGGCCCGGGCGGCGATCTCGAGCAGCAGGCGTTCGGCGATCAATTGATCGGGCGAGCCCGTGGTCTTGGTCGCCACGTCGGCGGCGTTGACGCTGTCCAGCACCCGGTCGAGGTCCTCCATGCGCCAGCTGCGCGCCTGCCGCAGCATCTCGGCCTCCTGCTTCCAGAACACGCCGGCCGCCTTGGCCGCCTCCTTGGCGCCCGCTCCGCTTGCCTGAAGGACGTTGATGCGGCGAAGCTTGCCAAGGTGGATCGAAGCCTGGCGCACCGCCATGACCGGGCTTTCGCCCTCGGCCAGGGCGCGACGCAGGCCGGCCTGGGCCGGCGCGGCGCGGCCGCCGAAAGCCTGCAGGGCGGCGTCCTGAAGCGAGGCGTCAGGCTCGACGCCGAGATGCTGCTCCAGCTCGGCGACGTCGAGGGTGCGGCCGCTGCCGGGGCCGATGTAGAGCGCCAGCCGCTCGATCTCCTGCCGCATCAGGCCGCGCTCGCGGGGGAGGCGGGCGACGAACCGGTCCAGCGCGTCCTGGGTCAGGCCCACCTTGTCGACGGCCAGGGCCTCGCGGGTCATGCGGGCGACATCGCCAACCTCGTCCTCGTAGCAGGCGATGCCGACGGCGGCCTTCTCAGCTTCGGCGGCCTTGCGCAGGGCGGAGTCGCGGCCGAGCGCGCCTGCCTCGACGACCAGCATGGCGTCGGGGTTGTACTCGCCCGCGGCGTGGGCCTTGAGGGCCGCCGCCAGCATCTTGTCGATCGACGCCTTCTCGGCCGACAGGCGCACCCGCACGAGCCGCCGGCCGCCGGTCATCGACAGGGCGGTGAGAGCCTCGTCCAGCCGACGCTCGTCGCCGTCGAGGTCGCTGTCGGTCAGGACGGTGACGTTGAAGGGATCGTTGAGATCCGGGGTGACGGCACGGCACAGGACCTCCGCCCGTTCAGCCACGCCGGAGCGGTCCTTGCCATGGATGACGGCGGCGCGAACGGCACGGTCCGGAGACTTCAGGAAGCGTTCGACCTCGGGCCGCTTCGACAGGATCACGGGGAGGTCAGGGCCCGCATCAGGTCGAGGCGGATGAGCCGGGCCAGCTCGGCGGCCGCGCGCTCCTCGCCGTCCTGCTGGGCGGCGATGGCGGCGTAGGGCTGGTCGGCGGCGGCATAGGTCGTCGTCACCGTCTCGACCCCGGAGACCGGTTCGCCGCCGTTCAGCGGCGTCAGCGTCCAGGCTCCGCGGACGGTCAGTTCGTAACGGGCGGCGGTGTCGTCGATGCGGCGGCCGAGCGGACGGCGCTCTTGGTCGATGACGGTTTCGAGCCGCCAAAGCGGGGCCTGCGCTCCGTCGCGACCGAGGGCGTCCTCGAGCTGCTCGCGCACGCGGTAGCCGAGGCGGTCGTCCTGGGTGGTCACGGAGATGCGCGACAGGGAGCCCCCGACGCCGGCGTCGCCATAGAGAGGGGTGAAGCCGCAGCCGGTCAGTCCCACTGCCGAGACAGCGATCAGGATGAGCCCGCGCATCAGTTGGCCACCAGGTTGACGATGCGATCCTTGACCACGACCACCTTCCTCACCGTCAGTCCCTCGAGCCGGCCCTGCACCTCGGCGTCGGCAAGCACGATGGCCTCGACCTCTGCCGGCTCCAGACCGCGGGCGACGCGGATCTCGCCACGGCGCTTGCCGTTGATCTGGATCGGCAGCACCACCTCGTCGTCCGCGGCCAGCGCGGGGTCCCACACGGGCCAGGGCGCGTCGAGGATCATTCCCTCTTCCCCGAGGCGCGTCCAGCCTTCCTCGGCCACGTGCGGGGTGAAGGGGGCGACCAGCCGCAGCAGGGCCGAGAGGGCCTCGCGCTTCGCCGCGCCGCCGGCGGCGCCATGCTCGCGCACGGTGGCGAGGAAGGCGTAGAGCTTGGCGATCGCGGAGTTGAAGCGGAAGCCCTCGATGCCTTCCGAGACCGCCTTGATCGCCTTGTGGGTCTCGCGCACCAGCGAGGCGTTCGCCTGTTCGTCGCCGGCCACCGACGGGTCGAACCCGTCCACTTCGGCCCAGACGCGCTGGACGAAGCGGGCGGCGCCCTCGACGCCGCCGGTGGTCCACTGAACGTCGCGCTCCGGCGGGCTGTCCGAAAGGACGAACAGACGGCCCGCGTCCACGCCATAGGCGTCGACGATCTCCTGCGGCGCGACGACGTTCTTCTTGGACTTCGACATCTTCTCGACGTCGCCGATCGACAGGACCGCGCCCGTCGACAGGCGGGTGGCGACGCGCCGCCCGTCCACCGTCTCGATGCGCACGTCCGACGGCTCGACCCAGTTGGGGCGGCCGACCTCGTCGGTCCCGTCGAAATAGGTTTCGTGCACCACCATGCCCTGGGTGAAGAGGCCGGCGAACGGCTCCTTCACGCTCATCAGGCCGGCGTCCGACAGGGCGCGGCTGATGAAGCGGGCGTAGAGCAGGTGCAGGACCGCGTGCTCGACGCCGCCGATGTACTGGTCGACCGGCAGCCACCTGTCGGCGGCGGCCTTCGAGATCGGATCCTCAGCCGTCGGATCGGCGAAGCGGGCGAAATACCAGCTGGAATCGACAAAGGTGTCGAGCGTGTCGGTCTCCCGTGTCGCATCGCCGTGACACGAGGGGCATTTGACGTGTTTCCACATCGGGTGGCGGTCCAGCGGATTGCCGGGAACGTCGAAGGTCACGTCCCTGGGCAGCTCCACCGGCAACTGGCCCGCCGGCACGGCGCCGCAGGAGGGACAGTGGATGATGGGGATGGGGCAGCCCCAGTAGCGCTGGCGGCTGACGCCCCAGTCGCGCAGGCGATAGATGGTCGCGCCCTTGCCCGCGCCGGCCGCCTCGATGCGCTGGATCGCCTCCGCCTTGGCGGCCTCGATGTCGAGGCCGTCGAGGAATTCCGAACGGAAGATGGCGCCGGGGCCGGTGTAGGCCTCATCCGCCACGGCGAAGTCGTCGCCCGCGCCGTCGGGCTTCACCACCGGCAGGATCGGGAGGCCGTACTTGCTGGCGAACTCGAAATCGCGCTGGTCGTGGGCGGGGCAGCCGAAGATCGCCCCCGTTCCGTACTCGGACAGGATGAAGTTGGCGATCCACACCGGAACCTCGGCCCCGGTGAAGGGGTGGCGGACCTTGAAGCCGGTGTCGAAGCCGATCTTCTCGGCCTGTTCGATATCGGCCTGGCTGGCCCCGCCCTTGCGGCACTCGGCCACGAAGGCGGCGACTTCCGGGCTCGCCTCGGCCAGTTCTTTCGAGATCGGGTGGTCGGGAGCCAGACCCATGAAGCTGGCGCCGAACAGGGTGTCGGGGCGGGTGGTGTAGATCTCCAGGCCGTCGGGCGCCGCGGCGGGTGCCTCGCCGGCCCAGGCCCAGGTCATCTGCAGCCCCTTCGAGCGGCCGATCCAGTTCTCCTGCATCAGCCGGACCTTGTCGGGCCAGCGACCTTCCAGTTCCTTCAGTCCCTCGATCAGCTCGTCGGCGTAGTCGGTGATGCGCAGGAACCACTGGTTCAGCTTACGCTTCTCGACCACCGCGCCGGAGCGCCAGCCGCGGCCGTCGACGACCTGCTCATTGGCCAGGACGGTGTTGTCGACGGGATCCCAGTTGACCACCGAGTCCTTGCGGTAGACGAGGCCGCGCCTGAACAGCTCGAGGAACCAGGCCTGCTGCTTGCCGTAATAGGCCGGGTCGCAGGTGGCGAACTCGCGCGACCAGTCCAGCGACAGGCCGAGCAGCTTCAGCTGGTCGCGCATGGCGGCGATGTTGGACCAGGTCCAGTCGCCGGGATGGACGCCGCGCTCGATCGCCGCGTTCTCGGCCGGCAGGCCGAAGGCGTCCCAGCCCATGGGATGCAGAACGTCGAAACCCTGGGCGCGCCTGGACCGGGCCACCACGTCGCCCATGACATAGTTGCGGGCGTGGCCCATGTGGATGTTCCCCGACGGGTAGGGGAACATCTCCAGCACATAGTATTTGGGCCGGCCTGTCCCTTCCGTGGGCGTGCGGAAGGCGTCGGCGGCGGCCCAGCGGGCCTGCTGGCGGGGTTCGGCGGTCTTGGGCTCGTAACGGGCCACGGCGGTCCTTGCGGCTGCTCCCCAAGGGCGCGGCCTTAAGGAGGCTGGAGATCAGGGGAGGGACGTCAGCGCGCCGTCGAAAGGTTGAGCTGGCGAGCCTTGGTGAGGATGGCGTTCTCGAGGTCCGTCTCGGTCTGGGCCGCGACGGGCGCGCCGATCCACGCGCCGGTCTCGTCGCGGACCTCCTTGGTCACGGTGACGTTGAGCGCGTCGGCGCGCAGGCGCGTGTCGAGAATGAAGACCGTCGCCTTGAAGCGCTCGTTCGGCGTGCGCGGGTCGGTGTACCAGTCGTAGTTGACCACGCCGCCCCAGGGGTCGGCGCTGGCCAGCGGCATGAAGCTGAGGGTGTCGAGGGTCGCCCGCCACAGGAAGGCGTTGACGCCGATCCCGGCCTGGGCCGCGGTCGGGTCCGGGCGGCCGCCGCCCATGCCCGGCAGGCCGCCGCATCCGCCCAGCATCAGACCGGAGGCGATCAGGGCGACCGCTGCGCCGCGTACCAGCACCATAGAGACTTCTCCATACGACCGTGGCCTGCGCCGGACCCTCCAGCGCGGACGCCGGCTCGCCCGATCGCGGGTCGCAGCCGAAGCGAGGCTCTATAGCACGTTGAAAAGGGGCGATGACAAGGCGAAGGCGCGGCGGGTGGGCCGGACGGCGACAGGACCGCGGCGGATTCCCGGCGGAGAGGTCCGGGCCCCGTGACGCTCGCGCCACAGGAGTCCGAAAGAGTCGCAGGGAACCCCGGTGCAGCGCCGCCGTTTCGTTGACCGGGCTGACCGGCGGTGTCTACTTGCCGGACGAGGTTCGTGACGGCCTGTGCCGTCCGACGCGAAGGGCAGGACATGCGCGCAGGCGTCCTCATTGCTGGACTGACGGTGGCGACGGCCTTGGCCGCGACCGCCGGCGCGGCCGAGGCCCAGACCGCGGCGCGCAGCAATGCGCCGGCCGTTTCCCTGACCGAGGCCCAGGCGGCCCGCAGCGCGCCGGCGGGCCAGACCCGCCTGCGTTTCACCGAACGCGGCCGCTGGGGTCTGGATCTCAACCTGAGCCAGCCGGTGGGTCGCGAGAGCAACCTCGGCGACGTCGAGGCGGGCGCCTACTACCGGGTCAACCCGCGCCTTCGCGTCGGCGCCGCCGCCGGGCTGGCCGAGCCTGACGCCGATCCGGCCCGCGCGCCCCAGAGCGATCGTCGCGCCGCGCCGCGCTTCCGGCTGGAGTCGATCTTCCGCTTCTAGGACCGGGGCGGCCCGAACGCCGACCGGATCGCTTCCACGCCCGCCAGGCCGCAGGCCCCCGAGCCGATCAACGCGGGCGCATTCTCCGCCGTGATCCCTCCCAGCGCATAGACCGGCTGCTTCGCCGACGAGGCGAGCGCCCGGAAGCCTGCCGGTCCCAGCGCCGGCCTCGCCGCCGAGGCCCCGCCGGCCGGGAAGACCGGCGAGAGCACCAGGGCGTGGAGGTCTCCGCCGCGCGCGATTCCCTCGGTCCCGTGCACAGCTCCGGTGACCAGCCAGCCGGGATGGGAGGCCGTCAGCGCCTCGACCTGCCCGAGGGCGCGCTCCGGCAGATGGACGCCGTCAGCGCCGACTTCCGCGGCCAGCGCGACGTCGAGACCGATCAGAAGCCGGACGCCCGCCGCGGCGGTGACCTCGCGAAGGCGGCGGGCGGTCGCGGACGCATCTGCCGCGCCGAAGTGCCGGAACACCACCCCGGAGCCCGGGGGGAGGCGAGCGGCGGTCTCCCACGGGCGCGGCGTGCGGGCGGGGTCGGTGAAAAACAGCAGCGGCGGAAGCGTCGGGCCCGCGCCGGCCTCGCGGCTGACTTCGGCGTCGGTCCGGGCTAGACCGCGGGCGACCTCCCACAGGATTTCGGCGTCGGTCCGGCTCATGACGACCTCTTCCTCCGATCCGCGGGCGGCGTCCAGCACGGTCGCCGAACGCCTCGAGACTATCCGGCGCCGCATCGGGCGAGCCTGTCGCGTGGGCGGACGGGACGCCGCCGACGTGACCCTGACGGCGGTCAGCAAGACCCAGCCGGACGAGGCCGTGGAGGCCGCACTGGCGGCGGGCCAGCGGGTGTTCGGGGAGAACCGGGTGCAGGAGGCGCAAACGCGCTGGAGGGACCGACGCAAGGCGTTTCCTGATCTGGAGCTGCGCCTGATCGGTCCGCTGCAGACCAACAAGGCCGCCGATGCGGTCGACCTGTTCGATGTCGTCGAGACCCTGGACCGACCGAAGCTGGCCGCGGCGCTGGCGGCCGCGGGCGACAGACTGGGGCGCGGGCCCCGGGTGCTCATCCAGGTCAATACGGGGACCGAGCCCCAGAAGGCCGGCGTCCTGCCCCAGGACCTGCCTGACCTCGTCGACCAGGCGCGCGGGCTGGGGCTGCGGCTGGAAGGCCTGATGTGCATCCCGCCGGTCGATGAGGCGGCGGGGCCGCACTTCGCGCTTCTGCGCAAGCTCGCCCGCCGGCACGGGCTGGAAATCCTGTCGATGGGGATGAGCGCGGACTACGAGACCGCCATCCGGTTCGGGGCCACCCACGTGCGCGTGGGATCTGCGCTGTTCGGGGAACGAAATGCCCCCGCCGCGCCCTCTAGGGGCTGAAAACCTTCGCCGCGGGGCCCGCGCCCTTGGCGAACCGGTCAAGCCTCGCCATTCTTGCAGACATGCCCACGCCCAAGACGATCCTGATCATCGACGACGACGACGACCTGCGCGAGGCGCTGGCCGAGCAACTGGCCCTGCACGAGGCCTTCCGGCCGGTGCAGGCGGCGACCGCCGCGGAGGGCGTCAGACTGGGTCGCGAAACGCGGGCCGATCTGATCCTGCTGGACGTCGACCTGCCGGACATGGACGGGCGCGAGGCCTGCCGGCTGCTGCGCAAGGACGGCGTGTCGACGCCGATCATCATGCTGACCGGGCAGTCGTCGGACGCCGACACCGTGCTGGGCCTCGAGTCAGGGGCCAACGACTACGTCACCAAGCCCTTCCGCTTCGCCGTCCTGCTGGCCCGCATCCGGGCCCACCTGCGCAGCCACGAGCAGTCCGAGGACGCCGTCTTCCGCATCGGCCCCTACGAGTTCCGGCCCGCCGCCAAGGTGCTGGTCGACGACAAGGGCAAGAAGGTCCGCCTGACCGAGAAGGAGACCAACATCCTCAAGTATCTCTATCGCGCCGGGGCCAAGGCCGTGTCGCGCGAGGAGCTGCTGACCGAGGTGTGGGGCTACAACGCCGGGGTCACCACGCACACGCTGGAGACCCACATCTACCGGCTGCGCCAGAAGATCGAGCCCGAGCCGGGCCAGGCGCGGCTGCTGCTGACAGACGCGGGCGGTTACCGGCTGCAGCCGTAGCGGCTCAGCCGGTCCGCCACTCGCCGAGAGTCGTTCCGTCGGCGGCGAGGAAGGCGACCCGGTCCATCTGCACGGCGGCGACGCAGACCGGTCTCTGGTCGGGGCCGGCCGCGCGGCAGCGGATCGCGCGGCCGTCGGGGAAGGCCACGAAGCGGCCCTCCATCAGCACTCGCCAGCCTTCCGCCGGGCGCGCCGCCGGCGCATCGCCCTCGCCCCGCACGGTGTAGCTGTAGGCCCGGCCGTTGCGGCGACCGAGCCTGGATCCGCCCGACTCGAACACGGCGGCGAGGCCGGCGGTCTGCGGCGATGGCGTCGGCGGGCCGGCGAGGGGATCGGGTCGGATACCGGGACATCCTTCGGCGGTCATCCACGGGCGGGGAATCCAGAAGCCCTCCACCGCCTCCCACTGGCCGTCGACCGCACCGGCGACGAGGGCGGAGTCGGTCCAGTCGCCGGGGTTGAGCGTCAGCCGAATGGATTCGCGCGCCTCGTCCCAGCTCCAGCGGGCCAGGCCGTCGCCGGCCGCCTCGGCCGGGCGCGGTTCGGGACCGGCGCAGCCGAAGGCGCTGCGAATGGAGAACTGGCGGCCGACCAGCGCATCCTGCCCCGCCGCAGGCGATCCGGCGGCGTAGGCCGAAGCGGCCTGCCCCAGCGCCTCGAGCAGGCCGGCGCGGGCGAGAGCGGGCGTCAACACGGGGGCCGGCGC
>JAFAEC010000226.1 GCA_023424215.1 Pseudomonadota bacterium
CGACAGGCCCCGGCCGGCGACGGCGCGCCGTTCGCGGTCCCGCGCGCCTTCGTGGAGACGGCGCAGGCGGTGATCCTGCACCGTTCGAACGACCGCTTCGACCTGCTCTACCGGCTGCTGTGGCGGCTGAAGGACGAGCCGGAGCTGATGCGGGTGGTCTCGGACCGCGACGTCGCCGATGCTCTCGACCGGGCGAAGAACGTCTCGCGCGCCAGTCACAAGATGAAGGCCTTCGTCCGCTTCCGGCAGGTCGAGGATGCGGCGGGCGAGGCGTGGGTGGCGTGGTTCGAGCCGGCTCACCGGGTGCTGGAGACGACCGCGCCCTTCTTCGCGCGCCGCTTCGCGACCATGCGCTGGTCGATCCTGACGCCCGACGGGAGCGCTCACTGGGATGGAGCGGCGCTGGACTTCGGTCCGCCGGCGACGCGGGACATGGCGCCCGCCGAGGACGAGATGGAGGAGTTCTGGCGCACCTACTACGCCTCGACCTTCAATCCGGCCCGGCTGAAGACCCAGGCCATGCGGGCCGAGATGCCCAAGCGCTACTGGAAGAATCTGCCCGAGGCGGCGCTGATCCCGGAACTGGTGGCCCGGTCGGCGGTTCGCACCGAAGCCATGGTCGCCGCGCCCGCCCCCGAACCGAACCGGCGTCTGGACAAGACGCTGTCGCGCCTCGCTCGCGACGGCAGCTTCGAGGAAGGTTTCGTTCCCTCTTCCCTGAAGGAGGTGGACGCGGCCGTGCAGGCTTGCCGCCGCTGTCCGTTGTGGCGCGACGCGACCCAGGGCGTCTGCGGCGAGGGCCCCCGGAAGGCGCGGCTGATGATCGTCGGCGAACAGCCGGGGGATCAGGAGGATCTGGCCGGACGCCCCTTCGTCGGGCCGGCTGGCCGGGTGCTGGACGCCGCGCTGGACGAGGCCGGCATCGACCGCGACGACGTCTTCGTCACCAATGCGGTCAAGCACTTCAAGCATGAACCTCAGGGCAAGCGGCGGCTGCACCGGACGCCGAACGCGGGCGAGGTCAGCGCCTGCCGCTGGTGGCTGGACGCCGAGCGGCGGCTGGTGAAGCCGAGGGTCATCCTCGCCATGGGGGCCACGGCGGGCCTGGGCGTCCTGGGACGGAAGCCGGCGGTGACGAAGGAGCGGGGACGGCCGATCCCGCTGTCCGATGGAGCGGCGGCGCTGCTGACGGTGCACCCCTCCTACCTGCTGCGCATTCCGGACCCGGCTGCGAAGTCGGCCGAACGGGCCCGGTTTGTCGCCGACCTGGAACAGGCGCGGTCGCTGCTCTGACCGGCAAGCCCCTGAAACCGTGGCTGAACGAATACGCTGCGGCGGCGTTGTGCTGGACGCCGCAGCTTTGCCGTAACCTCGGCGTAGGCAAGGCGAACGGCGCAATCTAGGTAGGGGCATGGCCGCAGCGGGATTCGAGATCGACGAGGGCGGGCCTGACCTGACCCTTCGACTGACCGGCGACTGGACCGCCACCGAGCTGGGCCGCATTTCGCAGCGGCTTGACCGGCAGCTGGAACAGCGATGCGTGGCGGCCGTCGACCTGACCGACCTGGGCCGGTTCGACACGGCCGGGGCGCTGGCCCTCGTTCAGGCCAGCAACTGCGTGCTGCCGGCTTCGGCGTGGCAGCAGCGGCCGGAGGCCGGCCGCATCTACGCCATGGTCGAGAAGCTGGAGCGCGAGAGCGCGCCGCCGCCGCCACGCGCGCCCGGCTGGGTACGGGGCTTCGCCAAGATCGGCCGCGGCGTGCAGGACATCGCGGCCGAGACGACGCTGTCGCTGGCCTTCCTCGGCCGGCTGATCGCCGCCAGCGGCTCGGCGCTCAAGCATCCCGGCCGCATCCGCTGGCCCGCCTGGGTCAGCCAGACCGAGCGCGCCGGGCTCGACGCCCTGCCGATCGTGGCGGTGACCAGCTTCTTCATCGGCGCCGTCGTCGCCTTCATCGGCGCCGACCTGCTCAGCCAGTTCGGCTTTGACGTCTTCGCGGTCGAACTGATCGCCATCTCGGTGCTGCGCGAATTCGCGGTGGTCATCACGGCCGTGCTGCTGGCCGGTCGTTCCGCCTCGTCGTTCGCCGCCGAGGTCGGATCGATGAAGATGAACCAGGAGATCGACGCCATGCGGGTCATGGGGGTGGATCCATTCCAGGCGCTGGTTATCCCGCGTCTGGCGGCGCTGCTGGTCATGCTGCCGCTGCTGACCTTCGTGGCGATGATCACCGGTCTGCTGGGGGGGCTGCTGGTCGCCTGGTCGCAGCTGTCGCTCGGGCCGGCCTTCTTCATCCAGCGCATGGTCGACATCCCCGATGTCGGCAATCACCTGTTCGTGGGCCTGTCCAAGGCGCCGGTGTTCGCCATCGTCGTGGCCGGCATCGGCTGCCGCCAGGGCATGGCGGTGGCGGGGGACGTGGACAGCCTCGGCCGGCGGGTCACCGCCGCGGTGGTGCAGGCCATCTTCGCTATCATCCTGCTGGACGCCCTGTTCGCCATGACCTTCCTGGAGCTCGGCATATGAGCGAGGCGGTGGTCGAGGTTTCGGGGCTGCGCAGCCAGTTCGGGGAGCGGGTGATCCACGACGATCTCGACCTGACGGTCGAGCGTGGCGAGGTGCTGGGCGTGGTCGGCGGCTCGGGCTCGGGCAAGACCGTGTTGCTCAACTCGATCATCGGGCTGAAGGAACCCGAGGGCGGGACGGTGAAGCTGTTCGGCCACGACCGCGCCGAGCTGACCAAGGCCCAGGCGGCGGACATCGAGCGCCGCACCGGCATCCTCTTCCAGCAGGGGGCGCTGTTCTCCTCGCTGAGCGTCATCGACAACGTCGCCTCGCCCCTGGTCGAGCACACCCGGCTGCCGAAGGACGTCATCCGCGAGCTGGCGGAGATGAAGATCGCGATGGTCGGCCTGAAGCCGGAGTCGCACCATCTGAAGCCGGCGGAGCTGTCGGGCGGCATGCGTAAACGGGTGGGGCTGGCGCGGGCGCTGGCGCTGGATCCCGAGTTGCTGTTCCTGGATGAGCCGACCGCCGGACTGGACCCGATCGGCGCCGGCGCGTTCGATGACCTGATCCGGCAGCTGTCGGACGATCTCGGGCTGACCGTGTTCATGATCACCCACGACCTCGACACGCTTTACGCGATCACCGACAAGGTGGCCGTGGTGGCGGACAAGCGCATCGTGGCCAAGGCCACGGTGCAGGAACTCGAGCAGTCCGATCATCCCTGGATCAGGGAGTACTTCCTGGGACCGCGCGGACGCGCCGTCCGCAAGGCCGCCTGAGGAGAGCGGGACGAGATGGAAAGAGACGCCCATTACGCCGCCGTCGGCATCGCCACCATCGCCCTTCTGGCGGCGCTGGTGGTGTTCGCCATGTGGCTGGCCCGCCTGTCGTTCAACGAGGAATTCGACCAGTACGACATCGTCTTCTATGGCCCCGTGCGCGGCCTGTCGGAGGGCGGCGAGGTGCACTTCAACGGCATCCGGGTCGGCGAGGTGACGGACCTGAACCTCGATCCCAACAAGGGCGACCAGGTCATCGCGCGCATCCGCGTCGACGCGACCACGCCGGTGCGGGTGACCTCCCGCGCGCAGCTGGAGCCGCAGGGCATCACCGGTCTGAACTACATCCAGATCACCGCCGGCAACCCGAACAGCGCCATCCTGAAGGCCCAATATCCGGACAACGTCGTGCCGGTGATCCAGAGCCAGCCGTCTCCGATCTCGGAGCTGCTGTCGGGTTCGGGCACAGTGCTGGCGCAGACCGTGGATGCGCTGAACCGCATCAACCGGGTGCTGTCGGATGACAACGTGCGCTCGTTCTCGACCAGTCTGAAGAACATCGAGAGCCTGAGCACCGAGCTGGAGGCCCGCAAGGGCATGCTGCAGCAGCTGGAGCAGGCGCTGACCCGGGCCAACTCGGCCGTCGGCGAATACGAGCAACTGGCGATCAGCACCCGCCGGATCGTCGAGACCGACGGTCAGGAAGCCATCGCCGAGATCAACGCCGCCGCCAGCGACGCCCGCTCGGCCATCGCCTCGATCAACCGCTCGGCGACCAATCTCGAGCAGCCCATCGGCGAGTTCGCGGCCACCGGCCTGCCGCAGCTGCAGCAGACGATCCAGCAGCTGGAGGAGGCGACGCGCTCGCTGCAGTCGCTGATCGACGATGTGCGGGAGAGCCCGCGAGAATTCATCCAGCGTCCGCCGTCGGTCGAAATGGAGGTCGAACCTTGATCCGCACCCTGACGAGAACCGTCGCCGCCGCGGCCTCGGTCGCCGCGCTCGGCGGCTGCGCCCTGTTGTCGAGCCCCGAGCCGGTCAGCTTGCATCGCTTCGGGGCCGCGCCGGACTCGGAGATCGGCGCCGCCGGTGCGCCCGCGGGGCAGGTGCAGGTGGCCATGCGCCGGCCCGAGTTCGTGCAGGCGGCGCGCGACGACCGCATCCTCGGCGTGACCGGCACGGACGCGGCCTATATCGCGGGCGCGCGCTGGGTGGCCTCGGCCGACGTGCTGTTCAGCGATGCGCTTGAGGACGCCTTCGCCGCCGAGGCCCGGCGGGTGCGGCTGATCGGTCCGCGCGAGCTGACCCGGGCGGAGCAGACCCTGGATGTCGACGTGCGCACCTTCGAGGCGCGTTACCCCGCTCCCGGCGCCATCCCGACGGCGACCATCGTGGCCCGCGTGCGGCTGCTCAACGCCCAGGAGCGCACGGTGGCGGCCGACCGCATCTTCGCCGTCGAGCAACCGGCGACAGCCAACCGGGTCAGCGCCATCGTGGAAGCCTTCGACGCCGCGACGCGCGACTTGAACAGCCAGATCGTGGCCTGGACCGACCAGAACGCGCGCTAGAGGTCGCTCAGGAACGCGGGCGGCGCGGTCGCGCCATGACCACGCCGATGGCCGCCGTTCGGCCTCGCCCTGGCGCGCGAGATGGCGGAGGATGGGCGGCCGAGAGGGGAGGGCGCCGTGAACGCACAGTTGCACCGTCGCATGATGCTGGCCGGGCTGGGCGCCGCCGGGCTGGCGGGATGCGCCGCCTCGCCCGCCGGACTGGTTGCGGCCTCGCGCCCCGACTTTGAGCGGCCCCGCCTCGCGCCGCTGCTGACCGATCCGGGGCGGCTGAGCCGCATCACCGTGTGCACGCGGCCTTTCCGGGCGGCGGGACCGCGCATCGAGGCCGAGGCCGTCGGCGACAAGCGCCTGGTGCACAACTACGGCCACGGCGGCTCGGGCTGGTCGCTGTCGTGGGGTTCGGCGGAGGCGGCGCGCGAGCTGGCGATGGAAGGGGGAACGCGGGAGGTCGCGGTCATCGGCTGCGGGGCGCTGGGGCTGACCGCGGCGCTGCAGATCCTCCGGGCCGGGGCGAAGGTCACGATCTACGCCGCCGAGCGGACGCCGCACACGCGCTCGGCGCGGGCGACCGGCGTGTGGTCGCCCGACTCGCGCGTCGCGGCCGATAGCGCGGTCGCTGCGGACTTTCCGGTCCGCTGGGAAGCCATGGCGCGACGCTCGTGGGCCGAGCACCACGCCTTCGTGGGGCTGGACGGCGAGCCGGTGAAGTTCATCGATCAGTACAGCCTGCGCGGGACGCGGGGCGGGAACGCGCCGGTGGGGCCGGAGCCGACGCCCGGGCGTGTCGACTTCGTTCGCTATGAGGCCCGCCTGCAGGGGCTGACGCCGGCTTCACGCGCGCTGGGTCCCGACGAGCATCCCTTTCCGGTCGAGTCGGCGCGGGTGTTTCCGCAGATGACCTTCAATGTGGCGGAGTACGCGCGGCAGCTGACCGAGGCCTTCCTGATGGAGGGCGGGCGCATCGTGCAGCGGACGTTCCACCATCCGTCGGAACTGGCGACGCTGGACGAGCCGGTCGTGGTCAACTGCACGGGCTACGGGGCGCGGGCTCTGTTCGGCGACGAGAGCCTCGTGCCGGTGCGGGGGCAGATCGCCTGGCTGACGCCGCAGCCGGAGGTGACCTACGCCCTCTGGTACCGGTCGATCAGCATGGTCCCGCGCGCCGACGGCATCGTCATCCAGGCCAATGGCCCGAGCCAGATGGTCGGCTACGGCGTCGAGGACGAGACGCCGGACCGGGCCGACGCGGAGCGGGCGCTGGCGGCGCTCGCCCCGCTGTTCGCGGCCTGACGTCAGCCGAGGCCCGGCTTCACCGTGTAGCTGGCCTCGGTCTTGGCGGCGACCTCGTCAAGGGTGACGCCGTCGGCCAGTTCGACCAGTTCGAGGCCCGCGCCGTCCGGCTTGACGTCGAAGACGGCGAGGTCGGTGATGATGCGGCTGACCACGCCCGTGCCGGTCAGCGGCAGGGTGCAGCGCTTCAGGACCTTGGACTGGCCGTGCTTGTTGGCGTGCTCCATGACCACGACCACGCGCTTGACGCCGGCGACGAGGTCCATGGCCCCGCCCATGCCCTTCACCAGCTTGCCGGGGATCATCCAGTTGGCGATGTCGCCGTTCTCGGCCACTTCCATGGCCCCGAGGATGGACAGGTTGATATGGCCGCCGCGGATCATCGCGAAGCTGTCGGCCGAGCTGAAGTAGGACGACTCCGGGATCTCGGTAATGGTCTGCTTGCCGGCGTTGATCAGGTCGGGGTCGACCTGGTCCTCGTAGGGGAAGGGGCCCATGCCGAGCATGCCGTTCTCGGACTGCAGGGTGACCTCCATGCCCTCGGGGATATAGTTGGCCACCAGGGTCGGGATGCCGATGCCGAGGTTGACGTAGAAGCCGTCCTGCAGCTCCTTCGCGGCGCGTTCGGCGAGCTGTTCGCGGGTGCGGGCCATTATGCGGTCTCCCGGGTGCGGACGGTGCGCTGTTCGATGCGCTTCTCGGGCACGGTCTGGACGATGCGGTCGACGTAGACGCCCGGGGTGTGGATGCAGTCGGGGTCGAGCGAGCCGGTCGGGACGATCTCCTCGACCTCGACGACGGTGACCTTGCCGGCCGTGGCCATCATCGGGTTGAAGTTGCGGGCGGTCTTGCGGAAGACGAGGTTGCCGCGCTCGTCCGCCTTCCACGCCTTGACGATCGAGAGGTCGGCGACAAGGCCGGTCTCCATGACGTAGCGGCGGCCGTCGAATTCGCGCACCTCCTTGCCCTCGGCGACGAGGGTGCCGACGCCGGTGGCGGTGAAGAAGGCCGGGATGCCGGCGCCGCCGGCGCGGATGCGCTCGGCCAGGGTGCCCTGCGGATTGAACTCGAGCTGCAGCTCGCCGGCCAGGTACTGGCGTTCGAACTCCTTGTTCTCGCCGACGTAGGACGAGATCATCTTCGCGATCTGCTTCGTCTCCAGCAGCTGGCCGAGGCCGAAGCCGTCGACGCCGGCGTTGTTGGAGATGACGGTCAGGCCCCTGGCGCCGCTGTCGCGCAGAGCGGCGATCAGGTGCTCGGGGATGCCGCACAGGCCGAAGCCGCCGGACATGACGGTCATGCCGTCGAAGGTCAGGCCCTCCAGCGCCGACTTCGCGTCGGGGAAGATCTTCCGCATCGCTTCCTCGTATTTTTCACCGCCTGATGAATATCGACGGCCTTGATGGTCCCGTAACGCGCGGGGCCGTGGGGGGCAAGTCCAGGCCAGGCCCACCCGGTCTCGGCGACTGAAAAACACAGTCCGATGCGTCCACAGCGTCCGCTTCATCGCCTCCAGGCCGGGCGAAGCGACAAAAAACACAGTCCGATGAGTCCACTGAGTCCGCTTCGACCGCCGCCGACCTCATGAAACGACGCCGCTGCGTCAGTTCCGGTCGCAGGGCGGGCGGCGGCGTTAACCTTTTTGTTCGCGCGAGGCGCGCGCGCGGTAGCGGGCGGGCGCCGATAAGGTAAAAGGCGCCGGTAGCACTGTTCGGGGGACGGTTTGCGCGGGGGAATCAACGCACTGACGGCGGCCTTCGTGGTCGGGGTGGTCGCCGGCCTGGCGCTGACGCCGGACGGCCGTGCGTGGATGCGCGAGCCGACCCTGCTGCTGGGCGCGAAGGCTGCCGCCTCGGCGCCGGCGGCCGAGCCGGGACCCGAGCCGAGGCCAGAGCCGGCG
>JAFAEC010000227.1 GCA_023424215.1 Pseudomonadota bacterium
GCGCCAGGGCGCGGGCCCGCGTCAGGGGGCGCTGGTCCGGCGACGCCGTCTCGATCAGCGCGCGCAGGTCGCGGCCGGCCTGGTCCAGCAGCCTCGGATCGCGTCGCGCCACTCCGGCCTCCAGTCCGAGGGCGGCGCGCTCGAGGCGCAGCTCGTCGCCGGCGACGGGGGGCAGGCGGGCCGCGCCGTGCAGGGCGGCGTCGAGCAGGGCCGCGGCGTCGAGCAGGGCCCGGGTCTCGCCGGACAGGCGGGCCCGACGGGCGCTCAGCCGCGCATGCAGACTGGCCGCGGCGCAGCGGGTGGTCGCCCGCTCCGCCGGCAGCGCCTGGATGTCGGACAGGGCCGCGGCGAGGGCGGCGGGGCCGCCGAACAGGTCGAAGCGCAGCAGGTGGATCTCGCCCGACTCGATCGCCGCCGCCGCGGTCTGGTCGGGGCTGGCGGTGTGTCGGGCGGCGTCGGAGGCCGCGGCCGCGGCGTGGGCGAGGCTATCGGCGGAGCCGGTCCGCCGGGCATGCTCGCGCCACAGGGCCGAGGCGCGCATCCAGCCGTCGAAGGGGCGGGCGCACGACACGCGCCCGGCGTCTACCGACTCGCGCCGCGCCTCCATCTCGACGAGATCGGCGCCGACCAGCTCCAGCCAGCCGAGATCCTCGCTCTCCCGAGCCTTCTCGAACAGCTTCCTCAGGTCCCTGCCGAATTCGAACATGCGCAGCCGTGCTCCGGTCGTCCCGCTTCGGGACGAATGCGTCATCCCCGGCAGGTCAGGAGCAAACGCAGCGCCGCGCCATGGGTTCGACGGGTCGGAACATCGTTCAGCCCAGTCGGGGCGTACGCTCGCGACAGCGCTGCAGTTCGGCCTCCGCCTCGGGCCGGTCCTCGGCCAGTTCCCGCACGGCGCGGATGCGGGCCCGCGTCTGGTCGGCTTCCGCCGCCGCGGGCGCGCGCCCGCGGGCCTGGGCGATCTGGATGGCGGTCAGGGACCAGTACAGGGCGGCGTCGTAGAGCAGTCGACCCTCGCGGCTTTCGCCGCCCTCGAGCTCCGACGCGGCCTGGGTCAGGCCGGCGCAGCGCACCACCGCCTCATACGGCAGGATGGTCCCGGCGCTCTGGCCGGGAGCCAGCGACAGCACGGCCATGAGGGCCACCGCGACCATCGTATCCTCCTGGGACGCCCGTCCCGGCGCCCAGAGAAACACGCCCCGGCGGCGAGGGAAAGTCGCTGGCTTCCCCGTCGGGAAGGTGTCGGTAACCCTGTCGACCTATCGTCCGCGCCGGACAGGAGTGAGCGATGGACCTCGACCACCGGACCGACGAGACCAGCCGCCGGGTGTTCATGACCATCGGCGGCGGAGTCACCGGGGCCGCCGTGGCCCGCTACATCGCGACGGTCGCGGCCGCCCGGCCGGAACTGACGGGCTGGGACTGGATCCAGGACGTCCGGGAGAGCAGCGGCGAGGTCGACAACGCCGACATCGAGACGGTCGCCCGCGCCTTCGGCAAGACCGGCCCATGCTGGACCGTTTTCGTCAGCCACGACCCAAACCTGCGCCTGTGGTGCCGGGTCATGGACGCCATGTTCCAGGGGCGTCGCCACCTGTCGGCCGCCACGCCTGAAGCGGCCGTGAAACTGCTCGAGGACATGCGCTCGGACGCGGGGCTGGTCCTGGCCTGAGGCCGGCGACGGCCTGTCCGGAAGCCTAACTCCCCGCCGTCGCGGCGGCGTCGCCCCGAATGCGCGCGATCTCCTGCCGCGCCCGTTCGGCCCACTGGCCGCCGTGCGGATCGTCGGCGATGGGGGTCAGGTGGAATACGGCCTCGTCCTCCAGCCCGGCGCGCAGCAGCGCCTCGGCGGCCTGGGCGCGCAGGCCCAGCACCTGGGGCGCGTGCAGGACGGCGAGACGCCAGGTCTCAATATCGTTCGCGGTGGGATAGTCCGGCGCGCTCCGTCGCAGCGAGGCGAGCGCCGCGAGAACCCGATAGTCCGTGGGGTCGGCCTGATAGGCGCGTCCCAGCAGCGCCTGGGCTTCGCGATAGCCGGCGACGAGCCGGTCCTGTTCGACTTCTTCGTGGGCCGCCTCGAGCCGCCGCTCGGCGGACATCAGCAGAGCTTCCACGTTGTCGGGATCGACTTCCAGCACCTGCCGCAGGGCCGTGTCGCCGGCGGCGGCGTCGCCCCAGGCGATCTCGGCCCGCGCCAGCACGGTCAGGGCGAGGGCGTCCCCGGGATGGCGGGCGGCCGCCGTGCGCGCTTCGGCCAGCAGGCCCGGCCCCCGCTCCTCGTCCGCCCCGTCGCGCATATCGACGCCGATGAGGAGAACGTCGTCCGCGCTGGCCGGCAGACGCGAGACGGCGACCTCGGGCGAGAGAGGCGGCAGGGTCAGCTCCGCATACCGAAGGCCGCGCTGGTGGTGGGAGCGCAGCTCCCGGGTCAGGGCCTCGGGCGTCGTGCCGACGTTCTCGAAGAAGGCGCCGACCGGGTCGGCTCCGGCGCGGAGCGCGACCAGATAGGCTTCCAGCTGCCGCTGGCGGCCGGCGTCCGAAAGGAAGTAATGCGTCAGCAGCCAGGCCTGGGCGTAGTAGATCCAGCGCTGCCTCTGCCCCTCCAGCGCCATCGGCGAGGCGGTGAGGATCTGCTCGATCGGCATCCACCGCTGCTGGTGCAGGGTCTGTAGCCGGCCGGCGCCCGGGTAGCCGACTGTCGACCGACCGCGACTGTCGACCGTGGCGGTGGCGAAATACTCCGCGAAGCCCTCCCGGAACCAGGCCGGATAGCTGCCCGGAGAGTAATGCGACATGAAGTGGTGGGCGTATTCGTGCAGCAGGAGGTCGTCGTCGCGGCCGCGGATCAGCGTCGCGCGAATGTCCCGATGACTGGCGGTGTAGTAGCCGTCGACCCCCTCGGGCAGGCCGGGCTCGACGATCCGCAGTTCGCGGGCGTCGTCGACCAGATAGACGGGAAGCTTGCGCAACTCGCCCTCGTCCCGCGCCCCGCCGGTCACGGCGCGGAGCAGGTCGTGGAAACGCTCGAGCCGGGCGGCGTAATCGCGAAGGTTGCGTTCGGAGCCGTTGCTGTAGACCCGGAAGTGGGCCGTTTCGCCCTTGCGCCAATCCGCGTGGGCCGCCTGTGGCAGGGCCAGGACCAGCGCGGCCGCCCCCGCGGCCAGCCAGCCGCTCGTCAGACCATGGCCCATGTCATCGCTCTCCGCTCCGCACCATCCCACCTGACGGACTCAAGGCGAGGTTGTCCAGAGGGCGGTCAGCCGCGCTCCCGGGTCTTCATGAAGCGGACCTTCGGGAATCGCTCGCCGACATAGCCGGTCTCCCAGCTGGACTTGGCGAGGAAGACCGGCTGGTCGTCGATGTCGCGGGCCATCTGCGGCCGGTACTTGCCGGAGAAGTCCTCAAGGTCGGCCTTGTCGCCGCCGATCCAGCGCGCCTCGGCGTAGGGGCTGGGCTCGAACACCGCCTCGAGCCCGTATTCCTCTCCCAGTCGGTCGGCCATGACCTCGAACTGCAGCTGGCCGACGGCGCCGACGATGAAGTCCGAACCGATCTCGGGCCGGAACAGCTGGGTCACCCCTTCCTCGGCGAGGCCTTCCAGCGCCTTCTTCAGGTGCTTGGCCTTGAGCGGGTCCTTCACCCGCACGCGCTGCAGGATTTCCGGCGCGAAGTTGGGCAGGCCGGCGAAGCGGATCAGGCCGCTCTCCGACAGGCTGTCGCCGACGCGCAGCACGCCGTGGTTCGGAATGCCGATGACGTCGCCGGCGAAGGCGTCCTCGGCCAGCTCGCGGTCCGAGGCGAAGAACATGATTGGCGCGTTCACCGACAGTTGCTTGCCGGTGTTCTGGACCTTCAGCTTCATGCCGCGGCGGAACTGGCCCGAGGCCATGCGGAACATGGCGATGCGGTCGCGGTGGTTGGGGTCCATGTTGGCCTGGACCTTGAACACGAAGCCGGTGACCTCGGTCGAGCCGGGGTCGACAGTGACCTCTTCCGGGGCCGGGGCGTTGCGGGTCTCCGGCGGGGCCTCCTTGCGGGCCTTCATGACCTTCGGCGCCGGGGCCCAGTCGCCGATCGCCTTGAGCAACTGCTCGATGCCGAAGTGGCGCAGCGCCGAGCCCCACAGCACCGGGGTCAGATGGCCCTCGAGGAAGGCCTGGCGGTCGAACGGCTTGTAGCCGCCCTCGACCAGCTCGAGCGCGTCGGCGAGGTCGGCCTGCTCGCCGCCCTCGAAATGGGCGGCGGCGTCGGCCAGCGGCAGGGGGTCGCCGTGCTCCGGATCCTCGTCCGAGCCGGCGGCCTTGCGGACGTAGGGCTGGAAGCGGCCGGTGCCGATCTCGACCATGCCCCTGAGACGATTGCCGCTCTCGGCCGGCCACCAGATCGGCGAAGGGTCCAGCTGCAGGCGGCTGGCGATGTCGTCCAGCAGGGCCATCGGGTCCTGGGCCTCGCGGTCCAGCTTGTTGATGAAGGTGATGATCGGGATGTCGCGCAGGCGACAGACCTCGAACAGCTTCAGGGTCTGCGGCTCGATGCCCTTGGCGGCGTCCAGCACCATGATGGCGCAGTCGGCGGCGGTCAGGGTGCGGTAGGTGTCTTCCGAGAAGTCCTCGTGGCCCGGCGTGTCGAGCAGGTTGAACATCTTGCCGTCGTGCTCGAACGTCATCACCGAGGCGGAGACGGAGATGCCGCGCTCCTTCTCGATCTTCATCCAGTCGGAGCGGGTGCGGCGGTTCTCGCCGCGGGCGCGCACCGCCCCGGCGGCGCGGATCGCCCCGCCCGCCAGCAGGATGTGCTCGGTCAGGGTGGTTTTACCCGCGTCCGGGTGCGCGATGATGGCGAAGGTCCGGCGACGGCCGGCCTCCTGTGCGAGAGTCAGTTTCGACATGGGTCTTCCTTGGGCCGCGCGACCTAGCGCGGAAGCGCGACAAAGTCACCCGAGGCGAAATACCCCCTCGCGCCGCAGGGTTTTCGGAGTCATGGTCCCTGCAGGCGAGACGACCCGGTCACGCCAAGCCGGGCGCCGCCTGAGGAAACGCAGGACAGGCCATGGCTTTGCATCCCCCGCTCGACCCCCCGCCCACCCGCGACGGACCGCATCCGGCGATCAGTCTGCTGGTCGGCTTCGGCGTCATCGTCGCCGGCGCGCTGATCGTGCACGTGCTGTTCAATATGGTGTTCTAGGGCGCGCGAACTTCAGAGGTCCGAAGAGGGACCCCGCCCGTCGCCTGAACCGCTCTCAGGGTGCGGCCGCAGTCTCCGCTTCGACGTCTGCGGCCTGCCCGGTCGCCGTTGCGATGGCGGCGAGCATGGTGCGGGCGCGAACGCGGTCGGCGCCAGGGTGGGGCCCGTTCGCGACGGGATCAAGCATCGCCTTCGCTTCGTTCCACAGGAGCCTGGCCATATAGGCTTCGGCAAGCCTCAGCCGGTTCTCGTCCGCCTGGGGGGCGAGGGCGGTGGCGACCTCGAGGGTCGAAATGTCATTGTCGGTGGGATAACCGGCCTGGTCGCGCCGGGTCTCGTTCAGGCCGATGTAGATGCGGAAGTCCAGCGGCCTGTGTTCCATCGCCTGGGCGAGATAGGTCATGGCGAGGCGGCGCCGCGCAGGCGCGCTCTCAGGGTCCGGATCCGCCTTGACCTGGTCCATCAGCAGAGCGGCGGCGATACGCAGCGCGTCCGCGTCCGCGGATGTGACGTCAAGAAGCGGTTGCAGCGCCGCGAGACCGGCGGCGGGATCGCCCTTCAATCGATGGGCGCGCGCGGCGACCAGCATGGCCATACGCTGATCCGGTCGCCGCGCGGCCGCGGCGAGAGCATCGGATATCAGCGCCGCGCGGTGCCGGGCGGCGTCGCGGGCCATCTCGGCCCTGCGTCCCTCCGAGCGAGGATCGTCGGGGTCGTTGTCGGGCGGGACGACCAGGGGCGTGTCGTCCAGTCGAAGGTCGTACCAGATCAGGGCGCCTTCATCCGCGCTCACGCCCGACACCACCAGTTCGGGCATCGGGATCTCTATCTGGGGTGTATAATAGGTGATGCGGCCCATGAAGTAGCGACGCATGTCGCTCTGGAGTTCGACCGGATTGCGCCCCGTCACCGCCTCCATGGTCGAGACCGGGTCGCCGCCCCGGATCACCGCGTTCAGATACTGACTCAACATCCTCTGCCGCTCGGGTGTGCTCATCAGATAGTGAGTCAGCCCCCATGCCTGCGCATAGTAGTCGAAGACGCGCGCCCGCCCGGATCGGCTGACCCGCCATTTCAGCACGTCGGCCAGAGGCGCCCACTGGTTGCTGCCCAACTGGGTGAACATCAACATCCGCCCGCGATCTTCCCGGCCCACCTCGATCTTGTCGGGCTCCATGACGACGGTGGAGTAGTATTCGGCGAAGCCTTCCACGAACCATGACGGATAGGCCTCGGCCGACATCTGGAACATGAAATGGTGGGCGTATTCGTGGAACAGGGTGCTCATCGCCTCCGGGTTGGAGATGTTGGTCACCGTGTAGATGCGGCCCGCGTCGGCGGAGTAGAAGCCGGCGATGGTCTCCGAGCCCTCCGGAAGGACGCGGCGCATGTCTCTCGCACCGTCAGCCAGATAGATTTCCAGCTTCGGAATCTGGACGTCGCTCTGGATCGGGTAATACGTCCGCAGGAGGGTGTCGAACCGTTCAATCTTGGTGGCGTAGGTCCGCAGCGTACGCTCCGACACGTCGCCGTAAAGAATGAAGTGCTCAGTCTCGGCGCGCTTCCACTCGGCCGCCGCGGGTCCCGCCGCGAAGGTCGCCAGCGCGGCCACGGCGCCGGCGACGGCGTTCAGCATCGATCTGACAGTCATAGGCATTTCCCCCGATATCCCCGCGCCACCCTAACGGGGGGAGGTTCCGCGACTCAAGCGGGATCGTGGCCGGCGCTCTATATGCGGCCGGTCGGAATTCCTTAACGACGTTCGGGAACGGAACCGCAAGCGCCTGCCGCTACGGTTGCTTCAACGGGCCGCCATGAGCCCGGCGATGGCAGGTGTCCCCGATGCTGTTTCTGCTGAACGACGTGGTGTTCGATCTGGACGAGACCTGCCCGGTCACGCCGGGCGACGCGCGCCGTTTCGACCGGCTGGGGCTCGACTATGTGCTGGAGCTGGGCTGCGAGCTGTTCGCCGAGGACCCGCTGCTGCACCACAACGACCCGCAACGCGCCCGCCGGCTGGCCTGGCTGATCCATGACCGGTCGCCGGAGGTGAACGCCGCCCTGTTCGCCGCGCCGGCTCCCGGTTGCGCGCCGGAACTGGTCGAGCCGCAGTTCTGCGCGCTGCCGACGCCGGTGATGCGCCAGCTTCAGGCCCGCGCCTCGAAGGGCAAGCTGGACGCCGTCTCCGCCGACAAGGCGGTGTGGATGCGGCTGGCCGCCTGACGCCTATCCGGCCACCTTCTCGGTGATGAAGTGCCGACCCTCGCGGTCCTCGATCTCGACGATCCAGAGGTCGGGGTCGTAGCGGATCTGCCGCTCGAGGTAGGCGTCGAGCTCGCTCTCCATTTCATTCTCGACCGGCTGCATCCACAGCCGCTCGCCGTCCGGCCCGAAGGCCTCGCTGTACAGGCGCGCGCGGCGCTGCGCGGTGTCGAACACCTTGACGATCACCGTGCCGGCGCGTGGGTCGCCCTTGCGCGCGACCGTGGCGAAGGCGCCCCCGATCTCGGCCCGGCGGATGAGGGCGGCCACCCAGACGTCGCTCGACAGAAGCAAATCGCTAACCCTGATCGGAAACGCGACCGGAACGCCTGATGCTGCAGGGTGTCGCCCCATGAGGATAGGGCAGAACGCCTCCGGGACCCAAGCCGCGCTGGCCGCGGCGCTCGCGCTGCTGGCTCCCGGAGCCGCGGCGGCGGGCCCGGCCGACACCTATTACGAGCGCGCCTTCGTGATCGCGGCTGATGCGCGCTGCGATCTGTTTCCGGCCCGGACCGCGGCCGCGCTGGCGGCGGC
>JAFAEC010000231.1 GCA_023424215.1 Pseudomonadota bacterium
GTCGTCGAGAGCGAGGCCGAGCGCGTCGCGGGCCAGTTTCAGCGCCGCGCCAGCGTCCGCCGAGCCGCCGCCCAGCCCCGCCGCGACGGGCAGGCGCTTGTCGAGGGTGATCGCCAGCGGGGGCTCGCCGATCCCGGTCGCCGCGCCGAGGCGGCGCAGGACGCGCCGTATCAGGTTGTCGGGCTCGTCGGCCAGCGCCCCGGCGAAGGGCCCCTCGACCGTCAGCGACAGCCGGTCGGCGGGGGCGACGGACAGGCGGTCGCCGATGTCGGCGAAGGCGACGAGGCTGGCGAGCGGATGATAGCCGTCGGGGTCGACCGGACCGACGTGCAGGAACAGATTGACCTTGGCGGGCGCCAGCGCCGTCCTCACGGACATGGGGTCAGGCGCCGGCCGCGGCCGACGGCGCGGGGTCCGGGAGACCTTCCTCAAGCTTGCGCTCGACCGCGGCGCGCCGGTCGACGTCGGGGTCCAGGGTCAGGACCCGGTTCCATTGCCATTCCGCCTCGCGGCGGCGGCCGACGCGCCAGTAGGCGTCGCCGAGATGGTCGTTGATCTCGGCGTTGGCCGGCTCCTTGTCGACCGCGCCCTCGAGCGTCTCGACGGCGACGTCATACAGACCCTGCCGGTACTGGGCCCAGCCGAGCGAGTCCTGGATGTTGCCGTTGTCCGGATCGGCCGCATGGGCGCGGGCGATCATCTCGGCCCCCTGGTCGACGCGGCGGCCGGTGTCGACCCACAGGTAGCCGAGGTAGTTGAGCAGCGTCGGATCGTCGGGCTCGGCCTGCAGCGCGGCCCACAGCTCGGCCTCGGCCTCCTCGATCCGGCCGAGCAGGTGAAGCGCGTTGCCTCGCAGGAAGCGCGTCGCCGGCGGCTGGTCGGCCTTGTTCAGGGTCGGCCGGTCGAGGATGGCAAGGGCCTCCGCCGCCTCCCCGTTGGCCAGCAACTGCCCCGCCAGTTCGAGCGCGATCAGGACCTGGTCCGGCGCGGCGGCGTCGGCCTGCCGGAAGGCGGCGAGGGCTTCGGAGGGTTGCTCCTCCCGACGCAGGCTGAGGCCGAGGTTGTAGCGGGCGCCGGCGTAGACGATCGGGTCTGCCTCGCTGACGCTGTGGAAGGCGGCCTGGGCCGGCGCTTCCTGCCGGGCGGCGGCGAAGGCGAGACCGAGGCGCAACGCGGTCGCATCGCGCGGCGTCAGGGTCTGGGCCAGACGGAGGTAGATGGCGGCGAGCTCGTGCTGCTCGTACTCGGTGGCCTCCAGCGCCGCGAAGACCAGGGCGTCGGCGGCGTTCTCCTCGATCGCCGGCGTCGACGGCGGCCGCGCCCGTCTGGCGAGGCGCTCGAGTCCGCGCAGGGCGGCCGGATCAGGCGAGGCGCCCTCCAGCGAGGCGCGGTAGCGGGCTTCGGCTTCGTCGCGGCGTCCGCGGCGCTCGAGGAACTGGCCGTAGGCGACGCCGTACACGCGCCCGCCTTCAGGCAGGGCCATGAGCGCCTGGTATTCGGCGTCCGCCTCGTCGTGGCGACGGCGCAGTTCGAGCAGCCGGGCCCGTTGCAGCCTCAGCGCCAGAACGCCGGGATCGCCCGGGACCGCCGCGACAGGCTGGAGGGCGGCCTGCCAGTCGCCGGCGGCGGCGCTTACGGACGGCTGGAGATAGCGGGCCACGGAGCCGTACGGGGCCGAGAAGGGCCGTTCCCGAAGCGCCGCCAGCGCCGCGCGCCCGTCGCCCTGATCGAGCAAGCGGACGACCCCGAAGAGACGCCCGGCGTCCGCGAAGAGCGGCGTGCCCTCGACCATGGGGGTCAGGCGCACCACCGTGTCCAGATCGCCGGTGAACAGGGCGGCGCGGAAGGCCTCCTCCCCGACGACCGGCTGCTCCGGCGCGAGGAGGTGGCTGCGGGCGAGGAACTCCGCCGCGTCGGCGCGATCTCCGCGAATGCCGGCCACGCGGCCGGACAGATACAGGCCGTAGGCGGAGCGGCCGGCGGCGTCGAGCGGCACCGGAGCCCACTCGGCCGGGATCGGCGGCGCGGCGGGCGGCGCTTCCCCGGCCTCTTCTTCGGCGGGGACGACGGCGGGCGGAAACGCCTCGGAAGGATCGACCGCTTCCGCGGGCGGAACGACGATGGCCGGTGCCGACAGCGGCGGGTCGACGATCACGGGCGCGTCCTGCGCCATGGCGGCAGGCGCCAGCGCCAGTGCGGCGCAACCGGTCAGGAGCAGGCGAAGGGCGGAGAGGCGCATGGCCGGGAACCTTCCCGGATTATGAGGCGGCGGCAAGGCCCCTCGCCTGCCCCGCGTCACATATTCGGATAGTTCGGCCCGCCGCCGCCCTCGGGCGTGGTCCAGACGATGTTCTGCGACGGATCCTTGATGTCGCAGGTTTTGCAGTGGACGCAGTTCTGGGCGTTGATGACGAAGCGCGGATCGGCCTTCGCCGCCTCGTCGCCGTAGACCACCTCGTAGACCCCGGCCGGGCAGTACAGGCGCGCCGGCTCGCCGTACTTCGGCAGGTTGACCCGGATCGGCACGGAGGGGTCGAGCAGCTTGAGGTGGGCCGGCTGGTCCTCGGCATGGTTGGTGTTGGACACGAACACCGAGGACAGCTTGTCGAAGCTGAGTTTGCCGTCGGGCTTCGGGTAGGCGATCGGCGCGTGCTTCGCGGCCGGCTCGGTCGAGGCCGCGTCGGTCTTGCCGTGCTTCATGGTCCCGAACAGCGAGAAGCCGCCGAACAGGGTCTGGAACCACATGTCGAACAGGCCGAGCGCGCCGCCGAGGGTGGTGCCGAACTTCGACAGCAGCGGCTTGGCGTTCCGGACGCGCTTCAGCTCGCGATAGACCCAGCTCTCCTCGTAGGCGGCCTGGTATTCGACCAGCTCGTCGCCGCCGCGGCCGGCCGCCAGCGCGTCGAAGGCGGCGTCGGCGGCCAGCATGCCGGTCTTCATGGCGTTGTGGCTGCCCTTGATGCGCGGCACGTTCACGAAGCCGGCCGAGCAGCCGATCAGCGCGCCGCCCGGGAAGGCCAGCTTCGGCACCGACTGGAAGCCGCCCTCGGTGATGGCGCGGGCGCCGTAGGAAATGCGCGTGCCGCCCTCCAGATGCTCGCTGATCGCCGGGTGGTGCTTGAAGCGCTGGAACTCGTCGAACGGCGACAGGAAGGGGTTCTTGTAGTTCAGGTGCACCACGTAGCCGACGGCCACGTAGCGGTCGCCGAAGTGGTACATGAAGCTGCCGCCGCCGGTGTTCTCGTCCAGCGGCCAGCCGGTGGTGTGCTGGGCCAGGCCGGGCTGGTGCCTCTCCGCCGGGACCTGCCACAACTCCTTGATGCCGATCCCGAACTTCTGCGGCTCCGAGTCGTCGCACAGGTTGTGGCGGGCCATGATGGTCTTGGCCAGCGAGCCGCGGACGCCCTCGGCGATAAAGACATACTTGCCGTGCAGCTCGATGCCCGGCTGGAACTCGCCGGTCGGCTTGCCCTCGCGGTCGATGCCGAAGACGCCGGCGACGACGCCCTTCACCCGGCCGGTCGGCTCGTCCCAGACAACGTGGCTGGCGGCCATGCCTGGATAGACTTCGACGCCCAGGGCCTCGGCCTGCTCGCCCAGCCAGCGACAGAGGTTGCCCAGCGAGGCGATGTAGCAGCCGTCGTTGTGCATCAGCGGCGGCAGGGCGAACATCGGCAGGTCGGCCTGGCCGTGCGGGCCGAGGACGAGGAAGCGGTCCTTCGTCACCGGCGTCTCCAGCGGCGCGCCGCGTTCCTTCCAGTCCGGGAACAGCTCGGTCAGGGCCTTCGGGTCGATGACGGCGCCCGACAGGATGTGCCCGCCGATCTCGGCCGACTTCTCCAGCACGGCGACGGACACCTCGCGGCCGTCCTTCTCCGCCCGCTGCTTGAGGCGGATGGCGGCGGCGCGGCCGGCGGGGCCGCCGCCGACGACCACCACGTCGTACTCCATCACCTCGCGCTCGACGCCGGCCAACGCCTCCAGCGGCGGCAGCTTGTCGATGACAGCTTCCTGCCACGCGTTCGCCGCGCCGCCCTCGATCGCTTGTTCGGCCATGCCCCTGAATTCCCTCGCGGTCGGTGTGGTCGGTTGTATGCGCCTTATCGGAACGTGACGCGAGGGCGGTCAAGGACTATCCCTGTCGGCGAGCCATGACCGTCCAGCCCCTCGACAGCGCCGCCGCAGAGAGCCTGCTCGCCTTCTGGCGCGACGCAGGCGTCGACGCCTGTTTCGAGGACGCCCCGGTCGATCGCACCCATGTGGCGCCCCCGCCGGCGGTGAAGGCGGTGGCGAAGGCGACGGCCTCGGTGGTCGCGCAGGCTCCCGCCGGCGACGCCATCGCCGAAGCGCGGCGGCTGGCCGCGGGCGCGGAGTCGCTGGAGGCGCTCGGCGAGGCCATCGCCGCCTTCGAAGGCTGTCCGCTGCGGGGGCTTGGGGCGCGGCAGGCGGTGTTCTGCCGCGGAAATCCGCAGGCCCCGGTGATGGTCGTCGGCGAGGGTCCCGGCGGCGAGGAGGATGCGCGCGGCCAACCCTTCGTGGGCAAGGCCGGCCAGTTGCTGGACCGGATGCTGCGCGAGGCGGGGCTGGAAGGGCAGGTATTCATCACCAACACCGTCTTCTGGCGGCCGCCCGGAAATCGCACGCCGACCCCGGCCGAACAGGCGGTGTGCGCCCCCTTCCTCGAGCGGGCCTTCGCCCTGCTGAAGCCGAAGGCGGTGCTGTTGCTGGGCGCGGCGGCCTCGAAGTCGGTGCTGGCCACCGACGAGGGCATCATGAAGCTGCGCGGCCAGTGGAAGGAGTGGCGCCTGGCCGAAGGCGGCGTCGCCGCGCCGGCCCTGCCGACCCTGCACCCGGCCTTCCTGCTGCGGACGCCGATGGCCAAGAAGGCGGTGTGGGGCGACCTGTTGTCGCTGGCGGCAAGGCTGGACGGAGAGGTCTGAGCCGTTCATCGAGCGGACTCAAATGCGCCCCAAAAGGGCGTCAGAACTTGACACTGGCCGGGGTGGTGGCGCCATTTCCGGCCTGACGACCGAACGTAAGGCGCGCGGCCGGGTCGAATCGAGACGATTCCGCCGCCGCTCCAAGGGGGGCCGCCAAGTGCGTGACCAATTCCGCCACGCCATGCTCGCACCGATGCTGGCGATTTCGTTCGCCCTGGCGGGCGGCGTGAACACGACCGCAGCCGAAGAAGCCCCTTCGTACGCGGACGGTTCCGACAGCCGGCCGATTTCCGCCCTGAGCCCGGCGGACCGCCTCAGCTACACGACCGCCTTCGACGCCCTGCGCCGCGGCGACCTCGAGGCCGCCCGCGCCTCGGCGCGGCAGGCGCAGGACCGCATCCTGCTGGGTCAGGTCGAGTTCGAGCGCCTGTTCCACCCGAACTACACCGCCACCTACGAGGAGCTGGCGGCGTGGCTGGAGGAGTACGCCGACCTGCCCTGCGCCGACCGCGCCTACAGCCTGGCGCTGCGGCGTCGGCCGGACGGCGCCCCCGAGCCACGCC
>JAFAEC010000232.1 GCA_023424215.1 Pseudomonadota bacterium
GCTGCGGCCATCATCGCCCGCCGCCCCCGCCGCCGCATTACGGCGGCCACGCCAACGTCAATGTGAACGTCAACGCCAACGCCTCCGCGCGGGCCTACGCCTCGGCTGGCGCGCGCAGCCATCTGAACGCCCGCACCTGGTCGGCGGGCCACGGCGGCGCCCGCGGCGGCGGAACCGTCTACGTCGGCGGCGGCTACGCCGAGGGCGGCGGCTTCGGCTACTCGCAGGGCTGGTACGGTCCGATCGAGCGGCTCGGCC
Organism: Pseudomonadota bacterium; assembly: GCA_023424215.1. GTDB lineage: Bacteria > Pseudomonadota > Alphaproteobacteria > Caulobacterales > Caulobacteraceae > Brevundimonas. Next base: position 259 of record JAFAEC010000232.1, read on the forward strand.
CGGCTCCGGTGAGCGCGCCCTTCGGCTACGCCGTCCGGGGCTTCGGCCGGGAGTACATCGGCTGGCGCCGCGCCCCGGGCTACGGCTACGGCTGCGACTGCGCCCCGCCCCCGCCCCCGCCCCATTACGGCTACGGCCGCGAAGAGGCCTGGTACGAGGAGCAGCGCTACGAGCACGCGGAGAGCTGGTACGACGAGCGCGCGCGCTATGTGGAGGCGCCGCGCATCGAGGTCGCGCCGCCGCCGGTCCGCATCGCCCCGCCGGAGATCCACGTCCGGCCGCCCGAGGTCTATTTTGAGCCGCCCGTCGTGCACGCCGCACCGCCGGTCTACGTCCAGGCCCCGCCGGTCTACGTGCAGTCGCCGCCGGTCCACGTCGCCGGTCCCGAGATCCACGTCGCCCCGCCGGAGGTGCACGTGGCTCCGCCGGAGGTTCACATGGCTCCGCCGACGGTGGTGACGCCGCCGCCGGTCACCGTCGAGGCCCCGCCCGTCTATGTCGAGGCCCCGCCGGTGCACGTCGTCCCGGGCGAGGTGCACATGCCGCCCCCGCCGCCGCCGCCGCACACCCACCACGGCGACCTGCCGCCCCCCGACGCGGAGCCGCTGCCCGCGCCGCCGCGACACAACTACCGGCAGGAGCCCGGCGAACGCGGCTGACGCCCGCCGACGCGCGAGACGGCCAGTATCGGGGAAGTCGGGCGACCGCTTGACTTCCCCCCCGTCCCGTCCGACCTCGGACCGATGACGCCGCCGCCCGCGCCCGCCACCGACGACAAGCCACCGCTTCGCCCGCTGCTGGCGCGCATCTGGCGCGACTACCTCTCCCGCCGCCGCGCGCCCCTGTTCCTGTCGATCCTCTGCGCCGCCGTCGTCGGCGTCATGGCCGCCACCGTGCTGCAGCTGCTCGAGCCGGCCATCGACGGCCTGTTCCTCGAGCGCCCGGTGTCCATCTGGGGCGTCTTCACCATCCCGCCCGAACAGGCCCTGACCGCCATCCCGCTGGTCATCGTCTGCGCAGCGCTGATCTGGACCGTCGCGGCGCTCGGCCAGGCGGCGCTGGTCAATCGCCTCGGCCATGGCATCGTGGGCGACATCCAGGTGCGGCTGTTCGGCTCGATGATCCGCGCCGACCTCGCCCGCCTGCGCAGCCAGCACTCCGGCGGCTTCGTCTCCAGCGTGCTGTTCGACGCGAATCTGGTGCGCGAGGCCTTCACCAACGGCGTGGTCAACTACACCCAGCACGCCCTGACCCTGATCGCCGTGCTCGGCTACATGGCGTGGACCGACTGGCGGCTGACCCTGATCGTCCTGACGGGCGCGCCGGTGATCTCCTGGGTGATGCGCCGCTTCGGCAAGCGCATGCGCAAGGCCACCACCGGGGCCATGGTCGAGACCTCCAACCTCTCCACCGCCCTGATGGAGAACCTCGACGGCGTCCGCCTGATCAAGATCGAGAACCGTGAGACGGCCGAGGAGGCCCGCGTCGCCGAGGTCGTCGACCGCCGTCAGCGCCATGTCATCAAGTCGGCCGACTCCCGCGCCTTCGCCGGCCCCTTCTCCAACCTGGTGGCCATGATCATCGTCGCCGCCGTCATGGCCTACGCCGGCTGGCAGGCCCGGCAGGGCGGCATGACCGTCGGCGCCTTCGCCGCCTACATCGGCCTGCTCATGGCCGCCGGCCAGTCGCTGCGCCAGGTCACCAACCTGCAGACCGTCATGTCCGAGGGTCTGACCGCCGCCCGCCGGCTATTCAACGCCCTCGACATCCAGCCCGAGATCCGCGAGGCGCCGAACGCCAGACCCCTGCCGCCCGGGCCGCTGACCGTCGCTTTCGAGAAGGTCGCCTTCGCCTACGCCCCCGCCTCGGAGAACGTCGCCCCGACCCTGTCCGACGTCTCCCTGACCGTCGCGCCCGGCGAGACCGTCGCCCTCGTCGGCCCCTCCGGCGGCGGCAAATCGACCCTGCTCAGCCTGCTGCCGCGCTTCTACGACGTCACCGCCGGCGCCGTGACCGTCAACGGCCAGGATATCCGCGCCCTGAAGCTCCACGACCTGCGCGAGCGCATCGCCCTCGTCACCCAGGAGCCCTTCCTGTTCGACGACACCATCGCCGCCAACATCGCCTACGGCCGCCCCGGCGCCAGCCAGGCCGAGATCGAGGCCGCCGCCGCCGCCGCCGCCGCCCACGACTTCATCCAGGCCCTGCCCGAGGGTTACGCCACCCGCGCCGGCGAGGCGGGCCTGCGCCTGTCCGGCGGCCAGCGCCAGCGCATCGCCATCGCCCGCGCCTTCCTCAAGGACGCCCCGATCCTGCTGCTCGACGAGGCCACCTCGGCGCTGGACACCGAGAGCGAGGCGCTCGTGCAGGCCGCGCTCGAACGTCTCATGGCCGGCCGCGCCACGCTGATGATCGCCCACCGCCTGTCCACCGTCCGCAACGCCGACCGCATCTACGTCCTCGAGGCCGGCCGGGTCGTCGAACAGGGCTCGCACGCCCAGCTGGTCAGGAAGGGCGGCCTCTACGCCCGCCTCGCGAAGCAGCAGTCGCTGGACGACGCCCCGGTCGCCTCCGTCTCATGAGGCCGCTCCGCAACCCCGTCATCCAGGGCGTGCTGGCCTGGACCCTGGCCAGCTGGATGCGCTTCTGCTTCGCCACCATCCGCTGGACCCACGTCAACCGGCAGGCCCCCGAGGCCATCTGGAAGCAGGGCGGCGGCGTACTGTGCGCCTTCTGGCATTCGCGCATCGCCCTCAGCCCCGCCTGCTGGCCGCTGGACCGCGCCCAGCCGGCCAAGGCGCTGATCTCGCTCAGCCCCGACGGCCAGTTCATCGCCCGCGCCGTCGGCCGCCTCGGCTTCCCCGCCATCCGCGGCTCCTCGGCCAACAAGGACAAGCTGGACCGCGCCAAGGGCGGCTCCCAGGCCCTGCGCGACGGGCTGAAGCAGCTCAAGGTCGGCGCCCTCGGCGTCACCCCGGACGGTCCGCGCGGCCCGGCCCGCACCATGGCCGAGGGCTTCCCCCTGATGGCCAAACTCTCCGGCGCGCCCGTGCTGTTCATCGGCCTCAGCTGCCAGCCCGCCATCCGCCTGAACAGCTGGGACAGGGCCCTGCTGCCCCTGCCCTTCGGCAAGGGCGCCATCGTCTGGGACGAGGCGCGCTATCCCGAAGGCGCGGATGTCGCCGCCGTGGCCGCCGACTGGACCGCCCGCCTGACCGCCGTCGAGGCAGAAGCCGACCGGATCACCGGTCTGGAGCGCATCTGACGTGAGCCCCGCCTTGCTCCTCTACCGGCTGGCCACGCGCCTGCTCGAGCCGCTGGCCCCCCGCCTGCTCGACGCGCGCGCCCGCAAGGGCAAGGAAGACCCGGTCCGCGTCGACGAGCGCCTCGGCGTCGCCTCCCTGTCTCGCCCCGCCGGCGACCTCGTCTGGCTGCATGGCGTCAGCGTCGGCGAGAGCCTGTCCCTGCTTCCGGTGGTCGAGCGCCTGCGCAAGGTGCGCCCGGACCTGTCGATCCTCGTCACCTCCGGCACCGTCACCTCGGCGACCCTGCTGGCCAAGCGCCTGCCCGAGGGCGTCATCCACCAGTACGCTCCGGTCGACGGCCCCGCCGCCGTGGCCGCCTTCCTCGACCACTGGCGCCCCGCCGCCGGCGTGCTGGTCGAGAGCGAGCTGTGGCCCAACCTGATCCTCGAGGCCCGCCGCCGCGGCGTCGCCCTCGTCCTCGCCAGCGCGCGCATCACGGAGAAGACCGTCGAGGGCTGGCGCCGTTTCCCCGGCGCGGCCCGGCGCATCGTCGCCGCCTTCGATCGCGTCCTGCCCCAGGACGACGCCTCCGCCGAACGGCTGGAGAGCCTCGGCGCCCGCATCGACGGCCAGGTCAATCTCAAGCTGGCCGGGGACGCCCCGCCGCACGACCCCGCCGCCTTCACCCGCCTGTCCGCCGCCGTCGGCGATCGCCCGGTGGTCGTCGCCGCCTCGACCCATGACGGCGAGGAGATCGCCATCGTCCGCGCGCTGGACCGGCTCGAGGATCGCCTGTGCCTGATCCTGATCCCGCGCCACCCGGAGCGCGGCGACGCCATCGCCGCCGCCCTGACCCGCGACGGCTACCGCTTCGCCCGCCGCTCCGAGGGCCGGCAGCCGGACGGCGAGACCGACCTCTACCTCGCCGACACCCTGGGCGAGATGGGCCTGTTCCTGCGCCTCGCCGACGTGGTGATCATGGGCGGGGGCTTCTCCGCGGCGCTGGAGAAGCCGCCGGTCGGGGGCCACAACCCGCTGGAGCCCGCCCGCCTCGGCAAGCCCGCGATCACCGGCCCGGACATGTCGAACTGGGCCGCCGTCACCGAGGCCCTGGTCGCCGCCGACGGCCTGCGCATCGTCGAAGCCCCGTGGGACCTGCCCGCCGCCCTCGTCCCCCTGCTGTCCGATCCGGCCGAGGCGAAGCGGATGGGCGAGCGCGGTCGCCGCGCCGCCGCCGAGGCCGGCTCCGGCCTCGACCGCCTGATCGACAGTCTCCTGCCCCTGCTGCCGCCGGGACCGCCCGGGGGAGGCCGCCGGTGAAGCTGAACACCCCCCGCTGGTGGTACACCCGCGACCGCCGCCACGGCGCCGTCGCCCGCACCCTCCTGAAGCCGGCCGCCTGGATCTGGACCGCCGCCACCGCCCGCCGCCTGGCCCGCGCCACGCCGGTCGATCCCGGCGCGCCGGTGATCTCGATCGGCAACCTGACCGTCGGCGGATCCGGCAAGACCCCGATCGCCCGTGAGGTGCTGCGCCTGCTTCGCGCCGCCGGCGTCGAGGCCCACGCCCTGTCGCGCGGCTACGGCGGTTCGCTGGAGGGGCCGGTTCGTGTCGATCCCGCCGTCCACACCGCCGCCGAGGTCGGCGACGAGCCGCTGATGCTGGCCTTGGACAGCCCCGCCTGGATCGCCCGCGACCGCGTCGCCGGAGCCCGCGCCGCCGTCGCCGGCGGGGCGCAGGCCCTCGTCCTCGACGACGCCCACCAGAACCCGGCCCTGAGGAAGACCCTCAGCCTGGTCGTCGTCGACGGCGAGACCCGCGACGACGAATGGCCCTTCGGCGACGGCTCGGTCTTCCCCTCCGGCCCCATGCGCGAACCGCTCGAGGCCGGCCTCGCCCGCGCCGACGCCGCGGTGATCCTGCTCCCCGCCGACCTGCCCGAGCCGGACCCGGAACTGATCGAGGTGTTCGGCGATCTGCCCGTCTTCGTCGCCCGCCTGCTCCCGGCCGCTCCCCCTCCGCCCGGCTCGCTGGTCGGCTTCGCCGGCATCGCCAAGCCGTGGAAGGTCGAGCGCTCGCTGAAGGCCGCCGGCGCCGACCTGAAGGACTTCGCGGAGTACCCCGACCACGCCGCCTTCCGCGAGGAGGACCTGCGTTTCCTCGCCGAACGCGCGCAGCAGTTCGACGCCCGGCTGATCACCACCGAAAAGGACTGGTCCCGCCTGCCGCCGGCATGGCGCGAGCGCGTGATCAGCTGGCCGGTCAAGGCGACCTTCGAGGACGAAAGCGGATTTTCCCGCCTGCTCGGGAACGCGCTCACCTCCCCGTCGGCGTAGGCCGATGGGGAGGACAGGTCGGCGCACCAGCGACGACCAGGAGGGGGCGGCGCCGGCCGTGGTCATCCGAGCTCGAACCAGCCCCGCCGGCGCCGCCCCCACCTGACCGCTTCGCGGTCTGTCCTCCCCATTCGCCTCCGCTCATGGGGAGGTGAGGCCTACTCCGCCCGGTGCACCACCCCGTTGCGCATCACGAAGCGCACCCGCTCCAGTTCGCTGACGTCCTCCAGCGGGTTCCCCGCCACGGCGATCAGGTCCGCCGGCATGCCCGGCGCGATCCGGCCGGCCTCCGCCGCGATGCCCAGGTGCGCCGCCGCGTTCACCGTCGCCGACTGCACGGCCTCCAGCGGCGTCAGCCCGGCCCGGACCAGCAGGGCGAACTCGCCGGCGTTGTCGCCGTGCGCCGACACGCCCGAATCGGTGCCGAAGGCGATCCGCACCCCGCCCTCGTGCGCCCGGCGCGCCATGTCCAGCATCTTCGGCCCGGCCTCCAGCGCCTTGGCCGTCTGGGCCGGGGTGAAGAAGTTCTCCGGCCCCGCCGCAATCCGCGCCACGAAATCGCCGGCCATCAGGGTCGGCACCAGATAGACGCCGTCGCGCCGCATCAGCCGGATCGACTCATCGTCGAGGTAGGTGCCGTGCTCGATCGAGTCGCCGCCGGCGCGCAGGAAGCTGTTGATCCCGTCGGCGCCGTGCGCGTGCGCCGTCACCTGCCGGCCCATCCGGTGCGCCACGTCGACGATCGCCGCCAGCTCGTCGTCCGAGAACTGCTGGCCCAGCCCCGCCGCCGTGTTCGACAGCACCCCGCCGGTGGCGGTGATCTTGATGATGTCGGCGCCGGACCGCACCTGGGTCCGCACCGCCCGCATGCAGTCGTCCGGCCCCGAGCAGACGCTCTCGGACGACAGCAGGTGCATGATGTCCTCGCGGTAGCCGTTGATGTCGCCGTGGCCGCCGTGCACCGACACCGCGCTGCCCGAGGCGATCACCCGCGGCCCCGGCACGTCGCCGCGGCGGATGGCGTCGCGCAGGGCGAAGATCGACTCGTTGCTGGCGCCCAGGTCGGCCACCGTCGTGAACCCGGCCATCAGCGTCCGCCGGGCGTAGCGCGCGCCGACGAAGGCCTGCTCGGCGTTCGACTGGGTGACCTCCTCCAGCCGCGCGTTCGGGTTCTGCTGGCCGGTCAGGTGGACGTGGCTGTCGATCAGTCCGGGCAGCACGAAGGCGGTCCTCAGGTCGACGACATCGCCCTCGCCGACGAAGCCGTCGCGGATTTCCGCGACCTGGTTCCCCCTGATCACGAGAGTTTTATCGCGCTCGACCCGGCCGCTCGCAGGATCGGCCAGAAGCCGCCCCACTTGGACGTACGTCGTTCCGCCGTCGGGAGAATTCCCGCTGGAAACTGACGTCTGCGCGGTCGCGCTGGTGGCCACACATGCGGCGATGGCGGCCAGAACGGTTGTGATCGACTTCACGAAATCCTCCCGAGGGTTCGTCCCACCCTGCCCCTGCGGCGTCCCGCCGCCAAGGCCCCGCTTGCCGGACAGCCCGCCTTTTGAAACAAGCTGTCGCATTCAGTGAACATGCGAGGGGCGTCGCATGCGGCTTGCCAGACGCGGATTCATCCTGGGCGGCGCGGCCGTCCTCTCGGGTTGCGCTACCGCCGGTTCGGCGACGCAGCAGATCGCCGCCGCCGCGGCTCCGATCCTCGTGGAGCCCCAGGTTCCGCCGCGCGCGCCCGAGATCATCACCTCCCAGCTCAACTCGACCCGCACCCTCGACCCGCGCGGCCAGGTGCGTCCGGAGCTCATGGAACGGGCCGTGGCCGCGCTCGACATCCACGCCGGCAGGATTACGAAGCGCGACCGCATGTATCTGGTCGACTTCACCAAATTCTCGGGCGACGAGCGGCTCTACGAGGTCGACCTCGAGGGCGGCGAAGTCACCCTGATGCGCACCACCCACGGTCGCGGCTCGGACCCGTCGCACACCGGCTTCGCCCAGCGCTTCTCGAACACCCCCGACAGCTACATGTCCTCGGTCGGCGCCTACGCCACCGCCGGCGCCAGCCACGGCGCCCAGCAGGGCCCCAACGTCCTGCTCGACGGGCTGGAGTACACCAACAACCTGGCCCGCGAGCGCGCGATCATCGTCCACGGCGCCGACTACGCCGACCCGGCCTTCCTCGCCCGCGAGGGCAAGCTGGGCCGCTCCTACGGCTGCTTCTCCGTCGCCCACCACGACCTCCCCCGCCTCCGCGAGCGCATGGGCGAGGGCCGCCTGCTGTTCGCCTGGGCCTAGGGCGCCGGCCGGCGGGCCGAGTGGCGTATCGCAAGGATTCGCACTTCAGTTTCGAGCACGACGTATCGAAGAAGGTAGGGCGGAAAGCTCTTCAGCTCCCGGACGCCGGGTCGAACCTGCCTCCCGCGGTCTGGAAACTCGCAGAGACTTTCGCCGAGTTCGATCAATCCTGCGGCCACCCTTCGAGCCGCACCGGGGCTGAACCCCTCGATATATTGGCCGATGGCGATCAGGTCGGATCTGGCCTGATCGGTCCAGATCACTCGCCGCATTTGGGCGGAGGCAGAGGATTGTCCGTCCCCCACGACAGCAACCAGCGCTTCACCGCCTCATGGCTGACGAAACGGCCGGCCTCGGCATCCGCCAGACCCCGCTCAGTGGCCGCATTGAACGCCGCATCGGCCTCGGCTTCGCCTTCAGCGTCGAAGACGGCCGACTCCTCACCGAGTTCGTTGCGGGGATCGTTCATGGCCCCACGCTAGCACAGCGGACTCGGCGCTTCACCCGCCTTCAACCTGACCGGTCAGCAGCGAACGACCTTCAACCTGCAGGGCCGCCCCTACCCCCGCTCCAGCGCCCGCCAGCCGATGTCGGTGCGGTAGAACCCGCCCGGCCAGTCGATCTTCTTCACCGCCGCATAGGCCCGCTCGCGCGCCTCGGCGATGTCGGCGCCGCGGGCGCAGACATTCAGCACCCGACCGCCGGCGGCCACCAGCTGGCCGTCCTCCCGACGCTTGGTGCCGGCGTGGAACACCTGCACGTGCGGGCCGAAGTCCTGCTCGGCGCCCCGGATGATCGAGCCCTCCAGCGGGCTGTCGGGATAGCCCTTGGCGGCCAGGACCACGCAGATCACCGTGTCGCTGCTGAACGCCGGCGCCGGCGCCCGGGTCAGGTCGCCGCGCGCGCACGCCAGCAGCAGCGGGACGATGTCCCCGTCCAGCCGCATCATCAGCACCTGGCACTCGGGGTCGCCGAAACGGGCGTTGAACTCGACCACCTTCGGCCCCTCGTCGGTGGCCATCAGCCCGGCGTAGAGCACCCCGCGGTAGGGATGCCCCTCGGCCGCCATCGCCGCCACCACCGGCTGGACGATGGCCCTGTCGGCCGCCTCGACCAGTTCCGGCGTGAACACCGGCGCCGGCGAATAGCTGCCCATGCCGCCGGTGTTCGGGCCCATGTCGCCGTCGAAGGCGCGCTTGTGGTCCTGGGCCCCGCCCAGCAGCACCGCCCGCTGGCCGTCGCACAGGGCGAACAGCGAGCCCTCCTCGCCAGCCATGAACTCCTCGATCACCACCCGCGAGCCGGCGGATCCGAAGCGGCCGCCCAGCATGCGCTCGATCTCCGCCTCGGCGTCGCGCCGGTCGGGGCTGATCGCCACCCCCTTGCCCGCCGCCAGGCCGTCGGCCTTGATCACATAGGGCGGCTTGAACACGGCCAGCGCCTCGCGCGCCTCGTGCAGCCGCTCATAGACGCCATAGCCGGCGGTCGGAATCTCGTGCCGCTCCATGAAGGCCTTGGAGAAGGCCTTGGAGGTCTCCAGCTGCGCCGCCTTCCTCGTCGGCCCGAAGCACGGGATACCGGCCGCCGCCAGCCGGTCGGCCAGCCCCTGCTCCAGCGCACTCTCCGGCCCCACCACCACCAGGTCGGCCTTGATCTCGCGCGCCAGTGCCGTCAGCCCGTCGGCGTCGGTGACCTTCAGCCCGATCAGCTCGCCCAGCTTCTCCATGCCGGGATTGCCCGGGGCGATGACCAGCCGCTTCACCAGCGGCGACTGGGCGATCTTCCACGCCAGGGCGTGCTCGCGCCCGCCCGATCCGACCAGCAGGATGTTCATGCGGGCGCAATGACGGCCCGGGGCGGCCGGGTCAAGGCGCCGCGGGTCAGCTCGCCACCGACCAGATCACATAGGCCAGCGCCGCCAGCATCAGGATCAGCACCACCGCCGTCCACGGCGCGAGGCCGGTCTCGCCGCTGCGCCGCCGCAGGCCGCGCTCCTTCGGGCTCTGGTTCTCGGGATCGATGCGGGGCGGCTCGGCGGGCATGGGACGCGAACGGCTACGCTGGACCGCGGTTCCCGCTCGGTCCTCCCACCGCCCGGCGGCTCAGCCGTTCGGGCCCGCCGGGGTCGGCGCCGCGCCGTTGTCGGGAAAGCGGATGCGCTGGTGCGCGCGCATGAACTCCCGCGTCTGCTGGTCCTGGAAGTTTCCGGAGCGCGGCACGTCGCGACAGACCCGCTGCTGCATGTTGGATCCGGTCGCCCGCTCCAGTCGGCAGACCCGGCGGGTCGGCGCCTGATCCTCGGATCTGCGCGCCTCGGCGGGGGCCGCGGGGGTCGCGACGACCACCACCTGGCCGGAGCCCTGCCCGGCGAGGAAGAGAGAGATGACGGCGACAAGCATGCGAAGTCCTCCTGCAGAACCGCCCGCCCAGCAGAACATTGATCGGTCAACGGAGCAAATCACGAACCCGCGCGCGCGCCTTCGTCGTCAGACGGTTCCCCCACCCCACCGCTGCCGCTACCCTTCGGAAATGACCGACGACTCCTATGTCTTCGAGGGCCCGGCCGAGCCGGCCGCGCCGCGCGACAACAATCCGCCGCTGTCGATCTCGGAACTGTCGTTCGCCCTCAAGCGCACGCTGGAGGACCGTTTCGGCCATGTCCGCCTGCGCGGCGAGATCTCCAAGGTCAACCGCCACGCCTCCGGCCACGTCTATCTGACCCTCAAGGACGACAAGGCCTGCATCGACGGCGTGGTGTGGAAGGGTGTGGTGCGCGGCCTCGGCGTGCGGCCCGAGACGGGGCTGGAGGTCATCGTCACCGGAAAGATCACCTCCTACCCGGCGCGCTCCTCCTACCAGATCGTCATCGAGAGCATGGAGGCCGCCGGGGCCGGGGCCCTGCTGGCCCAGCTGGAGCGGCTGAAGGCGAAACTGCACGGCGAGGGCCTGTTCGACCCGGCCCGCAAGCAGCCCATCCCCGCCTTCCCGGCCGTGGTCGGGGTGATTACCAGCCCGACCGGCGCCGTCATCCGCGACATCCTGCACCGGATCGCCGAGCGCTGGCCCTGCCGGGTCGTCGTCTGGCCGGTCGTCGTCCAGGGCGACGCCGCCTGCGGGCAGGTCGCCAACGCCGTGCGCGGCTTCGACGCGATGCGCCCGGACGGGCCGATCCCGCGCCCCGATGTCGTCATCGTCGCCCGCGGCGGCGGGTCGGTCGAGGATCTGTGGTGCTTCAACGACGAGGGACTGGCCCGCACCGTCGCCGCCGCCCGCATCCCGATCGTCTCGGCCGTGGGGCACGAGACCGACACCACCCTGATCGACTTCGTGTCCGATCGCCGCGCCCCGACCCCCACAGGCGCCGCCGAGATCGTCACCCCGGTGCTGGCCGACCTGCGCGCCGCCGTCGCCGACCTTGACCGTCGCCTCGCCCGCGCCGGCGGCCGCCTGCTGGAGGATCGCCGGACCCCTCTGCGCGCCCCCGCCCCCCGCCGTCCCCCCCCCCCCCAGGACAGTCACTT
>JAFAEC010000065.1 GCA_023424215.1 Pseudomonadota bacterium
GCCCCGGCCCGCAGCGAACGCACCGCCCGCACCGTCGCCCAGCTCAAGACCATCGGTCACGGCGGCGCGGCCCTGAAACCCGCCCCGGCCGCCGCCGAGGACGGCTGGGAGGAGTTCTGACCCGGCCGCCGGGGCCGACGACAGGGCTTCCCCCGGGGCCGGCTTTGGCCTATATGCCGCCCCACATCGTTAGACCGGCGTCCTAACGGCGCCGTTTGAAGCGGCGGCCCGGACGGCCCGCCGCTTTTTGTTTGGATCGCCCGCGTGAAGGCCAAGACCGCCGAAGACCGCGCCCTGCTGGAGCTCATCGAGCCCGTGGCCGAAAGCCAGGGGCTGGAGATCGTGCGCGTGCGCCTGATGGGCGGCAGCCAGCGCCGGCGACTGCAGATCATGGCCGAGCGCGCCTCGGACCACGACATCGCCGTCGAGGAGTGCGCCCGCCTGAGCCGCGCCGTTTCGGAGGTGCTCGACGCCGCCGATCCGATCTCCGGCGAATACCTCCTTGAGGTGTCCTCGCCCGGCATCGACCGGCCGCTGACCCGGCTGTCGGACTTCGACCTGTTCGACGGCTACGAGGCGCGGCTCGAGACGGACCGCATGATCGAGGGCCGCAAGCGCTTCAAGGGCGTGCTGGCCGGAACCGACGGCGACAACGTCGCCATCGATCTGGAGGGCGAGACGGACACCGCCCTGATCCCCTTCGCCTGGCTGGTCGACGCCAAGCTGGTGCTGACCGACGAACTCCTGAAGGCGGGCGCCGAGAAACGCGCCGCCCGCAACGACAACAACCCGACTGAAGAAACTGAGGACTGAGGCATGGCCGTCACCGGTGTCGCCGCGAACCGTCTCGAACTGCTGCAGATCGCCGATGCGGTCGCGCGCGAGAAGAACATCGACAAGGAGATCGTCGTCGAGGCGATCGAGGAGGCCATCCAGAAGGGGGCCAAGGCCCGCTACGGCGCGCACCACGACATCCGCGCCAAGATCGATCCGAAGACCGGCGAACTGGCCCTGACCCGTCACGTGACCATCGTCGAGGACGACTGGCAGCCGGAGGACGAACTGGAGGAGTTCAACGACTCCGCCATGGTGCGCCTGCGCGACGCCCTGAAGCGCGATCCCGAAGCCGTGGTCGGCAAGGAGTACGTCGAGGAGCTGCCGCCGTTCGAGTTCGGCCGGGTGCAGACCCAGATGGCCCGCCAGGTGGTGACCGGAAAGGTCCGCGAGGCCGAGCGCGCCAACCAGTACGAGGAGTTCAAGGACCGCGTCGGCGAGATCGTCAACGGCACCGTCAAGCGGGTCGAATACGGCAACACCATCGTCGACCTGGGCCGCGGCGAGGGCATCATGCGCCGCAACGACTCCATCCCGCGCGAGGTGTTCAACATCGGCGACCGGATCCGCACCTACATCTACGACGTGCGCCCGGAGGCCAAGGGGCCGCAGGTCATGCTGTCGCGCTCGCACCCGGGCTTCATGGCCAAGCTGTTCGCCCAGGAAGTGCCCGAGGTCTATGACGGCGTGATCGAGATCCGCGCCGCCGCGCGCGACGCCGGCTCGCGCGCCAAGATGGCGGTGCTGTCGAACGACAGCTCGATCGACCCGGTCGGCGCCTGCGTCGGCATGCGCGGCTCGCGCGTGCAGGCGGTGGTCGCCGAGCTGCAGGGCGAGAAGATCGACATCATCCAGTGGAACCCCGACGAGCCGACCTTCATCGTCAACGCCCTGGCCCCCGCCGAGGTGTCGAAGGTGGTGCTGGACGAGGAAGCCGATCGCGTCGAGGTGGTGGTGCCCGACGAGCAGCTGTCGCTGGCCATCGGCCGCCGCGGCCAGAACGTGCGCCTCGCCTCGCAGCTGACCGGCTGGCAGATCGACATCATCACCGAGTCGCAGGACTCGGAGCGCCGCCAGAAGGAGTTCGCCGAACGCACGGCCCTGTTCCAGGAGGCGCTGGACGTCGACGAGGTGATCGCCCAGCTGCTGGTCACCGAAGGCTTCGCCACGGTCGAGGACCTGGCCTGGGTCGAACCGTACGAGATTTCGGACATCGAGGGCTTCGACGAGGAGACCGCCGAGGAGCTGCAGGCCCGCGCCCGCGACTTCCTGGAGAAGCAGGCGGCCGAGCAGGACACGAAGCGCAAGGAACTGGGGGTCGAGGACGGCGTGCTCGAGGTGCCGGGCGTGACCCTGCCGATGGCCGTGGCGCTGGGCGAGGGCGGTGTGAAGACCGTCGAGGACCTGGCCGACCTGGCCACCGACGAGATCCGCGGCGGCTACGAGATGAAGGGCGGCGAGCGGGTCAAGGTCCCGGGCGTGCTCGAGTCCTTCAACCTCGCCCAGGAAGAGGCCGAAATGCTGATCCTGCAGGCCCGCGTGGCCGCGGGCTGGATCGACGCTTCCGAGTTGCCCCAGCCCGAGCCCGAGCCGGAGTACGAGGAAGAGTTCGCCGACGGCGAGTATGACGCCGACGCGGTCTTCGCCGAGCCGGCTGAGGGTGCGGATGAGCTCGCCGCCGACGGCGACGCGGAGGCGTCCGACGAGGCCGCCGACGAACCCGAAAACGCGTGATGGGAGACCGGGCCGTCCATGGGAGTTCGCGACGCGACGATTGAGCGGGAACGCCGGGACCTGGTGACGCACCAGGTCATGGATGAATCTCGCCTGATCCGCTTCGTGGCCGCTCCGGACGGCTCGGTCGCCCCCGACCTGGCGCGCAAGCTGCCGGGACGCGGCCTGTGGGTTGCCGCCGACCGCGCCTCGGTCGAAGCGGCGGTCAGGAAGAACCTGTTCGCCCGCGCGGCCAAGGCCCCGCTGAAGCCCGCCGGCGACCTCGCCGAGCGGGTCGGGACCCTGCTCGCCCGGCGCTGTCTTGAGCAGCTGGGACTTGCCCGGCGCGAGGGCGTGCTTATCTCCGGTTTCGAGAAGGCGGCGGCCGCGATCCGGTCCGGACGGGCCGCGTGGCTGGTCGAGGCGGCGGACGGATCCGCCGACGGACGCGGCAAGCTTCTGGCCCTGGCGAAACACCAGACCAGGCCGCCGAAAGTCTGCGGCGCCTTCTCCGCGGACGAATTGGGTTTGGCCCTCGGGCTGGAAAATGCGATACACGCCGTCCTGCTTGAAGGCGGGCGGGCCGATCGCTGGACCTTCGAGGTCGAACGACTGGCGGGATTTCGACCGTTGACGCCGCCCGGATGGAGCGCGGATGCGGCTGAAGACCCGGATGGATTTCAAGACGGGCGGGGTTCTGCTCCCTGAGCGGGGGCGGAGCGCCGCACGGCTTTTTGTGTTTGACGACCCTTGTGACGAGACGGCGGACGAACCGCCGTCAAAGTAAAGCGACCGGATGACTGACGAGAACGACAAGACCAACGACGGCAAGCCGACCCCGCCCGCGACGGGGCCGCGCGCGCCGCTGAGCCTGAAGCCGCGCACGGCGGGATCGGTTTCGACCGGCACCGTACGGCAGAGCTTCAGCCACGGCCGCACCAAGACCGTGGTGGTCGAGACCAAGCGCCGGGTCGGCGCCGTCCCTGGCGGCCATCAGCGTCCGCAGGGCTTCGACGTGGCGCGCCCGCGCACCGAGGGTCCCGCCGCGCCGCAGGCGCCCCGTCCCGCCGCGGCGGGCGAAGGTCGTCTGTCCGCCTCGGAACAGGAAGCCCGTCGTCGCGCCATCGAACTGGCCACCCGCCAGCAGGCCGAGCGCGAACGCGCCGCCGCCGAGGAGCGCGCCCGCAAGG
>JAFAEC010000067.1 GCA_023424215.1 Pseudomonadota bacterium
CCGTCTCGTGGGCTCGGAGATGTGTATAAGAGTCTGGCCCCCGCCGCTCCGGAAGCGCCGGCGCCGCCCGCCAGCGCCGAGCGCCTCGCCTTCGTCGACGAACGCGGCGAGCCGCGCCTCCTGCTGGACTGTCTGGGCGGCTCGCGCCCGTCGCTCCGCGCCAGCGTGGCGGAGTTCGAGAAGATCGGCAGCGAGGATCGCCTGACCATCGGCGCCGGGGACGAGGCTTTCGCCCTGGTCGCCGACCTCACTGATCCGTCGCCCGGCGTGGTCGCGTCGGGTCCCATCGACCTCGACCTGCTGCGCCGCATCGGCGACCGCCGGCCGGTGTCGGCGGTCTACGGGGCCCGGTCGGTGGGGCCGCTGCGGCTCGCCGACGGCATGGCTCCCGACGGCTTCGTGGTCCGCTGCCGCGCGCTCGCCGGGGCCGGCGACCAAGCGCAACCATAAGCGTCAGGCTCGCGTTCCATCGGCGACCCGTCCGGGAGCCAGATCATGTCCAACGCCAACCGCCACGATGTCCACGTCCTCAACGGCCTGATCGGAGCCACCCTCGACAGCGCCGATGGCTACCGCGAGGCCGCCGACGGCGCCGCCGACCCCGGTCATCGCGACCTGTTCGAGCGCCGCGCCTTCGAGCGTCGCCGCCTCGCCGAGGAGCTCAGCTTCACGGTGCGCAACCTCGGCGGCGAGCCCCACGCCGACGGCTCCATTCTCGCCAAGGCCCAGCGCGCCTTCACCGACGTCAAGCATGCCCTGCTGCGCGACGAGCTGACCATTGTCGGCGCCGTCGAAAGCGCCGAGGACCAGGTCAAGGCGCGCTTCGAGAAGGCGCTCGAGGATTCCGACATCTCCGCCACCACCCGCGAAACCATCCGTCGCGCCTGGACCCAGGTGCGCGACGGCCACGACCAGATGCGCGACCTCAAGCACAGCCTGCAGGGACAGCGGGACGCCGGGAGCCGGCTGTTTCCCCATTGACGTCGGCTGACGCCGGCCGGTCCGGATCGCCTCCGGACTATGACCTCGAACGCCGCGAATTCAGCACGATCGCGACGATGATGATCATGAAGGCCGCGGCCCTGAGCAGGTAGACGGCGCTCTGCTCCTCTCGCGGAATGTTCAGCCAGACCGTGATGAGGGGCACCGCGGCGAGCAGCAGGAACGAGGCGCAGAAGGCCAGGAACAGCCGGTCTCCCGTCCTGCGCCAGAACTTGAGGAAGAACACCGACGCCACGGCGTAGCCCATGATCACCGCGCCGTTGAGGACCGGCAGCAGGCTCATCGATCGGCCTCCCAGATGAAGCCGTAAATGAGAACGCTGACCGCGGCGAAAGCCGTCAGCGTCCGGGCGACGGACAGGTCGCTGGCCGTCAGCATGGTCATGTCGATGACCACCAGCAGGTTGTTCAGCGCCAGCAGGCAGAAGCAGCCCGCGCTCCACATCAGGAGGCGCTGGCGGTTGCGTAGCCAGGATCGCAGCAACAGGGCGGCGCAGGCCGCGCTGGTGACGAGGCACAGGAGATAGACGATCGTCGGTCCGCTCGGCGTCATGATCTCCAGCCTCCCAGACGGAACGAATCGGCGAAGCCCCTCAGGGCCCCCGAATCTCTCCTGGTTATCATGCCGGTGATGCTGAACGGCCGCTCGGCGTAGGTCCGGGCCAGTTGTTCCACCAGGTCGGCCAGCGTCGCGGAGGCCGGTTGAAAACGCCAGGTTCCGTCCTGCTGCGCGATCAGACCCGCGCGTTCGAGCGCGCGCAGGCAATCCTCGATCAGCGGACCGCTGGCGCGCAGGTCGGCGACCAGTGCATCGGCCGTCCACGACCGATCCGGTTCGCGGTGCAGCCTGAGCAGGGTCTCCAGCGCCCAGACGGTCGGAAACGCGGCCTCGATGAAGGCGCGCAGCGACGCGTCCGGCGCTTCGCGGTCCTGGACCGTCACCGCGTCGTCCCGCGCAAGGTGAGTGGAGTCATGGGCGCAGAACCTAGTGCCCGAAGCCTGGATGGCAACGAAAAATAGAAATTCCTCCGCGGGGAACCGAGTCAGGGGCGGGGCATTCAGCAAAGCTGAGCTGGGGGAGCGCGTCACCTCGTGACCATCGCAATCGCGACGTCGTTTCGGCCGCGCGACGCCCGGCGCGGAACCCTTCATGCATCGTCATCCCTCGGGAGTGCTCCATGTCCATGCCTGCGCTGAGTCTCGACACGGGCCTGGACAAGCGAAGCCTCCTCGCCGCCCTGCGGGCCTTTCGCCGGGGCGACTTCTCGGTGCGTCTGCCCCTCGATCTTGAGGGCGTCGACGGCGAACTGGCCGAGGCTTTCAACGACGTCGTCGAGATGAACGACCGCATGAGCCGCGAGTTCGGCCGCCTCGCGGAAGCGGTCGGCCGTCAGGGCCGGATCACCGCCCGCGCCCGCCTTCCGGGCGCCGCCGGGGCCTGGTCCGACAGCGTCGAAGCGGTGAACGACCTGATCGCCGACATGATGCATCCGACGGCGGAAATGGCCCGGGTGATCGGCGCGGTCGCCAAGGGCGACCTGACCCAGACGATGGAGGTGGACGACGAGGAGCGCCCGCTGCGCGGCGAGTTCCTCCGCATCGGCCGGGTGGTGAACACCATGGTCGGGCAGCTCAGCTCGTTCGCCGCCGAGGTGACCCGCGTGGCCCGCGAGGTCGGCACCGAGGGCAAGCTGGGCGGCCAAGCCAACGTCAAGGGCGTGGCCGGGGCGTGGAAGGACCTGACCGACAACGTGAACTTCATGGCCGCGAACCTGACCGGCCAGGTCCGCAACATCGCCGAGGTCACCACCGCCGTCGCCAACGGCGACCTCAGCCGCAAGATCACCGTCGACGTGAAGGGCGAGGTGCTGGAGCTGAAGAACACCATCAACACCATGGTGGACCAGCTCAACGCCTTCGCCTCGGAAGTGACCCGCATGGCCCGCGAGGTCGGCACCGAGGGCAAGCTGGGCGGCCAGGCCCAGGTGAAGGGCGTCACCGGCACCTGGAAGGACCTCACCGACAACGTGAACTTCATGGCGGCGAACCTGACCAGCCAGGTGCGCAACATCGCCGAGGTCACCACCGCCGTGGCCAAGGGCGACCTGTCGAAGAAGATCACCGTCGACGTGAAGGGCGAGATCCTCGAGCTGAAGGTCACCATCAACACCATGGTGGACCAGCTCAACGCCTTCGCCTCGGAAGTGACCCGCGTGGCGCGCGAGGTCGGCACCGAGGGCAAGCTGGGCGGCCAGGCGCGGGTCGAAGGCGTCGGCGGCACCTGGAAGGACCTGACAGACAACGTCAACCTGATGGCCGACAACCTGACCGGTCAGGTGCGCAACATCGCCGAGGTCACCACCGCCGTGGCCAAGGGCGACCTGTCCAAGAAGATCACCGTCGACGTGCGCGGCGAGGTCGCCGAGCTGAAAAACACCATCAACACCATGGTCGACCAGCTGAACGCCTTCGCCTCGGAGGTGACCCGCGTGGCCAAGGAGGTCGGCACCGACGGCAAGCTGGGCGGCCAGGCCCAGGTGGAGGGCGTCACCGGCGCCTGGAAGGACCTCACCGACAACGTCAACTCCATGGCCGCGAACCTGACCGGCCAGGTCCGCGAGATCGCCGAGGTCACCACCGCCGTCGCCAACGGCGACCTGTCCAAGAAGATCACCGTCGACGTGAAGGGCGAGATCCTCGAGCTGAAGTCGACCATCAACACCATGGTGGACCAGCTGAACTCCTTCGCCTCGGAGGTGTCGCGCGTGGCGCGCGAGGTGGGCACCGACGGCAAGCTGGGCGGCCAGGCCAACGTCAGGGGCGTCGGCGGCGCCTGGAAGGATCTGACCGACAACGTGAACTCGATGGCCGCCAACCTGACCGGCCAGGTGCGCAACATCGCCGAGGTGACCACCGCCGTCGCCAACGGCGACCTGTCGAAGAAGATCACCGTCGACGTGAAGGGCGAGATCCTCGAACTGAAGTCGACCATCAACGTCATGGTGGACCAGCTCAACGCCTTCGCCTCGGAGGTGACTCGCGTGGCGCGCGAGGTCGGCACCGAGGGCAAGCTGGGCGGTCAGGCCCAGGTCACCGGCGTGACCGGGGCGTGGAAGGACCTGACCGACAACGTGAACCTGATGGCCGACAACCTGACCGGCCAGGTCCGCAACATCGCCGAGGTCACCACCGCCGTGGCCAACGGCGACCTGTCGAAGAAGATCACCGTCGACGTGAAGGGCGAGATCCTCGAGCTGAAGTCGACCATCAACACCATGGTGGACCAGCTCAACGCCTTCGCCAGCGAGGTGACGCGCGTGGCCCGCGAGGTGGGCACCGAGGGCAAGCTGGGCGGCCAGGCCCAGGTGAAGGGCGTGACCGGCACCTGGAAGGACCTCACCGACAACGTCAACCTGATGGCCGACAACCTGACCGGTCAGGTGCGCAACATCGCCGAGGTCACCACCGCCGTGGCCAAGGGCGACCTGTCCAAGAAGATCACCGTCGACGTGAAGGGCGAGATCCTCGAGCTGAAGAACACCATCAACGTCATGGTGGACCAGCTCAACGCCTTCGCTTCGGAGGTGACCCGCGTGGCCAAGGAGGTCGGCACCGAGGGCAAGCTGGGCGGCCAGGCGCAGGTTCCGGGCGTCACCGGGGCCTGGGAGGACCTGACCGACAACGTCAACATGATGGCCGCCAACCTCACCGGCCAGGTTCGCGGCATCGCGCAGGTCGTGACCGCGGTGGCCAACGGCGACCTCAAGCGCAAGCTGACCCTGGACGCCAAGGGCGAGATCGCCTCGCTGGCCGACACCATCAACGGCATGATCGAGACCCTGGCCATCTTCGCCGACCAGGTCACCAACGTGGCGCGCGAGGTCGGTTCGGAGGGCAAGCTCGGCGGCCAGGCCCGGGTGCCCGGCGCGGCCGGCCTGTGGCGGGACCTGACCGACAACGTCAACCAGCTGGCCGGCAACCTGACCACCCAGGTGCGCGCCATCGCCGAGGTCTCGACCGCGGTGACCAAGGGCGACCTGACCCGCTCCATCACCGTCGAGGCCTCGGGCGAGGTCGCGGCGCTGAAGGACAACATCAACGAGATGATCCGCAACCTGAAGGATCAGACCCTCAAGAACACCGAGCAGGACTGGCTGAAGACCAACCTGGCGCGCTTCACCCGCATGCTCCAGGGCGAGCGCGATCTCGCCACCGTGTCGAACATGGTGCTGTCGGAGCTGGCGCCTCTCATCAACGCCCAGCACGGCGTCTTCTACGTCGCCAATCGCGACGAGGAAGACCGGCCAGTGCTGGTCCTGGCGGCCGCCTACGCCTCGACCGAGCGCGAGCTCGCGTCGCCCACCTTCCGCTTCGGCGAGAGCCTCATCGGCCAGTGCGCCAAGGAGAAGGACCGCATCCTGCTGACCAATGTGCCGAGGGACTACGTCCAGATCGGCTCCGGTCTGGGCGCCTCGGCGCCCCTCAACATCATCGTGCTGCCGGCCCTGTTCGAGGGCGAGGTCAAGGCGGTGATCGAGCTGGCGACCTTCGGCGAGTTCTCCGAGACGCACCAGTCCTTCCTCAGCCAGCTGATGGAATCGGTCGGCATCGTTCTCAACACCATCGCCGCCAACATGCGCACCGAAGGACTGCTGACCCAGTCCCAGCTGCTCACCGCCGAGCTGCAGGCGCAGCAGGAGGAGCTGAAGACCACCAACGACCGGCTCGAGCAGCAGGCCGCCTCCCTTCGCCAGTCCGAGGAGCTCCTGCGGGCCAAGCAGGAAGAGCTGCAGAGGTCCAACGCCGAACTTGAGGAGAAGGCGCAGCTTCTCTCGGCCCAGAACAAGCAGGTCGAGGCCAAGAACAGCGAGGTCGAGCAGGCCCGCTTCGCCCTCGAGGAAAAGGCCGAGCAGCTGGCCCTGACCTCGAAATACAAGTCGGAGTTCCTGGCCAACATGAGCCACGAGCTGCGCACCCCGCTGAACAGCCTGCTCATCCTGTCCAAGATGCTCAGCGAGAACACCCAGGGCAATCTGACCGACAAGCAGGTGGAGTTCGCCCGCAACATCCACGCCGCCGGCTCCGACCTCCTCGGGCTGATCAACGACATTCTCGACCTGTCCAAGATCGAGTCCGGCACCGTCACCCTCGACATCGGCGAGATGCATTTCGTGGATCTGGAAGACCAGATGAAGCGGACCTTCTCCCAGATCGCGCAGGACAGGAAGCTCGACTTCGCCATCGAACTGGCTCCCGACCTGCCCTCCTCGATGTACACCGACGACAAGCGCCTTCAGCAGATCATCAAGAACCTGCTGTCCAACGCCTTCAAGTTCACGGCGGCCGGCGGGGTGTCCCTCCGGATCGCCCGCGCGCCGGCGGGCTGGAGCGGCGACAACGAGCACCTCAACAAGGCGGGCCAGGTGCTCGCCTTCTCGGTCCGCGACACCGGCATCGGCATTCCCGAGGACAAGCAGCGGATCATCTTCGAGGCCTTCCAGCAGGCCGACGGAACCACCAGCCGCAAGTACGGCGGGACCGGCCTGGGTCTCTCGATCAGCCGCGAGATCACCCGCACCCTGGGCGGCGAACTGAAGGTGGAAAGCGCGCCCGGCGAGGGCTCGACCTTCACCCTGTATCTGCCGGTGAACTTCAGCCCCGCCGCCGCGGCGACCGCCGCGGCCGCTGGCAGCAAGTCCGTGGTGGTCCGCCAGCGCGAAACCGGGGACGCGGCGGAGATCGTCGAGGCGGTCGGCGACGATCGCGACGCCCTCGGGCCGGACGACGTCGTCATCCTGATCATCGAGGACGACCCCCGGTTCGCCCGTATTCTCCTCGCGCTCGCGCATGACGCGGGGTTCAAGGCCGTGGTCACCCAGCAGGGCGTTACGGCCATCGCCCTCGCCCGTCGGTACGGTCCCAGTGCGATCATGCTCGACGTGGGGCTTCCGGACATGGACGGCCTGGCGCTGCTCGACCTCCTCAAGCGGACCCCAGAGACGCGGCACATTCCGGTGCACGTGATGTCGGCGGACGATCAGGCCAGCCTGAGCCTCGCGATCGGAGCCGTCGGCGTGACGCCGAAGCCGGTCGCCCGGGAAGATGTCACCGCCAGTCTCGACCGGGTCCGGACCCTCACCACCGCACCGGAAGGCCGCGTCGTCCTCGTCGGCCGTCCCGGCCCGACGTTCGCGACCCTGAAGGCGGCCTTCGCCAACGTCACGCGGGTGGACGAGCTCAAGGGGCTGAAGAAGCTCAGGTTGCAGCCGGCGGACGGCGTCATCGTGGACGCCGCCGTCGCGCCGCCCGATGTTCTCATGTCCTGGCTCAAGGCCGTCGGCCGCCCCGTCCTTCTCTATGTCCGCGAAGAGGTTCAGCCCGCCGACGAGCGGCGGCTGCGGCTCGCGGTCTTCTCCGGCCTGGCCCGGATCGCCCGCACGCCCGCCCAGCTCATCGACCAGGCGACCCTTCTCCTGCACGAGCCTGTCGAGAACCTGACCGCCGCGGCGCGCGACGGCCTGAACCAGGTGCGCAAGGTCGACGCCATCCTCACCGGAAAGACCGCCCTGGTGATCGACGACGACATCCGCAACATCTTCTCGATGGCCAGCGCGCTCGAGGAGTTCGGCGTCGGCCTCCACTACGCCGAAAGCGGCCGCGCGGGGCTGGAACTGCTCAACCAGC
The DNA here is from genome assembly GCA_023424215.1 of Pseudomonadota bacterium. GTDB lineage: Bacteria > Pseudomonadota > Alphaproteobacteria > Caulobacterales > Caulobacteraceae > Brevundimonas. The sequence continues at coordinate 7,686 of JAFAEC010000067.1, forward strand.
ATCCCGACGTCGATGTCGTACTCGTCGACATCATGATGCCGGACATGGACGGCTACGAAACCATTCGCGAGATCCGCGCCGATGCTCGCTTCGCCGACCTGCCGATCATCGCCGTCACCGCCAAGGCGATGAAGGGCGACCGGGCCAAGTGCATCCAGGCCGGCGCTTCCGACTATGTCTCCAAGCCGGTCGACATCGACTTCCTCATCTCGGTCATGCGCGTGTCGATCCAGCGGGCCGACGCCCATCGCCTGACCCTGCACGAGCCCGCCGGCTCATGATCTCCCGACCCGATCCGGCCGCGCCCGACGACCTGAAAGCCCGAATTCTGATCGTCGACGACGACGAGCGGAACGCCTTCGCCGCGACCGAGGCGCTCAAGGTGCTCGGCCAGGAGCTGAGAGTGGCGCGCTCCGGTCCCGACGCGCTCAGGCTGCTGCTCACCGAGGAGTTCGCGGTGATCCTGCTCGACCTGCACATGCCGGGCATGGACGGCTACGAGACCGCGCGGCTGATCCGCGAGCATCCGCGCACCCGCGACACGCCGATCGTCTTCGTCACGGCCGTGTTCCGCGACGAGGCCCACATCTTCCAGGCCTACCAGGCCGGGGCTGTCGACGTCGTGTTCAAGCCGGTGGACCCCTTCATCCTGCGCTCCAAGGTGTCGGTCCTCGTCGACCTGTACCTGAAGAACCTGCAGATCCATCGGCAGGCGGCGGAGCAGACCAAGCTCCTCACCGAGAACACCGCCATCGCCGAGGCCCGTCTGGCGGCGGAGATGGAGCTGCGGCAGACGCGCGAGCGTCAGGACGCGATCCTCAGGTCGCTGCCCGTGGTCTTCACCTCCCGCGCCCGGCAGCATCCTTTCCCGGCCCTCTTCGTCAGCGACAGCATCGCGCCCCTGACGGGCTTCGAACCGTCGCGCTTCATCGAGGATCCGGACATCGGCCTGGGCCGCATCCACCCGGGCGATGTCGAGGCGGTCGCCGAATGCCTGATGAAGGCCAGCGAGACGGGCGCCTATGCCTGCGAGTATCGCTGGATGTGCGCCGACGGCCAGTATCGCACCTTCCTCGACCAGGGCGTCTGGGTCCCCGGCGACGCCGGTGGAGAAGGCGAGATCTTCGGCACCCTGCTGGACATCACCGACCGCCGCCGCCTCGAGGAGCAGCTGTCGCACGCGCGCAAGATGGAGGCCGTGGGCCAGCTGACCGGAGGCATCGCCCACGACTTCAACAATCTGCTGACCGTCGTCCTCGGCAACGCCGACCTGCTGATGCGCAAGGCCGAGGCGACGCCCTTCCGGCGGCACCTGGAAGCCATCAAGCTGGCCGCCGACCGGGGCCAGACCCTGACGCGCCAGCTGCTCGCCTTCGCCCGCCGCCAGGCGCTGGCGCCGGAGGCGGTCGATCTCAACCAGCTGGTGTCCGACTTCCTGCCCCTGGTCAGGCAGGCCGTCGGCGACGCCGTCACCGTGGACTGGAAGCGCTCGCCCGAGCCGATCTTCGTCATGGTTGACGCCAACCAGCTGGAGAACGCCCTTCTCAACCTGGCGGTCAACGCGCGCGACGCCATGGAAGGCTCCGGCCGGCTCGGGGTGCAGGTGGCGGAATCGGGCGGCGAGGGCGTGATCACCGTCGCAGACACCGGGTCCGGCATGTCGCCGGAAACGCGGGAACGCCTGTTCGAGCCGTTCTACACCACCAAGGACGTCGGTCGCGGCTCGGGCCTCGGCCTGTCGCAGGTGTACGGCTTCATCCAGCAGTCGGGCGGGCGGGTCGAGATCGACAGCACGCCGGGCGAGGGCTCGACCTTCCGCCTGCGTCTGCCGCTGACCGACCAGCGGCCGGCGCAGGTCCGTCCGGATCCAAAGGGGGAGGAAGAGGCCCCGCGCGGCACCGAGCGGCTGCTGATCGTCGAGGACGATCCGTCGGTGCTCGGCGTCGGCTTCGAGACCCTGCAGGGCCTCGGCTATCGCTGCGAGTACGCCGTCGACGCCCAGGCCGCCCTGGCGCGGCTGGAGCTGGACCAGGACTTCGACCTCGTGTTCTCCGACGTCGTCATGCCGGGTCCGATCAACGGCATCGACCTGGCGCGGAAATGCCGCGCCGCGCATCCGGGCCTCGCCGTCCTTCTCACCTCCGGCTATGTCGGCGACGCGGCCCTTCAGGACGTCCACGAGTTCGACGTGCTCGAGAAGCCCTACGAGCGGTCGGTCCTGGCCCGAAGGCTCCGCGCCGTCCTCGACGCCCGCCCCGCCCCGTCCCCCGAAGACCAGCCGGCCGACGCCCGACGGGCGCCCCGCTAGCACGGCGAGGCCCGGCCGCTGGCGGGCCGTCCTGTGCCCGCCTGCGCACAGGCGGGTTGCCGCCTCCTCGCCATGAAAAAGGCCCCGGCGGCTTCCCGTCGGGGCCTCTTCGGATCGGCAGGGCCGGGCCTGGATCAGGCTTCGGTGTTGTCCGCGGCCGGGGTCTCGGCGGCGCCGGTTTCCGGAACGGCGACGCCGCCCTTGGGGGCGCGGGCGGTCTGGCGCTCGGCGATGCGGGCCGACTTGCCGCGGCGGTCGCGCAGGTAATAAAGCTTGGCGCGGCGCACGACGCCGCGGCGCTTGACCTCGATCGACTCGATGTTCGGCGACAGGATCGGGAAGACGCGCTCGACGCCCTCGCCGAACGAGATCTTGCGGACGGTGAAGTTCTCGTTCACGCCGCCGCCGGCGCGGGCGATGCAGACGCCCTCGAAGGCCTGGACGCGCTCGCGCTCGCCTTCCTTGATGCGCACGTTGACGCGCAGGGTGTCGCCGGGCTGGAATTCGGGGATGGCGCGCTTCTCGACGAGGCGGGCCTTTTCTTCGGCAGCGATCTGCTGGACGATGTTCATTCTATTCTCCTCGGGCTTTTTCGCCCTTTAGCTGTGAGTTGGCGAGATACGCCGACCAGAGGTCCGGCCGCCGCTCCCGCGTGGTCTTCTCCCGCTGCTCCTGGCGCCATTGTGCGACCTTCTTGTGGTCGCCCGACAGCAGGACCTCGGGAATGTCGAGCCCCTCGAAGCTCCGCGGTCGCGTGTACTGCGGATATTCCAGAAGCCCGTCCTCGAAGCTCTCCGAACCGAGGCTTTCGGCCTGGCCCAGCACCCCGGGGATCAGTCGTACGCACGCCTCGATCGCGACCATCGCCGCCGCCTCGCCGCCGGCGAGAACCGCGTCTCCGACCGAGACCTCCTCGAACCCGCGGCTGTCGAGCACCCGCTGGTCCACCCCCTCGAAACGGCCGCACAGCACGACGATGCCGTCGGCCTGCGCCCATTCCTTGACGCGCGCCTGGGTCAGGGGCCGGCCCCGGGCGCTCATGTACAAAAGCGGCCGTCGAGGTCCCGACAGGCTGTCCACCGCCCGGGCCACCACGTCCGCCTTCAATACCGCTCCCGGTCCGCCGCCCGCGGGGGTGTCGTCCAGGAAGCCGCGCCTATCGTCGGAGAACGCCCGGATGTCAAGGGTTTCGAGGCTCCACAGCCCCTTCTCGCGCCACGCCGTGCCGATCAGCGACACGCCGAGCGGGCCCGGAAACGCTTCCGGAAACATGGTCAGGACGGTGGCGGTGAACATGGGGGCTGGGTTCTAGGGGCTAGGTTCTAGGTTCTAGGGAATCTAAGAGAAGCGGCGGCGATGCAGGGCTCCCTAGCACCTAGCCCCTACAACCTAGAACCTGGAACCTAGCAAGACTGCCCCGCCGCCCAGCCCGACGACCAGGCCCACTGGAAATTGTAGCCGCCCAGCCAGCCGGTGACGTCGACCGCCTCGCCGATCACGTACAGCCCCGGCGCCGCCTTCGCCTGCATCGTCTGCTGGTCCAGCCCCTCGGTCGCCACCCCGCCGAGCATGACCTCGGCCGTGCGATAGCCCTCCGAGCCCACCGGCTTGACCGTCCAGCGGTTCACCGCCTCGTCCAGCCGACGCAGCGCCTTGTCGCCGACCTCCGCCAGCTTGCCCGCGACGCCCTCGCGCTCGCACAGGCTTTCGGCGAGCCGGCGCGGCACGATGTGGCCCAGCGCCGTGTGGACGGCCTGCTTGCCATTCTCCTCCTTCGCGGCCCTGAGCGCCGCGTGGACGTCCACGCCCGGGGCCATGGCGACGGTGATCGCCTCGCCCTCCCGCCAGTAGGAGCTGATCTGCAGGATCGACGGCCCGGACAGGCCTCGATGGGTGAACAGCAGGCCCTCGGCGAAGCGGGTCTCGCCGGTCGGGCGGCCCGGCGCGCGGCGGTCGGCGGGAAGGCGATGGCTGACCACCGCCTCCACCGACAGGCCGGCCAGCGGCTTCAGCGTCTCCAGCAGCCCGGCCTCGAAGGTCAGCGGGACCAGGGCCGGACGGGTGTCCGTAACGCGCAGGCCGAACCGGCCGGCGACGTCGAGCGCCCAGCCCGTCGCCCCCATCTTCGGGATCGACTTGCCCCCCGTGGCCAGCACCAGCGACCGCGCCCGCACCACGCTCCCGTCCGACAGCGCCGCCTCGAACCCCTCGCCGCGCCGCTCAACCCGGTCCACCGCCGTCCCCAGCCGCAGCGTCGCCCCCGCCTCCCGCAGCCCGTCGACCAGCATGCCCACGATCTGCTTCGCCGAGTCGTCGCAGAACAGTTGCCCCAGCGTTTTCTCGTGCCAGCCGATCCCCGCCGCCTCGACCCGCTTGAGGAAGTCGTGCTGGGTGAAGCGCTTCAGCGCCGAGGTGGCGAAGCGCGGGTTCTCGCCGAGGAAGGCGTGCGGCCCGCAGCCGAGGTTGGTGAAGTTGCACCGCCCCCCGCCCGAGATGCGGATCTTCTCCCCCGGCGCCCGCGCATGGTCGACGACCAGCACCGAGCGCCCGCGCCGCCCGGCCTCCCACGCGCACATCATCCCGGCGGCGCCCGCGCCGACCACCAGCACATCGATCTCGAGGGGCTTCATCCCCGCCCCCTACCACAGCCGCGCCGAAATCCCCGAGGGCGGCGCGGTCCAGTCCAGCACCCGGATGCGCGGCCCCGTCCCCGCCCCGGTCCGGTCGATCAGCAGGTCGGTGATCGCCCACACCAGCGCATCGGCGCGGTCGAGGCTCTCGCCCGCCTCGTCCGGCCCGCCCAGCGCCATCAGCTCCTCCTCCAACTGCACGAACGCCCCGGCGTGCGTCACCCGCCCCTGTTCGTACAGCGCCGCCACCGGCTCGGCCCGCACCCGCTTGCCCTTGGTCGCCCGCACCGCCCGCAGCTTCACCTGCGACCCCGCCGCGACCAGCACCGAGCGCACCAGGTCGCCGCCCTGGTTGACCTCGGCGACGATGGCCCGGGCGCCGAATTCCTCGGCCGCCCGCACCGCCCGCCGGGCCCAGCCCTCGGGCGACAGCCCCCGCGCCGAGCGGTCGGCCAGCACCACCGCCCGGTCGCCCGTCCGCCCCGCCACCACGATGCCGCAGGCGTCCCCGCCCGCCGTCACGCACGGATCGACGGCGACGACGACCCTGTCCCAGGGGCTACCGCCCTTCGGGCTACTTGAGCCCGAGGGGAGTCTGGCCCTCGCCATCATCTCCGCCGTAAAGAGCGCCCCGTCCAGCTCGACCACCTGGCCGTCCAGCTCCTGCGCCGCCCGCCGGGTGCCGCCGTACAGCGCCTCCAGCCCGGCCAGAAACCCCGGGGCCAGATGCGCCGCATTGTCCCGCGTCCCCGCATGCGTCTCCACGCACGAGGCCTCCCCCCGCAACCGCCGCAACGCCGCCGTCGGCCTTGGCGTCGTCGTCACGCATAGTCTGGGGGCGCTACCGCTCGCCGCGCGGCGGCTCGCTGCCTGAGCGCCGCTGCTCACCTCCCCATCGCCAGATGGGGAGGGGGACCGCGCGGGCGACCCAGCCCGCGGGGTGGAGGGGGCGGCGCCGGAGGTCGAAGCCGGCCCGCCCCCGTCTCCTCCCCCGCAGGGGGAGGGGGACCATCCGCAGCCGCAGGCGAAGGATGGTGGAGGGGGCGAAGCGGCAAGCGCAGACCCATCCGCAGCAGCGCGAGAACTTCCCCCCCATTCCGCCACGCGCAGAACTCGTCCGCCCACGCCGCCTGGAACTGCGGCCCCCGCAGGCTGTCCGGATCCTCCGCCGAAAAGGCCCACGCCGTCGCCCCGTTCGGAAACGTCAGCCGCCGCCGCGTCGGCTCGTACACCGGCCGCGCCCCCACTCCCCAGCGCGGCAGCGACCGCAGCCCCGAGACCCCCTCGATCATCACCTCGCGCACGTCGTGCAGGGTCGGCCCGATCAGCGCCAGCCGCCCGCCCGGCCCGACCGCCTCGGCCATGTCGGCCAGCCACATCGCCCCCGCCAGGGTCTTGCCGGCCCCGCGCCCGCCGAGGAACAGCCAGGTCGCCCAGTCCCCCGCCGGCGCCCGCTGCGCCGCCCGCAGCACCAGCGGCGGACCCGCCGCCCGATCCTCCCCCTCCGGGGGAGGGGGACCATCCGCAGCCGCAGGCGAAGGAT
>JAFAEC010000094.1 GCA_023424215.1 Pseudomonadota bacterium
GCCCCGGCCATCGACCCGGCCGGGGCAACGTCCGGCCACTGGCCAGCAGGGCCGCGGGTCCGCGCCCCAGGCCGTCGGCCGCGCCTCGCTGCAGGCGCTGGCGGCGCAGGTCACGCCGCACTGGACCGTCAACTGCGACCTGCCCGGCGCCGACGACCTGACCATCGGCGTGCGCGTGACCCTCGACGAAAGCGGCCGCATCGTCGGATCGCCCCGTCTGACCCAGAGCCGCAGCGACCCCGCCTGGCGGGCCGCCTCGGACGGCGTGGTGCGCGCGATCCGCGCGGCGGCGCCTTTCGACATGCCTTCGGGATACGAACGGCAGGAGATCCCGTTCTCCTTCCGCACGGCGACCATGTGCGGCGGCTGACGGAAACCGACTGTCAGGCTTCCGGGCCTGAAAGTCGCCGCAATCACGCCCAAGCTGGCCTCGACGACGGGGCGGGGCCAAGGTGGGCTTCAACGACCCGATCTGGAGGTATTCGATGCGTCTGACGATTCTGCTGGCCTCGGTCGCCGTGCTCGCCATCGCCGGTCCCTCGGCGACGACCGCCCAGGAGCCGCAGCCGCAGCAGGAGGAGGTCGTCGTCGACCAGGGCGTGCTGCGCCCCCTGCCCATCGCCGTCGCCAGCTTCGCCGGCCAGAACGGCGCCGAACTGTCCGGCGTCATCCGCGACGACCTGCGCCGTTCGGGCTATTTCGAGCCGCTGGATCCGGCCAGCTTCATCGAGACCGGTCTGACCCTGGCCAACGCCCCCAACTTCCCGCAGTGGACCTCGATCGGGGCCCAGGCGGTGCTGTACGGCGAGGTCACCCCCCGTCCGGACAACCGCAACGACTACGGCTTCCGCCTCTACGACCCCTACCGCCAGTGCCAGCTGGTGGCGTGGAAGTTCACCGCCACGCCGCTGCAGTGGCGGCGCATCGGGCACAAGATCGCCGACATGGTCTACCAGCGGATGACCGGCGAGAGCGGCTTCTTCGACAGCCGCGTGGTCTTCGTTTCCGAGAGCGGCACCCAGCTGAACCGGCTGTCGCGCCTCGCCATCTCGGACCAGGACGGCCACGACCCGGTGTTCCTGACGCAGGGCGACGAGATCATCATGTCGCCGCGATTCTCGATGAGCGACCCCAACGAGATCACCTACGTCGCGCTGGGCAAGGACTACAGCCGCATCTACCTGCTCAACCTGTCGACCAACCGTCGCGAGAGCCTGGGCGAGTTCGACGGCCAGGTGCTGGCCCCGCGCTTCTCGAACGACGGTTCGAAGCTGGCCTTCTCGATTATCCGCGGCGGCAATACCGACATCTATGTGATGGACCTGAGCAGCCGGCAACTGCGCCGCCTGACCTCCGACCCGGGCATCGACACCTCGCCCTCGTTCAGCCCGGACGGATCGCAGATCGTCTTCACCTCCGACCGCTCCGGCTCGGCCCGGCTCTACACCATGCGCGCCGACGGCTCCGGCCAGCGTCCGATCAGCCGCGGCGGCGGCATCTACACGGCCCCGGCGTGGAGCCCGCGGGGCGACCTGATCGCCTTCACCAAGCAGGCCGGCGGACGCTTCTCGACCGGCGTCATGCGCACCGACGGCTCGGGCGAGCGGATCCTGTCGTCCAGCTATTTCGAGGAAGGCCCGTCCTGGGCGCCGAACGGTCGCTACATCATGTTCGCCCGTCAGGCCCCGGGCGGCGACACCCGGCTGTGGACCGTCGACCTGTCCGGCCGCGTGGTCAGTCAGGCCGGCTATCCCGGTCGCGGTTCCGACCCGGCGTGGTCGCCGCTGCTCGACGAGCAGCCCACCCGCCTCGCCGCAACCGGCCCGGACGCCTGTCCGACCTGAACCCGACGGAGCCCCTGGGCTCAAACCTGCGTTATCGCGACTGGCGAAAGGGCTGGCGCGACAGTACCCAACCCTTACAGCAAAGCCGAGGGGCCGCTGGCCCGGCATCCTGGAGACGACCGATGATGAAGCCCTCGAACCTCGTCCGCCTCGCGGCGATCGGCGCCGCCGCGGCGGCCTTCGCCGCCTGCACGCCGCGGCCGGCGGCCGACTCGCCGGCGGGCAACGACATTCCCTCCGCCGACGCCAATCCGCAGTATCCGGGCGCGGGGGCCGGCAATGTCGACGGCGGCGCCCTCGGCGCGGCCGCGCCGGGCTCGGAGCAGGACTTCGTCGTCAATGTCGGCGACCGGGTCTATTTCGACCTCGACAGCTACCAGGTCCGTCCCGAGGCCTATCCGCGCCTCGACGCCCAGGTGGCCTGGCTGCAGCGCTATCCGAACGTGACCGTGCGCATCGAGGGCAACGCCGACGAACGCGGCACCCGCGAGTACAACCTGGCGCTCGGCGCGCGCCGGGCGGAGTCGGTCCGCACCTACCTCGTCGAGCGCGGCGTCAACGCCGCCCGCATCGACACCATCAGCTACGGCAAGGAGCGGCCGATCGCCGCCGGCTCCAACGAGGAGGCCTGGGCCCGCAACCGCAACGCCCACACCGCCATCGTCTCCGGCGCCGTGCGCTGACCGCGCCGACGGTATGGTCATGAAGGGCGCCCGCCTTGCGCGGGCGCCTTTTTCGTTTCCGGCGCGGGCGGGTCTGGCTAGAAGAGCGAGGGAAAGGGGGCTTTCGCATGAGCATGGAGGACGCCGGAGCGGCGGTCAGCGCGGGTCTCGTCGCGGGCGCGCTGGAGCGGCCGACGGGTAGCGCCGGCGAGCATCACGGAACCTGTTCCGACTGCGGGGCCGAGACTTCGGGGAATTTCTGCGCCAACTGCGGCCAGCCGACCCACGTCCATCGCACCCTGCTCCACCTCGGCGAGGAGCTGCTCCACGGCGTCATGCATTTCGACGCCCGCATCTGGCGGACCCTGCCGCTGCTGGCCCTCAATCCCGGACGCCTGACCCGCGAATGGGTGCAGGGCGCGCGCACCCGCTACGTCTCGCCGCTGGCGCTGTTCCTGTTCACCATCTTCGTGACCTTCTTCATCCTCAGCTTCGTGCGCATGCCGGAGCCGGTGATGAGTCTCGCGAGCCAGCGCGCGACAGCCGAGGCCGCGCTGGACGAGGCCGCCGCCGAGGCCGAGCAGGCCCGCCAGCGCCTGGCCGCGCTCGAAAGCGAGGCGGCGCCCGAGCCCGGCGCCCTGGCCGAGGCGCGAGCGGCTCTCGCGGAGGCGACGGCTGATCGCGACGAGCTGGTGGGCGACATCGAGCGACTGACCGCCGCGGCGGGGCCCGACAACCGCGCCGACGGCCTCGCGCCGGGCGGCTGGCAGGCCGGGCTGAAGGACTGGGCCGTCGGAATCTACCAGTCCGAAGACGCCGGCCCCACGGCGAAGAAGATGGCCAAGAAGCTGCAGAACCCCGACCTGGCCGTCTACAAGCTGCAGCAGACGCTCTACAAATTCGCCTTCCTGCTGGTGCCGCTGTCGATCCCCTTCATGGCGATCCTGTTCCTGCACCGCCGCCGGGTGACGCTCTACGATCACGGCGTCTTCGTGCTCTATTCGCTCACCTTCATGGCCATGCTGGGTCTGGCGGTCTGGGCGCTGGCGATGCTCAACGGCTGGGTGGGCGGCGTGGCGTGGATCGCCTCCTGCTTCATCGTGCCGGCGCACATCTTCGCCCAGCTGAAGGGCGCCTATTCGCTGTCCTGGTTTTCGGCGCTGTGGCGGTTCGTGTTCCTGATCCTGTTCTGCAACATCGTCCTCGGCCTGTTCCTCTGGGCGGTGATCTGGCTCGGACTGGGCGTCTGACGCCTTGCGACGGCCGCAAATCGGTGGGACCAAAACGACCATGCTGAAGCTCCCCTCCACCCTTCGCTCGCGCAAGCTGATGGCCGCCGCCCTGGGCATCGCCCTCGTCGGAGCCGGCACCGTCGTCGTCGCGCAGACCGCGCCCATGGAGCCGATCCAGTGGGATCGCCGCCGGCTGGAGCAGCTGGACCGCAACGTCCGCCGCCTCGAGCGCGCCGTGACCCAGCGCAACGCCGCCGGCCAGCCGGTGCTGGTCGAGCCCGATCCCGAGGTCGTCGCCCTGCAGGGGCGGGTCGGCATCATGGACCGCCGGCTCTCGGACATGGAGGCTACGGTCCAGCGGGTGAACGCCGACCTCGAGCGCCTCACCTTCGCGCTCGACGAGGCCAACCGCGACAACGCCGCCATCGGCGCCCGTCTGCGCGACGCGGAAGCCCGCGTGCAGAGGCTTGAGGCCGCTGCCGAGCGCGAGGCCGAACTGAACTCGCCGATCCCGACCACCTCGCCGACCGGCGACGCCACCCGCGACCTCGCGGCCGCCGTGCGCCTCGCCGCCAGCGACCCGGCCCGCGGCGACAGGGCCCTGCAGACGGTGATCGCGGCCTGGCCCGACACGCCGCAGGCGCGTGAGGCGCACAGCCGGCTCGGCGACCTGCGCGTTTCGGCCGGCGACCATGCCGGCGCCGTTTCGGCCTACGCCTCGTCGCTGCAGGGCTGGCCGACCACCCCGTGGGCCGCCGCCACCACCCTGGAGCTGGCCGCGGCGCTGAACGAGACCGACCGCAAGACCCAGGCTTGCGGGGCGCTGACCGAGTTCGCCAACCGCTATGCCGAGGACGCCAGTCCGGCGCTGCGGACGCGGGCGACCGAGCTGCGCACGCGCTTCGAATGCCCCGCCCCGCGGAGCGCGCGGAGAGGCGGCTGACCTCCGGCGCGCCGGCCTGGGTCGCGGCGGCGGAAGCCGTCCTCGACGCCCGCCTCGAAGCCGACGTGGACCGCCCGCTGGCCGTGGCCCTGTCCGGTGGCGGCGACTCCATGGCCCTGTTGCGCCTGACCTCCGACTGGGCCCGCAGTCGCGGCCGGCGGCTGCTCGCCCTGACCGTCGATCACGGCCTCAGTCCTGACAGCCCCGGCTGGAACGCCCTCGCCGAACGCGCCGCCCTGTCGACCGGGGCGGACTGGCGGCTGCTCCGCTGGACCGGGCCCAGGCCCGCGTCGGGCCTTCCCCATGCCGCCCGCCGCGCCCGCCACCGCCTGCTGGCCGAGGC
>JAFAEC010000145.1 GCA_023424215.1 Pseudomonadota bacterium
CGGGCGACGTGCGCCGCGCTCGCGGGCCGGGCGGGCCTCGGCCTGGGCCTCCGCAGCGGCCGGGGCGGGGGCGGCCTCCTCGTGGCCTTCCTCGGCTTGCGCGGCCGGAGCCTCGCCGCCTTCGCGATCGGTCTCGAAACGACGGTTGCGCTCGTCGCGACGACGCTCCCAGCGTTCCCGGCGGCTTTCGCGGCGCCCGCCCTCGCGGGACTCGCCGCCCTCGCCCTCGGCGCGGTGTTCGCGAGGCTCGCGCGACTCACGGGGCTCGCGGTCGTCGCGGTCGCGCCATTCACGGCGCTCGCCGTCCTGGCCCTGTCCCTGACTCTGGCGTTCGCGACGCTCGTCCTGCTCGCGCTGGCGGCGCTCCTGTTCGGCGGCGCGGTCGGCCTCGGCCTGCTGGGCGGCGAGGATGGCGGCGGCCTGGGCGCCCGACTCGTCCTCGAAGTCGATGTCGAAACCCTGGCCGGCCAGTTCGCGCTGGGCGATCTCGCTGACCGGGCGGGCCGGCTGCAGGGCGCGCAGGACGCGGAAATAGTGCTCGGCGTGCTGGGTGTAGTTCTCGGCCAGAACGCGGTCGCCGGAAGCGGCGGCGTCGCGGGCCAGTTGCATGTAGCGCTCGTAGACGGTCTGGGCGTTGCCGCGAACCTTGATGTTCTCGGGACCCTGGGAGTCCCACGAACGGTTCGGATTGGTGGCGTTGGCGTTGCCGCCGCCCGGCTTCCTGTTGCGTCCGCGCTGACGCTTCATGCCCTTGAAATCTCTCATCGGACGCTACCGTGCCTCGGTGGGTAAGGGCGGACCGGAGCGCTGTGCGCCCGGCGCCGTCCGTCTTCGTCTTCCGCTTCGGTCGGGGCCCATCCCCGCTGACGATGTGATCGGAATTCGGGTGTCGCCCTGTGGTCCGCCGGGCGACCGGCCCGACCGTCACTGCCCTGGACACGCGCGCGGCAGAACCTTCAGCGGTCCGAGCGTGCGGTTTGGGTGGGAGACGAGGAAGACTTAGCGCGGGATCGTGGCGTTTCCAAGAGGCTTTCGCGTGGGACGCGCGGGGCGTCACATCTTCGGGATCGGGTTGGTCCGGGGGTCGGGCCCATTGGTCACCACGCGATCGCGGTCGGACAGGTCCTTGACCACGATGACGTCCTCGAAGCCTTCGGCCTCGAACATCGCCTTCACCTGCGGGCCCTGGTCCCAGCCGATCTCGACGGCGAAGAAGCCGCCGGGCCTGAGGATGCGACGGATCTCGGGGGCGAGCTCGCGATAGGCCTGGAGGCCGTCGGGGCCGCCGTCGAGCGCCAGATGCGGGTCGTGGTCGCGCACCTCGGGGTCGAGCCCGGCGATGTCGCCGCTGGGGATGTAGGGCGGGTTCGACACCACCAGATCGAAGCTGTGGTCGCCGAAGCCGGTCGCCCACTCCGTGCGGATGAAGTCGCAGCGGTTCTCCAGCCCCAGGTTGGCGGCGTTCTCGCGCGCGACGGCGAGCGCCTCGGTGGACACGTCCGTGCCGACCCCGCGGGCGCCGGCGCGCTCGGCGAGGGTCGCCAGCAGGATCGCCCCCGAGCCGGTGCCGAGATCGATCATGGTGAAGGCCTCGTGCGGGGCATAGGCCAGCATGACCACGTCGAGGATGGCCTCGGTGTCGGGGCGGGGGCTGAGCACGTCCGGCGTGACGTTCAGCATGATCTTCCAGAAGCCCTTGCGGCCGAGGATGCGCGACACCGGCTCGCGCTTCAGCCGGCGCTCCACATAGCCGTCGAGGGCCGTCTGCTGGGCGGCGGTGAGGGTGCGGTAGGGGTCGGTGAGAATCTCGGCGCGGGTGCAGCCGGCGGCGACCTCGAGCAGCAGGCGGGCGTCGATCGACGGGCTGTCGATGCGGCCGTCCTTGAGGCGGGCCTGGGCGGCCTTCCAGGCGGTGAGCAGGGTCGGGGCGGCGGCGGCGTCGGTCATGCCGGAGGGCTTGGCGCGAGCGGGCGCGGATTTCAAGCGCCGCCGGCGCTGGAACGCGCCGCCAGCGCAGCCGTTGTCGCGCGGATGCAGGGAAAGTCGGGACGAAGGGCCGGGCTCGGCCTCTGGGGAGCGATCGGAGCCGTGGCCGGGGGGCTGGCCGCGGGGGCCGGGGCCGCGCACCTGCTCTACACCCGCGGACACAAGTACGGCATCGAGCTGCGGCCGCCGCGGCCGGAGCCGCTGCCGCCCCGGGCGCCGACTCCGGAGGACTTCGAGGCCAGGGAGCCCGGCCGCGGACGGCTGGCGCGGCGGCCGGAGCACATTCCGCACAAGGGCTGGATCGACATCTTCTGGCGCGTCGGCGCCTCCTACTTCGGCGACCGGGTCGGCTTCGTGGCCGGGGGCGTGACCTTCTTCGCCGTGCTGTCGCTGTTCCCGACGCTGGCCGCCTTCGTGACCATCTACGGCCTGTTCGCCGATCCGTACGACGCCTGGGACCGGCTGCAATTCCTCTCCACCGTGCTGCCGCAGGGGGTGGCCGAGTTCATCGGCGGGGAGATGCAGCGGCTGGCGGAGAACTCGACCACCGAGCTGACCTTCACCCTGGCGTGGACGCTGGCGCTGTCGTTGTGGACCGCCAACGGGGCCATCAAGGTGCTCTTCTACGGGCTGAACGTCGCCTACCACGAGGTCGAGCGGCGCAACCTGATAAAGTACAACCTGGTGTGCATGGGCTTCACCCTGTCGGGGCTGTTCGCGGTGCTGATCACGGCCGGCCTCGTGGTCGGCGTGCCGGTGGTGCTGGGCGTGTTCGGCCTGGCCGAGGAGTGGGCCTATCTGGCGCCGTTGCGCTGGCCGGCGCTGCTGGCGGTGTACGTCGCGGCCCTGACCATCATCTACCGCTTCGGGCCGTGCCGGGCGCGGGCCCGGTGGCGCTGGCTGACCCCCGGCGCGCTCTTCGCCGCCCTGCTCAGCCTCGGCCTGTCGCTGGGGTTCAGCTGGTACCTGCAGACCTTCGTCCGCACCGCCTCCTACGGGCCGCTGGCGGCGATGATGGGTTTCCTGCTGTGGACCTGGCTGAGCGTGCAGATCATCCTGATGGGGGCGGAGCTGAACGCCGAGATCGAGCACCAGACGGCGCTCGACACCACCACCGGGGCCCCGATGCCGATCGGCGAGCGAGGCGCGGTGATGGCCGACAGCATCGGTCCGCGGCGCGGCAACCCGGCGGCCCTGGCCTTCACCCTGAAGCACGCCGAGGCGCTTTCGGACCGGCTGCTGAGGCGGAAGATCCGGCCGCCGAAATAGGCCTCAGGCGAACTCGGCCTCGAGGTCGGCGAGACGGGCGGCCTGGTCCTCGGCGATCAGGGCGTCCAGCATGGGGTCGAGGTCGCCCTCGAGGATCTGCGGCAGGCTGTGCAGGGTCAGGCCGATGCGGTGGTCGGTGACCCGCCCCTGCGGGAAGTTGTAGGTGCGGATGCGCTCGGAACGGTCGCCCGAGCCGACCTGGGACTTGCGGGCGTCGGAGCGGGCCTGGTCCTTGGCCTGCCGCTGCATGTCGTACAGACGCACGCGCAGGTTCTTCATCGCCTTGTCGCGGTTGACGTGCTGCGACTTCTCCGAGGAGGTCACCACGATGCCGGTGGGCAGGTGGGTGATGCGGACGGCGGAGTCGGTCTTGTTGACGTGCTGACCGCCGGCGCCGGAGCTGCGGTAGGTGTCGATGCGGATGTCCTGGTCGCGGATCTCGATCTCGACGTCCTCGACCTCGGGCAGGACGGCGACGGTGGCGGCCGAGGTGTGGATGCGGCCGCCGGCCTCGGTGACCGGCACGCGCTGGACGCGGTGCACGCCGCTCTCGAACTTCAGGCGGCCGAACACCCCCTCGCCGGTGATGGTGGCGACGATCTCCTTGTAGCCGCCGGCCTCGCCCTCGGAGACGCTGTCGATCTCGACCCGCCAGCCGCGCGACTGGGCGTAGCGCGAGTACATGCGGAACAGGTCGCCGGCGAACAGCGCGGCCTCGTCGCCGCCGGTGCCGGCGCGGACCTCGAGCACGGCCGAGGCGTTCTCGTCGGCGTCGCGCGGGGCGAGCAGCAGGGCGACCTGACGCTCCAGCTCGGGCAGGCGGTCCCTGAGCGTTCCGAGTTCCTCGGCGGCCATCTCGGCCATCTCCGTATCGTCGGCCATGGCCTCCAGATCGGACATCTCGGTCCGGGCGCGGGCGAGCTCCTGCACGGCGTCGGCGACCGGCTTCAGCTCGGCGTGCTCCTTCGACAGGCGCACGATCTCGGCGCCGTCGGCGGCCGCGCCCATGCGCGCCTCCACCTCGTGGAAGCGGTCGAGCACCTGATCGAGCCGGGCCTGGGGTAGTCGCAAGGATGGAGCCTCCGGGACGGGAGGGCGTCCTTAGCGCGGGGGGCCGCGGTCTGTCGATGCGGACGGGCGCCTCCGCCGGACGACGAAAAGGGCGGGACGGAAATATCCGCCCCGCCCTTCAACGGCCTTCAGAGGTCAGGATCGTCGCTTCAGGACGGGCTCCGGCGGCGGCGGCCGCCACCTGCCGGGCGCGCTCGGCCTCGGCGGCCTGCCACGCGGCCTCTTCGGCCGGGGTCCGCAGGGTGACGACCAGCGGATTGGGCGTCAGGTCGTTCATGGCGCCGGAGGAGGCGTCGACCACGCCGCCGACGATGCCGCCGAAGATGACGTTGCCGGCCAGGCCCGCGGCCCCGCCGCCCGAGATGCCGCTGCTGACCTCGTGGGTCTGGCTCACATAGCCGTCGAGAGAGACGGTGGCGCGGAACTCGTCCTTGCGCGGCATGCGGAAGGTGCACGGCGTGGCGTCGCACTGGAAGCCGTTCGAGGTCGAGACGCGCGCGCCCGGCGGGGTGCTCTCGACGGTGAATTCCTGGCTGGAGCCGCGCGTGATGGTGGCGCAGGCAGGAAGGGTCAGGGCGACGGCGGCGAGCGCCATCGCGCGCGCGCCGAGGCGCACGGTGCGGTTGGAAATCATGGAAGCCCCAAGAGAAAACGGCTTGCCCCCCGGCAAGCCTGATCTCTACCTGCCATTGCACAAATCGGCGGTCAACGACCAAAGGTTAGGGGTGTGCGCGAGCCGGCTGACGGCCGCTCCGACGCCGTCCTAGGCCGGTCGGGTGGCGACGAAGCCGGGGCGCCGCTCCATGGCCTCGGTGAAGGCGGCCAGCCGCGGCCGGTCGCGCGACCAATCGAAGTCGGGGTGGCGGAAGCCGATCCAGGTGGTCGCCACGGCGGCGGTGATCGTGCCCATGTGCAGGTCGTCGGCCCGCAGGTCGGAGGCCTCCAGCGCGTCGAGGGCCCGGGCCATGTTGTCGGTCCAGCGCGCGATCCACGACGGGGACCGCTCGCTCTCCGGCCGGCGCTTCTCCAGCACCAGTTTGACGCCCATCTCCAGCGCCCCGTTGGCGAGGGTTTCGATGCGGCGGACCCGGAGCCGGTCGGGGCCGTCCTCGGGCAGGAGCCGCGGGCCGGAGCCGAGCGCGTCGAGGTATTCGCAGATCACCGGGCTGTCGTTGAGCGGCAGGCCATCCTCGGCGATCAGGGTCGGGACCTGCACCACCGGATTGGCCGCGAGCAGGGCCGGGTCGTTGGCGTAGGGATCGGCGACGATCTCCTCGACGCGATCCGCCAGCCCCTTCTCGCGCGCCACGATGCGGCATTTGCGGGCGTAGGGCGACGGGGCGGTGATGTAGAGCTTCATGGCGACCTGGGTGTGGGCGAGAACCGCGGCTGGGAGGATCACCCTTAGCCCATGATCCCGTCCTGACGAACCGCCCGGCGGACCGCGCCGCGTGACACGGTTTTAAGGTGCGCGGCGCGGGCGGGCGCGCTAGCCATGCTGGCGCTTCACCGAGGGGGTTCCATGCTGTTCCGTTCGATCGCCGCCGCCGCGGCGCTTCTCGCCGTCGTCGGGCCCGCCGCCGCGCAGGAGGTCGATCTCCGCGCCCAGGTCGCGGCCTATGTCCAGCCGACCAACGAGGCGCGCACCCGTGTGGTGGTCGAGCAGGTCCGCGCCGCGGGCTTCGAGCCCACGGTCGAGACCTTCGCCGGCGGCAATCGCCAGACCGGCGAGATTGAGGGCCGCAACGTGGTCTTCACCATCGGGGAGGGCGAGCGCGAGATCCTGCTGACCGCCCACTACGACGCGGTGGTGCTGCGCGACGGGACGATGTCGCAAGGGGTGGTCGACAACGCCGCCTCGGTGGTCGGGGTGATCGAGGCGGCCAGGCGGCTGCGCGACGCCGATCTGGACCACCGCGTGCGGGTCATCCTGTTCGACCAGGAGGAGCTGGGCCTGATCGGCGCGCGCAAGTGGATCGAGACCCACGGCCTGGCCAATGTCGCCGCGGTGGTGAACTCCGACGTCGCCGCCTATGGCGACACGATGATGTACGGCCTCAACAACGGGGCCCAGTCGGCGGGCATGGTGCGGGCGGTGCGCGAAGTCTGCGCCGAGCGGGCCATGCACTGCGTCGGTTTCCCGGTCTATCCGCCGTCGGACGACCGCGCCTTCTCGGGCGCCGGGCTGAGCGAGGCGGGGGAGGCCGGCGCGACCGACCGCGTGCCGACCGTGTCGCTGGGCTTCCAGGATCATGTCGGCGCCCACCAGATGTGGCTGGCCTTCAACGGCGGTGAGACGAACGGGCTGGCCGAGGGCTTCGTGCCCCGGGTGTTCCAGCTGATCCATTCGGCGGACGACACCATGGAGCGGGTCGACCCGGCGACGGTGCGGCTGGCGGCCGAGACCTATGCTGCGGTGGTGGCCCGACTGGACGACCAGCTGGGCGACTGACCGGCGAGTTTGGGGCGGTGTTGACTAAGCCCCGGCCCCGTCCGACAAGGCTTCACCCTTTCACCGGCTCCGTCGCGCATCGCGGCGGGGCCGTTCTCTCTTCAGGAGGTACCGTCCCGTGTCCACCGAACATCTGATGGGTGTCTACAACCGCGCGCCGCTGGAGGTGGAGCGTGGGCAGGGCGCCCGGCTGTGGTCGACCGACGGGACCGAATACCTCGACTGCGTGGCCGGCATTTCGACCAACGGCCTGGGCCACGCCCATCCGAAGCTGGTGCAGGCGGTGACCGAGCAGGCGCAGAAGCTCTGGCACGTCTCGAACATCTTCCGCATCCCGGGCCAGGAAAAGCTGGCCGACATGCTGTGCGAGAACAGCTTCGCCGACGTGGTGTTCTTCACCAACTCGGGCACCGAGGCGGTCGAATGCGCGCTGAAGACGGCGCGCAAGTTCCACGTCGCCAACGGCCAGCCGGAGCGGATCGACGTCTACGGCTTCGACGGCTCGTTCCACGGCCGAACCTACGGGGCCATCAATGCGGCGGCCAATCCGAGCTACACCAACGGCTTCGGCCCGCCGATGGAAGGCTTCCACCAGCTGGTCTGGGGCGACCGCGAGGCGCTGGAGGCGGCGTTCCGCAATCCGACCACGGCGGCGATCATCCTCGAGCCGGTGCAGGGCGAGGGCGGCTGCCGCGCCACGCCCGACGAGGACCTGCGCTGGATGCGCCAGATGGCCGACGAGACCGGCGTGCTGATCATCTTCGACGAGGTCCAGTGCGGCATGGGCCGGACCGGCAAGCTGTGGGCCCATGAGTGGGCCGGCATGACGCCTGACATCATGGCCGTGGCCAAGGCGCTGGGCGGCGGCTTCCCGGTCGGGGCCTGCCTGGCCACCGCCGAGGCGGCCAAGGGCATGACCGTCGGCGTGCACGGCTCGACCTTCGGCGGCAACCCGCTGGCCATGGCCGTCGGCCAGGCGGCCCTGTCCGAGATCACGAAGCCGGAGACCCTGGCCCACGTCAACGAGATCGCCGGCTATCTGAAGCAGCAGCTGCACGGTCTGAAGGAGCGCTTCCCGGACGTCATCGTCGACGTGCGCGGCAAGGGCCTGCTGATCGGCGTCAAGCTGGTCCCGAACAATCGCGAGTTCATGGGCTGGGCGCGCGACGAGCAGCGCCTGCTGGTGGCCGGCGGCGGCGACAACTGCGTGCGCATGCTGCCGCCGCTGATCCTGACGCTGGAGGAGGCGCGCGACGCGATCGAGCGTTTCGAGAAGACCTGCGAGTTCGCGCGCGGCAAGCTGGGGGCCTGAGGCCCCGGCGCGAAGGGGTTCATCACAACGATCACGACGATGCACAGCGAACACGACGGGACCGAGCCTGTTTCGCCAGAGGTGAACAAGATCGGTCGCGTTGTCATGGATGCGGCTTTCGCGGTGCATCGTGAGCTCGGGCCCGGCCTGCTCGAGTCCGTCTACGAGCACTGTCTGGCCTCGGACCTCGTTCGCGCCGGCCTTCAGGTCGACCGACAAGTCCCCGTTCCGGTCACTTATCGTGATGAGCCTATAGAAGCGGGATTTCGCCTCGATTTGCTGGTGGAGCGTCAGGTGATCGTCGAGGTGAAATCGATCGACGCCCTGGCGTCGATCCATACGGCCCAACTCCTGACCTACCTGCGATTCTCACAGGTTCGTCTGGGCTACCTGATCAACTTCAATACAAGCAGACTGAAGGACGGCTTCCGCCGTCTGGTTCTGTGATCCCTGCCGGCCGCCGGTCCGGCGCGGACCCCGTCGTGTTCGTTGTGACCTCGTTGTGATCGTTGTGATGAACCTTCTCACCTTCCGCCAGGAGCGAGCGTCATGACCCGTCACTTCCTCGACATCCACCGGCACTCCGCCGAGGAGCTGCGCGCCATCCTCGACGATGCGCACGCCCGCAAGCAGGCGCGCCGGGGCTGGCCGCAGGGCCGGCCGGATGCGGACGCGCCGGCGAAGGACCGGGTGCTGGCCATGGTGTTCGAGAAGAACTCGACCCGCACCCGCTTCAGCTTCGACGCGGCCATCCGCCAGCTGGGCGGGAGCGCCATCATCGCCAACGCCGGGGACATGCAGCTGGGCCGCGGCGAGCCGGTCGAGGACACGGCGCGCGTGCTGTCGCGCATGGTCGACGCGGTGATGATCCGGGCCAACAGCCACGAGGACGTCGAGCGTTTCGCCCGCGTCTCGACCGTGCCGGTGATCAACGGCCTGACCGACCGCTCGCACCCATGCCAGATCCTGGCTGACCTGCTGACCATCGAGGAGCGCCTCGGGCCGGTGGCCGGCAAGACGGTGGCCTGGGTCGGCGACGGCAACAACGTCTGCCACAGCTTCATGCACGCCGCGCCGAAGTTCGGCTTCCGGCTGCAGGTCGCCTGTCCGGCCGAATACCATCCCGACCTGCGCGACCTGACGGTCGGCGGCGGCCATGTGCACCTGACCGGCGATCCGCGCGAGGCGGTCGAGGGGGCCGACGTCGTCGTCACCGACACCTGGGTGTCCATGGGCGACCAGGACTACGAGGCCCGGCTGGAGGCGTTCGAAGGCTATACGGTCGACGACGACCTGATGGCGGCGGCGAACCCGGACGCGGTGTTCCTGCACTGCCTGCCGGCGCATCGCGGCGAGGAGGTCACCGACGCGGTCATCGACGGGCCGCGCTCGCTGGTCTGGGACGAGGCTGAGAACCGCATCCACGCCCAGAAGGCGGTGCTGGCGTGGTGCTTTTCGGGCTGACGACGCAATCGTGACTTGTGCGGCGACGCGGCCGCGTCATCCTGCCGACCATGCTCGCGTCCGTATTCCTCACCAACCTGGTCCTGCTCGCTGCGGACCCGTCACAACCGACGGCGGAAGAGGTGCTGGCGCGCCTCGATCTGACCTCCTTCCCCAATTCGACGGGCCCCGCGAACCTGCAGGCTCCCGCCACGCCTCTCGCGGCCGGCTTCTCCGAGGCCGTCTCCGGCGAGGAAGGGTGGGCGCACCGGACCAGCCCGCGCCGCGAGTTGCGGGACGGCGGCTATCGGGAGCTGGGCCTGCGCATTCTGGAAGCGGACGGAGACGGACTCGCGGTCTGCTTCCGGGACATCGACCACACGGGCGGCAGCTATTTCGTGCAGACCGCCCTGATCGTGACGCCGACGGCGGACGGGTACGCGGCGCGCAAGGCGCCTGCCCGCGCCGACTGCGCGGAATGGCGGCGTCGGTCCGACGCCGCCCCGCGGCCCTGAAGCGGCGGTCGCCGCTCAGTTCAGGTTGACGTCCCTGACCCCGCCGGTGTCCGGCATCGTCTTCGTGGCGTTCGCCCTGGCGATCTCGTAGGCGAACCTGAAGAAACCACCCTCGTTGACCCAGACGCGGCCGTCGCCGGCGTCGAAGCGCAGGATCGTCAGGTGCGGATCGTCCTTGCCCTCCGGGTACCAGGCGGCGAGGACCGGGTTCCAGTGGCGGTCGATGATCTCGCGGTCCGGCCCGTGCACCGACAGCTCGCCGTGGATGCAGGCCCAGACGTTCTGGTCCTTCGAGCCGTAGTGGAACATGGCGCTCTGGCCGCCGGGCAGGGCGGCGTCGCGGGCGAGGTCGGTGTCGTCGCGGGTGAAGAACCAGATCGTGCCGGTCTCCTCCTCGCGGAAGGCGGTCATCGGCTGGGCGTGGTAGCCGGGCTGGTCGAGACCGAGCAGGCCGGTGTTCGACTTCTTCAGGCTGTGCCAGAAGGCCTCTTCGGCTTCGGCGGCGGTGAGGGTCTTGTCGCCCATGTGGCTGGTCTCCTGATCCTTGGGGTTCGGATCGGGAATGAGCGCGAGGCTGACGCGGTTCCGTCAGTAGGTCCGCTGCGGCACGCCCAGCAGGGTTCCGACGTGGATCAGCAGGACCAGCACGGCCGCCGCGGACAGCACCATGATCCATCGCCATGGCATCATCCGCACGCCGCGGCGGGGGTCCCACGGCCGCGCCCCGCGCCAGCCGGCGAAAACGGCGAGCCCGAGGGCGGCGGCGGCGGCGGCGAGGGTGACGGTCAGGTTCATGGCGCGGAAGTGGTCCGGGGCGCGGCCCGGCGCAAGCGCAAGCCTTTCCGGGGCGTTAATCTTTACCGCCCGTTAACCGACGCAGGGCGATCTCTGGAAGCGGTACGCGGGCTTTCCACAGGATGATGGCGAGACCCTACATCTTGGGGTTAACCGCGAGTTTACACCCCTGATCTGGGCGATTAGCGTCCAGCCAAAGGTCGGGAGGCGAATCAGTGAGCGCAGCCGCGCCGTGGAGCGTAAAGGGGATAGACCCCAAGGCTCGCGAGATCGCCAAGGACCTCGCGCGCCGCTCCGGCATGACGCTGGGCGAGTGGCTGAACTCGATGATCATGGAGGACGGCGACGAGGACGAGGGCTACACGCCCCTGCCGCGTCGTCCGCACGCCGCCGAGTCGTTCGAGCGCCGCGGCCGCGCCCGTCGGCTGGAGGACGCCTACGGCCCCGGCGAGGAGACCTGGCAGCGGCTGAGCGCCTCGGTCGACGCCATCGCGGCGCGGCTGGAGGCGGCGGAGCGCCGCTCGACCGTGGCCATCCAGGGGGTCGACCAGGCCGTTTCCGGCCTGCTGCGCAAGCTGGAGGCCCAGGACCAGGACGGCCGGCAGTACGGCCGCCGCATCGACGACCTGGCCGAGGAGCTGCGCGAGGGGCATCGGCGGCTGCGCAAGTTCGAGCAGGAAGTCGGACCGCGCACGGTCGAGACCTTCGGCAAGGTCGAGTCCTCGATCGGCGCGCTGGCCAGCCGGCTCTACGACATCGAGGAGCGGCAGCGCACCGGCGTCAACGAGCTGCGCCAGCGCATGGAGGCGGTGGAGAAGGCGGCCGGACCCGGCGTCGGCAGCGATCTGCTGGCCCAGGTCAGCGCCCGTCTGGACCAGGCCCAGGCCCGGACCACCGAGGCCCTGCGCGGGCTGGAGCGTTCCTTCGCCGGTCTGGACCAGCGGCTGCGCGCCGCCGAGGGCCGGATCGAGCCGGAGGGCGCGCGCGAGGCGGCCCGCTTCGAGAAGCTGGCCGAGACCCTGAGTCGCCAGGTCGAGGCCAACCGGGCCGAGATGATGCGCCGGCTGGATACGGCCGAGACCGAGAACCGCATCGAGCGCATCGAGCGGGCGGTGCTGGCCATCGGCGAACAGGTCAAGACGTCCGAGACCCGTTCGGCCAAGGCGGTCGAGAGCATGGGTCGCGAAGTCCTGCGCATCGCCGAGAACCTCAACGGCCGGGTCGGCCGGATCGAGAACGAGGGCTCCGCCCGGCTGGAGCAGCTGGGCGAGACGCTGGCCCGCAAGGTCGAAGGCGACATCGGCCGTCTGGCGCAGGGGCTGGAGCAGCGGCTGGTGGCCGCCGACGACCGCCACGCCCTGGCGCTGGAGAAGCTGGGCGGCGAGATCACCCGCATCTCCGACCGGCTGAGCGAGCGGATCGCCCAGTCCGAGCGGCGCTCGCAGCAGGCGCTGGAGGACATCGGGCGTCGGCTGGTCGACAGCTCGAGCCGCATCGAGCAGCGCTACGACCGCGCCTCGGGCGAACTGGCCGAGCGCATGCGCCTGTCCGAAGAGCGCACGGCCGCCCTGATCGCCGAGGCGCGCGAGAACATCGAGCGCCGGGCCGCCCCGAGGGCGGCGGAGGCGCCGGCGGCGGTCGAGCCGGACTGGCGCGCGGCGGCCTTCCCCGACGCCGCCTTCCCGGACGCGACGTTCGACGATCCGTCCTTCGAGGAGCAGCAGGCCTGGTCGGCCGACCTGGCGCCGCCCGAGCCGGGCCCCGCTGGGCCGGAGCCCGAGCCCGCCGAGATCCTCACCGCCGACACCGTGTTCGACGCCGTGATGCGGGGACCGCGGGAGACGGCGGAGTCCGCCCCCGCCGCGCCGTTCGGCAGCCGCGAACCGGGCGCGACCGGCCCGTCCCCGGATGCGCAACCCTTCGGCGCCGCGG
>JAFAEC010000006.1 GCA_023424215.1 Pseudomonadota bacterium
CCGATGCGGACATGATCCGGCAAGCCCCGCCGCCCGGCGACGCCGCAAGGCGGGACCGGCGAGCCTTCAAGGCCCGAACAGGGCCGCCAGTCGGCGGGGCGAACGGAAAAACGACCACGCGGGGCGCTAGCTTCCGCCGAATACGGTCACTTCAATGCACAGACCGGGCGAGGCCCGGCGCCCCGCTCCCTTCCCACCTTCCGGCGCAGATGCGCCGCGGAGGATGAACGGTCCTGCGCGAATCCCGCCGTCCCCGGCAGCGACCGTTCGCCACGCCCGTGATGTGATGAAACAATCGTGCGATTTTTCAACAATCTAACGCAGGTTCACGCCGCCTTGACCTGCGGGGGTCGCGCCTATAGGTTCCGCGCCGAATTCAGACCCCCCTCGGCATCCGTGTCGGGGCGCTGAGGCCGCCATGTCCCTAGAACCGGAATCGCGCGAAGAGGCGATCGCTCGTCTCCAGAAAAGCGCATCCGACCTGGAGGCGCGCACCGCCCGTCAGCTGTCGCACGAAGCGGCGGGACAGGCGGCGGCGAGCCAGGCCTGGCGAATCCTCGCCGACCTGTTCGGCGGGGTCTTCGTGGGCCTCGCGATCGGGTTCGTCGTGGACCGCTTCGCGGGCACGGGGCCCTGGGGTCTGATCGGCGGCGTCCTGCTGGGCTTCGCCGTTTCGGTGTTCATGGCTTGGCGGACGGCGCAACGCCTGATGGCCCAGGCGAAGGCAAGCGGAGTGGAGCCGAAGTCGGTTCCGTTCGACGAAGACGAAGAAGACTAAGGGACTCAGGGCTCGATGGCCGATCCGCTACACCAGTTCCAGATTCAGCCTCTGACTCCCGCGGTCGAGGTGAACCTGCCCATCTTCGGGCAGCAGACGATCGCCTTCACCAATTCCCACCTCGCCATGACCGTCGCCTTTGGCATGGTGGTGCTGTTCCTGACGCTCGTCACCTCCGGCGCCAAAGTCGTCCCGGGTCGTATGCAAGCGGCGGGCGAGACCCTGTTCGGCATGATTGACGGTCTGGTCGACTCCATCATCGGCCATGACGGGCGCAAGCTGTTCCCGTTCGTCTTCACCATCTTCACGTTCATCCTGGCGATGAATGTCCTGGGGCTGTTCCTGAGCTTCACCGCCACTTCGCAGATCGCCGTCACCGCCACTTTCGGCGTCATCACCATCCTGCTGGTGCTGGCCATCGGCTTGGCGAAGCACGGCTTGAAGTTCTTCACCCTGTTCGTCCCGTCGGGCGTGCCTTGGCCGGTGCTGCCCTTCGTGGTCATCATCGAATTCGTCTCGTTCCTGCTGCGCCCGGTCACACTGACCCTTCGTCTGTTCGGCAACATGATGGGCGGCCACGTCGCCCTGAAGGTCTTCGCCGGCTTCATCGTCGCTGCCGTGGCCGGTGCCATCGGCTGGCTCGGCGTTCCGGTCTTCGTGCTGTCGCTGGGGATGACGGTCGGTCTGACCGCCCTCGAATTCCTCGTGGCCTTCCTGCAGGCCTTCGTCTTCGCCGTTCTGACCACGATCTATCTCAACGACGTGGTCAACCTGGGCCATGGCCACTAGGCCCCGGACCAGTTTTTCGCCTCCAACCAACCTCAGACTAGGAATTAAGACCATGGAAGCAGAAGCCGCCAAGTTCATCGGCGCCGGCCTCGCGATGACCGGCATGATCGGCGCCGGCATCGGCGTCGGCAACATCTTCGGCAACTTCCTGGCGGGCGCCCTGCGCAACCCGTCGGCCGCCGGCGCGCAAATCGGCAACCTGTTCGTGGGCGCGGCTCTGGCCGAAGCTCTGGGCATCCTGTCGTTCGTGCTCGGCATCCTGCTGTTCTCGGCCCCGACGGCCTGATCTCGTCTTTCCGACGCCGGCGCGACCTGCCTCTTGGTGGGATCGCGCCGGCGATCGACTTGATGGATCGACCGCAGCTCAACGATCAGGCGCCAGATGACCCTCAACGCCCAACCCGTCCTGCCCGAAGAGGCGACCGCTCCGGTCGCCGTCGAGGACACGCACGCCACGACCGAGGCCGCCCACGGCGGCGAGCATGGGTCCGGCGGCCTGCCGCAGTTCGAGTTCCAGCACTGGTTCGGGCAGATCGTCTATCTGATCTTCCTGTTCGCCCTCCTGTATTTCCTGATCGCCAAGATCTTCGCCCCGCGCCTGCGTCGGGTGTTTGACGAGCGCGAGCAGACCATCTCGACGGCCGTCGAAACGGCCCGCCAGGTCCAGGCCGAGGCCGCCGGCCAGGCCGAGGCCGCCAAGCGTGAAGTCGAGGAGGCCCGCGCCGCCTCGCGCGCCACCGCCGCCGCCGCCAAGGCCCGGGTCACCGAACAGGCCAACGCCCGCGCCGCCGCGGAAGAGGCCACCGTCGCGGCCCGTATCGCCGGGGCCGAGGCGGCCATCGCCAAGACCCGCGACGCGGCCATGAGCAATGTCGCGACCATCGCGTCCGACACGGCCTCCGCCATTGTCGAGCGCCTGACCGGCAAGGCCCCCACGGCCGCCGAGGCCGCAGCCGCGGTCAAGGGAGCCGCCTGACATGAATATGTTCTTTGAAGAGGGCTTCTTCAGCCTCCAGAGCGCCGAGCTCTGGGTCGGCGTCGGCCTGGTGATTTTCTTCGCCATCCTGATCTTCACCGGCGCCTTGAAGCTGGTGGGCGGCGCGCTCGACGCCAAGGCCGCCAAGATCCAGTCCGAACTCGACGAGGCCGCCCGCCTGCGCGCCGAGGCCGAGGCCCTGCTGGCCCAGATCCGCCAGGAGAAGGCCGAGGCCGACGCCCAGGCCGCCGAGATGCTGAAGGCCGCCGAGGCCGACGCCCGCCGGCTCGAGGAAGAGTCGAAGGTGAAGCTGGAAGAGACCCTGGCCCGTCGCCAGCAGCTGGCCGAACGCCGCATCGCCCAGGCCGAGGCCCAGGCTTCGGCCGAGGTCAAGGCCGCGGCCGCCGACCTCGCCGCCCGCGCGGCCGAGCAGATCCTCACGGCCCGGGTGGCCGGCCAGAAGAGCGATCCGCTGCTCGACGCCGCCATTGCCCAGCTCGGCTCGCGCCTGAACTAGGCGATCGCGTCCGTCCGAAATCAGGCCCCGTCGGCTGCCGCCGGCGGGGCCTTTTCGTCAGTGCGCCGGGGCGCCGTGGATCACGTCGTGACCGCGCCGCCGCTCCCGCTCGACCAGCCGCGCATAGACGTTGCCCAGCACGATCCCGTAGACGGCGTGCGTGGCGATCATCCAGGCGAAGGTGCCGAAGCCCGCCAGCATGAAGAAGACGCCGACCGGCCGTTCGCCGACCATCCCGGCCAGCGGCGCCACGGTCAGGCCCATCAGCACGAAGGCTCCGACGGCGAACAGGATGCCCTTGGTCTCCGGCGTATCGGTCGGCAGCCGGGGACAAAGCACCCCGAACAGCGGACCGAGCACCAGCGTTCCGACCACGGCGTGGGCGATCCAGCCCACAGCGATGGTGTCGGGCGTCTGCAGCATCACGGACAGGAGCCGCGGGAAGCTCACCGCCCACGGCCCCAGCATCAGATTGGCGACTTCAAGTATGGACACGGCGATCGTCGCCGCCAGACCGGCGATCGCCCCCTTTTGTACGCGTGACATCATGACCGCTAGCGCCTCCCAAACGCATGCTGTGGTTCTGATTACGCGAACCAAAGCATACGCCTCTGGCGGGAGACGGCGTTCACATCAGCGTGCTTCGCAGGTGCGAAGCCTTATTCGGCGGCGATGTTCGAGCCTTCGGGAGCCGTCCAGCGCAGCACCGGCTGACGGGCGGCCCGGGTTTCGTCCAGCCGCCGCAGGGGAGCGTGGAACGGCGCGCCCTTGAAGCGGTCGACGTCGCCGGCCTTGGCCGCCTCGGCGAGGGCCCGCATCGCCTCGATGAAGCGATCCAGCTCCTGCTTCGACTCCGTCTCGGTTGGCTCGATCAGCATGGCCCCGTGGACGACCAGCGGGAAATACATGGTCATTGGGTGGAAGCCCTCGTCGATCATCGCCTTGGCGAAGTCGAGCGTGGTGATGTCCGTGCCCTTGAGCCATTCGTCGTCGAACAGGGCCTCGTGCATGCAAGGGCCGTCCGGGAAGGCCGGCGACATCAGGTCCTCGAGACGGGCCTTGATGTAGTTGGCGTTCAACACGGCGTCCTCGGCCACCTGACGCAGGCCGTCCGAACCGTGGCTCATCATGTAGGACAGGGCGCGCACATACATGCCCATCTGGCCCTGGAAGGCGCACAGGCGGCCAAAGGCCTGCTCGGCCTCGCCCTCCTCGCGCTCGACCAGTTTGTAGCCGGCGCCCGTGTGCACCAGCCAGGGCGCCGGCGCGAACGGCGCCAGGGCTTCCGACAGCACCACCGGACCCGCGCCCGGACCGCCGCCGCCGGGCGGCGTCGAGAAGGTCTTGTGCAGGTTGATGT
>JAFAEC010000087.1 GCA_023424215.1 Pseudomonadota bacterium
GAGCCGCGCAGGCCGCCGACGGCAGGGCGGCCGCGGCTCCGGCGGCGGCGAGGAAGGCGCGGCGGTCGAGCTGGGTCATGCGGCCAGCCTGCCTCGGAACCGCCGCCCGCGCCAGAGCGGCTCAGCCTTGCGTCGCCGCCCTCAGGAACAGCACCCGCGCCGCGCCGTAGTCGCGCGCGTCCAGCCGCTCATAGCCCGGCGTGTCGATCTCCGGCTCGTCCGAGCCGCGCTCGAACACCACGATCGCCCCCGGTTTCAGCCAGTCGCCCTCCAGCAGCCGCGCCAGCGACTGCTCGCCCAGTCCCTTGCCGTAGGGCGGGTCGAGGAAGGCCAGGTCGAAGGCCTCGCCGGCCGAGCCCGGGCGCACGCCCAGATCGGTCGCGCTGCGCCGGTGCACCCGCGTCCGGCCCATCAGGCCCCAGGCGTCGGCGTTCTCGCGGATCGCCCCGCGCGCCGCGTCGTCGGTCTCGACGAACAGGGCGAAGGCGGCGCCCCGGCTGATCGCCTCGAACCCCAGCGCCCCCGAACCCGCGAAAAGGTCGAGGACCCGCGCGCCCTCCAGCGGCTGGGCCCACACGGCATGCTCCAGCACGTTGAACACGGCCTGCCGCGCCCGGTCCGAGGTCGGGCGCGTGCCCTGCCCCTCCGGCGCGACGATGGCCCGCCCCTTCAGGCTTCCAGCGACGATGCGCATGCCTCAGCCGCCCGAGCGCGGTCCGCGCGGGCCGCCGGTGCGCGGACCCGAGGGCCGCGATCCCCCGGCGGGCTTGCCCCCCGGCTTGCCGCCGAAGCCCGGCTTGCCCCCGGACCGCGCGAAACCGGGCCTGCCGCCGCCGCCCTTGCGCGGCCCGCCGGCTCCGCGCGGCGTGTCGATGAACTGGTCCTCGCGCGGCTTGAAGGCCCGCTTCGGCCGCTCGGCGCGCTCGGTCCGCTCGCCCTCGACCGCTTCCGGCCGCGCCCGCGGCTTGAAGCCCTTCTTCGGGTGTTCGAACTTCGGCTTGGCCTTGGCCCAGCCTTCGCCCTTCGGCGCCCGGCGGCCGGTGTCGCCGCCTTCCGAGGCTGCGGCCTCGGCGGCCCGCACCCGGCTGGGCTTGCGCGAGGGGTCGGACATCGCCGAACCCGAACGGCCCTTGACGATCGGCGCCGAGGTGCGGCGGCCGGGGATCGGCGCCGGCGTCTCGACCGTGTTGCCGGTCGGCAGGTTCTCCGGGCGGATGTACTGGCCCAGCATCTCGCGGATCACCCGCGGCCCGACCTCCTCGACCATGCCCACCGGCAAGGTGCCCAGCTGGAACGGCCCGTAGGCCAGGCGGATCAGCCGGTTCACGGTCAGGCCGAGGTGCTCCAGCACCTTGCGGACCTCGCGGTTCTTGCCCTCGGTGATCGAGACGCTGATCCACAGGTTGGCCGAGGCCTTCTCGCCCTCCGCAGTCGGCTTCGCCTTGTCCAGTGTCGCCTCGACCGGGCCGTAGCGCACCCCGTCGACGGTCACCCCGTCCTTCAGCGTGTCCAGCTGCGCCTGGGTCACCCGGCCGCGGGCCCGCGCCCGGTACTGACGCACCAGCTCGGTCGAGGGCAGCTCCAGCGCCCGGCTCAGTTCGCCGTCGTTGGTCAGGATCAGCAGGCCCTCGGTGTTGAGGTCCAGCCGGCCGACCGAGATCACCCGCGGCAGGGTGCTGGGCAGGGCGTCGAACACCGTCGGCCGGCCCTGCGGGTCGCCGTGCGAGGTCACCAGCCCGGACGGCTTGTGGTAGCGCCACACCCGCGTCGCCTGGGCCGCGCCGATCGGCTTGCCGTCGACGGTGATGACGTCCTCGCGGGTCACCAGCGTCGCCGGCGTGTCGAGAATCTTGCCGTTCACCGCCACCCGGCCGAGGCCGATCAGCCGCTCGACCTCACGGCGCGAGGCGATGCCGGCCCGGGCCATGGCCTTGGCGATGCGCTCGGTGCGCTTGGGTTCGGCCGGCGCGGCGGCGGGCTTTCCGCCCGGCTTGCCGCCCTTCGGCGGGCCTTTCGCGCCGTCCTTGGCGAAGGGTTTGCGGGGCCCGGGCTTGCGGTCGTCTTGACGCGGGCGGGGCTTCTTGTCGTTGTCGTTGGGATGGCGGACCATGATGAGCGGTTCATGCGCATGGCGCTGGACCAAGCGCAAGCGGCGGCGAACGAGGGCGAGACGCCCGTCGGCTGCGTGATCGTCGACGAAAGCGACGGATCGGTCGTGGCGACCGGCCGCAACCACCCGATCAGGGCCCACGATCCGACCGCCCACGCCGAGATCGCGGCCCTGCGCGCCGCGGCGGCGAAGCTGGGCAATTACCGGCTGACCGGCCTGACCCTCTATGTCACGCTCGAACCCTGCGCCATGTGCGCCGGCGCGATCAGCCACGCCCGCATCGGCCGGGTGGTCTGGGGCGCGGACGATCCGAAGGGCGGCGCGGTGGCCCACGGACCGCGCTTCTTCGACCAGCCGACCTGCCACTGGCGGCCGTCGGTTCAGGGCGGGGTGCTCGCCCACGAGGGAGCCGCCCTGCTGCGCGACTTCTTCCGCGCCCGGCGCAAAGGAACGGCCGCCGCGACGGCGCGTTGATCGGCCGGTTCCAACGGCAAGGCTTGTTTCATGCGCGCGTTTCTCGTCTGCGTCCTCGGCCTTGGCGTCCTCGCCGGATGCGGCCCGAACCCGGACGAGGCCCCGACGGACGGCGACGCGGTCCGCGAACGCGCCGAACAGGCCCAGACGGCGCGACGCCGCACCGGCGCGGAAATCCAGAGCCGGGTGATGAACCGGGTCATCCGCACCGTCTATCTGTGCAACAACAGCGAGCGCCTGTCGGTCGACTTCGACAATCCGCGGCGGATGGCGACCATCCGCGACTCCAGCGGGAAGGCGGTCGACCTGTACCAGGAGCGCGCCGCCGACGGCATATGGTACCGCGCCTCCGGCTATGAGCTGCGCGGCGTCGGCGCCATGGCCACATGGACCGCCGACGGCCGCGAGCCGACCGAGTGCCGCGCCGTGGACTAGAAGGCCGCCAGCCGCGCCTCGAGCCGCGCGCGCACTCCCGGCCAGTCGTCGTCGAGGATGGCGAACTGGGCCGTGTCGCGGATCCGGCCAGTCCAGGTGATCTTGTGCTTGCGCAGCACCCCCTCGTCCCGGGCGCCCAGCTTACGGATCGCCGCCTGGCTGCCCGGGTTGATCGCATCGGTGATGATCTCGACCCGCACCGCGCCGGCGTCGAAGGCGTGACCCAGCAGAAGCCGCTTGCACGCCGGGTTCACCGGTCCGCCGCGCGCCTCGGGGCGGTAGAAGGTCGAGCCGATCTCGCAGCGACGATAGTCGGGCTTTATCTCGTACAGGCTGGTCGTGCCGACGACGCGGCCGCTCGCCTGGTGCCGCACCGCCCACGGAATGCGGCTGCCGGCCGCCATCGCCGCCAGCGCCGCCTCCCACCAGCCGTTGAAATGCGGGCCCCAGGCGGCGCCGACCATGATCTCCCAGGCCTCGGGGTCGCAATCCAGCGCCTCCCGGACCTCCTCGCGCAGGGCCGGCGAGAACGGCTCCAGCCGGACGAAGCGGTCCTCCAGCACCACCGCGCTCAGCGTCATCCGGCTCACGCCGCCCCCTCCGCGCGCAGGAAGGCGGCGACCGTCTTGCGATCGACGCCCTTCTGGACGAAGGCCTCGCCGATCCCCCGCGCCAGGACGAGGGTCAGGCGGCCGCCCTCGGCCTTCTTGTCTCCCGCCATCCGCTTCAACAAGGCGTCGGCGTGGAAGGAGCCGGCCGCCTCAAGCGCCGTCGGCAATCCGGCGGAAGCCGCCACGCGTGCGACCCGCTCGGCGTCCCCGGCCGGACAGAGTCCTTGCGCGGCCGAGTATCGGAAGGCCAGCACGCATCCCAGCGCCACCGCCTCCCCGTGGGTCAGCCGGGTCTCGTCGAAGTCCAGCTCGGCCTCCAGCGCATGACCGAAGGTGTGGCCGAGATTGAGCAGGGCGCGCCGCCCCGCCTCCTTCTCGTCGTCGCCGACGATCCGGCTCTTGATCTCCACTGACCGGACCACCGCCCTCTCCAGGGCCGACGGATCGCCCGCCGCACCGGCCGCGCCCTCTCCGGCCAGCCAGTCGAAGAAGCCCGCGTCGCAGATGAGGCCGTGCTTGAGCACCTCGGCCCAGCCCGAGCGCACCTGCCGCCGGGGCAGGGTCGACAGCAGATCGATGTCCGCCAGCACCAGCCGCGGCTGATGAAACGCCCCGACCAGGTTCTTGCCGCGGGGCGTGTCGATCGCGGTCTTTCCGCCGACCGAGGAGTCCACCTGGGCCAGCAGGGTGGTCGGGACCTGCACGAAGTCGATGCCGCGCATGTACAGCGCCGCCGCCAGCCCGGCCAGGTCCCCGACCACCCCGCCGCCGAGGGCGATGACCAGATCGGTGCGGTCCAGGCCAAATGCGGCGAGCCGGTCGAGCACCCGCTCCAGCTCGGCGAAGGATTTCGAGCCCTCGCCGGGCGGAACCGTCAGCAGGCGCGCGCGCAGGCCCGCAGCCTCCAGCGCCGCCAGCGTCGCGGGCCCGTGGAGCGCCGCGACCGTCTCGTCGGTGACCACCGCCGCGCGGCCTCTCGCCAGCGGGGCGATCCGGGTTCCGAGCGATTCCAGCAGTCCGCGGCCGACGATCACCTCGTAAGGCCGGAAGCCTGCGCCGGAGACGGGGATTCGGGTGCTCACGGGCGGCTCTCCAGAATTCCGTGCGCCTGCAGCGCCCGAAGGATGGCCTCGACCGCCTCGCCGTGGGCGCCCCCGGTGACGTCCACCACAAGATCGGCGCCCGCGTACACGGGGTAGCGCGCCTCGGCCAGCTGGCCGAGCGCCTCCAGCGGCTCGCGACCGCGCAACAGGGGCCGGGTGTCGCGCCGCTGCACCCGCTGGGCCACGATCGCCAGATCGGCGCGCATCCAGACGGTCACCGCCCGGGCCTTCATCAGCGCGCGGGTCTCAGGATTGAGCATCGCCCCGCCCCCCGTGGCGATCACCTTGCGGGGCCCCTCCAGCAGGCGGCGCATCACGCGCGCCTCGCCGGCCCGGAACTCGCTCTCGCCATAGCGCGCGAAGATGTCGGAGACCGTCATGGCCGCGGCCGCCTCGATCTCGACGTCTCCGTCGGCGAACGGCAGATGCAGGCGACGGGCCAGCCGCCGGCCCACCGTCGTTTTGCCCACGCCCATCAGCCCGACCAGGGCTATGGTGCGCTCCTGGACGGGAATCGGATCGAGGTCGTTCGCAGGCATGGCTCCGCCACCCTCTACACGAAGCCGCGCGTCGGCAAAGCGCGCGGCGCCATGAGCACGCCCCAGATCGAAGCCTTTCTCGAGATGATGGCGGTCGAGCGGGCCGCCTCGCCGCACACGCTCGCCGCCTACGGCCGCGACCTCGCCGACGCCGAGGCGGGGATCGAGGGAGGACTGATGGCCGCCGACGAGCAGGCTGTCGAAACCTGGTACGCCGGCCTCGGAGTCCGCGGCCTCTCCCCCGCCACCCAGGCCCGCCGCCGCGCCGCCGTGCGCCAGTTCTACCGCTTCGCGCTCGGAGAGGGCTGGCGCGGCGACGATCCCTCGCGCCGCCTCGACGCCCCGAAGCAGGGTCGATCCCTGCCGAAAAGCCTGTCGCGCGACGAGATCGAGCGACTGCTCGCCGCGGCGGCGGCTCGCGACGGCGCCGCGGGCCTCCGGCTCGTCGCGCTGGTCGAACTGGCCTACGCCTCGGGTCTGCGGGTCTCCGAACTGCTGGCCCTGAAGGTGGAGGCGGTGCGCCGCGATCCCGCCTTCCTGATCGTGCGCGGCAAGGGCGGCAAGGAGCGGCTGGCCCCCCTGAACGCTTCCGCGCGCGAAGCGGTCAAGACCTGGCTCTCCGCTCGCTACGCCGCTCGCAAGCCGGAGACTCCGGACAGCCCCTGGCTGTTCCCCTCCCCCGCCGGCCGCAGCCACCTTACGCCCCGCCGCTTCGCCCAGTTGCTGGACCAAGCGGCCATCGACGCCGGGATCGATCCCGCCCGCGTCAGCCCCCACGTCCTGCGGCACGCCTTCGCGACCCATCTGCTCGAGGGCGGCGCCGACCTGCGCGTGGTCCAGACCCTCCTCGGCCACGCCGACATCGGCACGACCCAGATCTACACCCACGTGGCGGTCGACCGGCTGACGCAAACGGTGCGGGAGAAGCATCCGCTCGCCCGCGACCGCTGAACCGCCGCTTGCCCCCCGGCGTTGACCTGACTAGGTTCCGCCGCCTTCCGATGCGCCGTCGCGGCGCGACCTGACCGGACGCCTGATGGCCACGCATTACCTCGATTTCGAAAAGCCGATCGCCGAGCTGGAGGCCAAGATCGAGGAGCTGTCCCTGCTCTCCTCGTCCGCCGGCTCGTTCGACGCCGAGATCGAGGGGCTGCGCAGGAAGGTGGAGCAGCTTCGCAAGAAGACCTATGCCTCGCTCGACCCGTGGATGAAGACCCAGGTCGCGCGCCACCCCCAGCGGCCGCACTTCGTCGACTACGTCGACGGCCTGTTCACCGACTTCGTCGAGCTGAAGGGCGACCGCCAGTTCGGCGACGATCAGGCCATCCTCGGCGGCCTCGCCCGCTTCCGTGGCCGGGCGGTGGTGATCATGGGCCATGAGAAGGGCCACGACACCCAGACCCGTCTGACCCACAATTTCGGCATGGCGAGGCCGGAGGGCTACCGCAAGGCGGTGCGCCTGATGGACATGGCCGAGCACTACGGACTTCCGGTGCTCAGCTTCGTCGACACCGCCGGCGCCTATCCCGGCCTCGGCGCCGAGGAGCGCGGCCAAGCCGAGGCCATCGCCCGCTCCACCGAGCGCTGCCTCACCCTTGGCGTGCCCTCGATCGCCACCATCACCGGCGAGGGCGGCTCCGGCGGCGCCATCGCCATCGCCGCGGCGAGCCGGGTGCTGATGCTCGAGCATTCGATCTATTCGGTCATCTCGCCGGAGGGCGCGGCCGGCATCCTGTGGCGCGACGGCGCGCGGGCGAAGGACGCCGCCATGGCCATGAAGATCACCGCCCCGGACCTCGTCGGATTGGGGATCGTCGACCGCATCATCGCCGAGCCGACCGGTGGGGCCCACGCTGATCGAGCGGCCGCCGTGGCGCAGGTCGGCGACGTCCTCACCGAGGAGCTGGAGGCGATGTCCGGGCTTTCGGCGGACGAGGTCCGCAAGGGCAGGGCTGAGCGCTTCTACGCCATCGGCCGTTTGGGCTGAGAACGTCCTTAACGCTTCTTCTACGGTTGTCTGACAAGCCTCCCCGCAGTCTCAGGTTGCGTGGCGCGATCTGGTCGGGGGCATCGGCGTGGGCACTGTTGGCGAGGCTCTGCGGGAAACCGCGATCATCAACCTGACCGGCGCCATCACCATGGTGGTGGACGACTCCCCGTTCTCGGCCGAGATCACCAGCAGCGCCCTGCTCGGCTTCGGCATCCGCACCCGCTATTCGTGCCGCAGCGCCCCGGAGGCGATGGAGATCCTGCGCGGAACCGAGATCGACCTGCTGGTGGTCGACTGCGAAATGCCGGGCATGGACGGCTTCGAACTCGTGCATTGGCTGCGACGTTCAGGTCCGCCCAACGCCTTTCTGCCCGTGATCATGACAGCGGCCCACATCCGCCGCTCGATGGTCGACAAGGCCCGGAATTGCGGCGCCAACTACATCGTCACCAAGCCGTTCAGCGCCTCCAGCCTGCTGGAGCGGATCGTCTGGGTGGCCCGCGACACCCGTCCGTTCCTTGAGGTTGGCGAGTCCTTCGGCCCGGACCGCCGGTTCCGCGACGGCGAGGCGCCTGGCGACGAACGCCGCGCAGAGATCCTTCGCCGCGGAGAGTTTGAGGCCCGGAACGCCGCCGCCGTCATGGCCGGCCCCGAGGCGGCGACAGGGAGCGGCTGTTGACCGTCATCACCCATTCCCGGCGCAAGTCCCGCCTCGCCAGCCTGATCGACAGCGCGGGCGGAATCACGGTCGGCGCGGCTCTGACGCGCGCTCGCGCCAACATTTCGGAGCTGCGCGACAGGGCCCTTGTTGAGGTGACCCGGCACATCGGCGAGCTGGCCGCCCTCCAGCAGCCGACGACAGCGGACGACAGGGCCGAAAGCCTTCGCCGCATCTACCAGTCGGCCAATCATCTCATCGACGCCGCCAGCCCGTTCGGCCTTGAGGAAGTCAGCGCCGTGGCGTCCAGCCTGTGCGACATGGTCGACCGGGCGGCGGGGCAATCGGGCTTCGACTGGCGGATCCTGCAGGTTCACATCCAGGCCCTGCAGCTACTGGACGCCTTGCCGGACGAAGCCGCCGCGGAGCGCGATGCAGTCACCTCCCATCTGGCCAGGATGGTTGCGAGCAAGTTCGGTCAGGCCGGCTGACGCTCGATCCTCGCGCCGCGCGTCTGCTTGCGCCACAGGGCCGCATATTCCCCACCCTGACGCGCCACCAGCTCATGGTGCGCCCCGCGCTCGACGATGCGCCCGGCCTTCAGCACCAGGATCTGGTCGGCATCGGCGATGGTCGACAGCCGGTGGGCCACGACCAGGGTGGTGCGACCGGCCCGCGCCCGGCGCAGGGTCTTCTGGATGGCCGCCTCGGTGCGGCTATCGAGGGCGCTGGTGGCCTCGTCGAGGATGAGGATGCAGGGGTCAGCCAGCAACGCGCGAGCGATGCCGACGCGTTGACGCTCGCCGCCCGACAGCTTCAGGCCACGCTCGCCGACCACGGTGTCCAGCCCGTGCGGCAGGGCGCCGATGAAGTCCGCCAGCTCGGCGGCCTCGGCGGCGGCCCAGATCGCCGCTTCGTCCGCCTCCGGGCGCGCGAAGCCGATGTTGGCCCGGAGCGTGTCGTTGAACAGGGCGACATCCTGCGGCACCAGCGCCACCGCCGTGCGGAGGGATTCCTGCGTCACCGCGCGCACGTCCTGGCCGTCGATCAGCACCCGGCCTTCCTGCGGGTCGAGCAGTCGCAGGGCCAGCTTCACGATGGTCGACTTGCCCGAGCCCGAAGGACCGACCAGCGCCGTGGTCGTGCCGGCGGGGGCGAGGAAGCTGACGTCCTCGAGGCCGTTGGCGCGCGCGTCGTGGCGGAAGCCGACGTCCTCGAAGGCGAGCGAGGCGCCCTGCACCCCGGCTGGCCGGACCAGCGGCGGGGCGCCGGGCGCGTCGGCGACCTGCGGCGTCTGCCGCGTCACCTTCAGCATCTCCTCCATGTCGATGAAGGACTGGCGGATTTCGCGGTAGGCGAAGCCGAGGATGTTCAGCGGCGCGTAGAGGGAGATCATGATCAGCACGGCCGCCGTCACGTCGCCCGGCCCCATGCGCCCGGCCGCGGCCTCGAAGCCGGCCATGACAGCCATGACGCCGAGGCCGACGTTCATGATCGAGGCCTGAACGATGTTGAGCAGGGCAAGCGAGCTGTTCGCCTTCAGGGCCGCTCGCGTGTAGGCGCCCAGCGCCGCGTCATAGGCCCGCGCCGCCCGCGCCTCGGCGCCGAACGACTTGACCGTCTCGTAGTTCAATAGTGCGTCGACCGACACGCCTGCCGCCTGGGTGTCGGCGGTGTTCATCTCGCGTCGGTGCTCGATCCGCCAGTTCGACAGGGCGAAGGTCGAGATCGCGTAGATCGCCACCACGACGACGGCGAGCGCCCCGAAGCGCCAGTCGTACTTCCCGGCCAGCACCCCTGCGGCCAGCACCAGCTCCACCCCCGTCGGCACGAGGTTGAAGGCGAGGATCCGTAGCAGGAAGTCCACCGCCCGCGACCCGCGATCCATGGTCCGGGACAGGGCTCCGGAGCGCTTGGTCTGATGGAAATCCAGCGACAGGCTGAGTGCATGGGCGAAGGTTTCGGCCGCGGCCGTGCGCTGCGCCGCGGCCCGCACCGGCGCGAAGACCACGTCCGAGGCGTTGGGCGCCACCGCCGCCAGCAGACGGACGAAGGCCCAGCCCACGGCGAAGGCGGCGAAGCCGAGACCGAAGGCGACGCCGGCCCCCTGCCCCGCCGCCAGATGATTGACGGCCGCGCCGAGCACCAGCGGCGCAACCACGTTCAGGGCCTTGCCTGAAAGGGTCATCGCGATGGCGGCGCCAAGGCGAAGGCGCAGTTGCGGAGCGCCCGAGCGGGCCACCAGCCGCGCGAGATCGATCAGCGCCAGCATCGTGGGCGGCCCGTCCGCCCGCTCGACACTTCCCGCCCTCGCCGCCTTCGCTACCGGATCGGACCTGCGCCCCGACCGCTCACCTCGCATCGCCATGGGCCGCATATGGCCCGCGCCGGAGGCGAAGCAATGGCGAAGGTCTCAGCCGCGCCCGCCGTGCCGCGCATACTCCAGCCGCGCGATGGTGCGGTTGTGCACCTCGTCGGGCCCGTCGGCGATGCGCAGGGTGCGCACCATGGCGTACATCTCGGCCAGAGGGGTGTCGGCCGACACCCCGGCGCCGCCGAAGGCCTGGATGGCGTCGTCGATGACCTTCAGCGCCATGCGCGGCGCGGCGACCTTGATCTGCGCGATCTCGGACTTGGCGTTCTTGGCCCCGACCTCGTCCATCATCCACGCCGCCTTCAGCACCAGCAGGCGACACATCTCGATGTTGGTGCGGGCCTCGGCGACCCGCTGCTCCCAGACCGAGTGCTCGGCGATGGTCTTGCGGAAGGCCGTGCGCGACAGCAGACGCTCGACCATCAGCTCCAGGGCCCGCTCGGCGGCGCCGATGGTGCGCATGCAGTGGTGGATGCGGCCCGGCCCGAGCCGCCCCTGGGCGATCTCGAAGCCGCGGCCCTCGCCGGCGATCAGGTTCTCCGCGGGCACCCGGACGTTCTCGAGCACGACCTCGGCGTGGCCCACCGGACGCTCGTCGTAGCCGAACACCGACAGCATGCGCTCGACGCGGAAGCCGGGCGCATCCACCGGCACGACGATCATCGACTGCTGCGCGTGGGTGGCGGCCTCCGGATCGGTCTTGCCCATGACGATGGTCACCGCGACGTTCGGATGACCCATGTTGGTCGACCACCATTTGCGGCCGTTGATCAGATAGTGGTCGCCGTCGCGCTCGATGCGGGTCTGGATGTTGGTGGCGTCGGACGAGGCCACCTCGGGCTCGGTCATCAGGAAGGCCGAGCGGATCTCGCCGGCCATCAGCGGATCGAGCCAGCGCCGCTTCTGCGCCTCGTCGCCGTAGAGGTGCAGCACCTCCATGTTGCCGGTGTCCGGGGCGTTGCAGTTGAACACCTCGGCCGACCACAGGGCGCGGCCCATGATCTCGGCCAGCGGGGCGTATTCGAGATTAGTCAGGCCCGCGCCGTGTTCGCCCGGCAGGAACATGTTCCACAGGCCGGCCTCGCGGGCCTGCGCCTTCATCTCCTCCATGGCCGGCGGCTGGCGGGTATGATCCTCCCGCACCTGCGCCCAGTACTCGGCCGAGCGCGGCAACACGCGCTCGTCCAGGAAGCGACGCAGGCGGTCCTGCCATTCGAGGGCGCGGTCGCTGTGGCGGAAATCCATGGTCAGTCCTGTCCCGAAAGAGAAACGGCGCGACATCCCGGGATGCCGCGCCGCCGTATTCCTTGCCTCAGCGCAAACTCAGCGCTTCAGCAGCGGCGCGAGCTTCTGGGCGATCATCATGTCGCCCGCGATCTTCAGCTTGCCCTGCATGAAGGCCATCATCGGGTCCAGCCGGCCTTCGGACAGGGCCATGAAGTCGTCCCAGGAAATCGACACCGTGGCGTCGGCGGGCTTGTCCTCGTTGGTCACGGTGTTCGGGACCGAGGCCCCGTCGATGTAGATCTTGCCGGTGTCGCCCAAGTCGATCTTCACGGTCTTGCCCAGACCGGAGTTGTCGCCGACGGCGCCGCGGATGTGTTCGGTGACGGAGGCCAGGTCAGCCATTGACGTCTCTCCCTGAAGACGGTGAAGATCCGGACCTAGACCGCGCGCGGTCGGCTGCCAAGATCACGCGAGGTCAAGTTCGCGTGGCGCTTCGTCGCCCCGCCCTCCTCAGTAGAAGGCCGTATCCCGCTCCAGCCGCGGCGGCGGTCCATAGGAGGGGACGGAGCGCCAGACCACTCCACCCTCGCTGTAGACGCGAGCCGCCGCCCGGCGGGCTTCGAGGCGCGCCATGTGCTCGCGGCGAGCGCGGCGCTCGGCGCGATAGTCCGGCCCCGGCGCGTCGAAGCCGTAGGGGTTGGCCGGCTCCGGCCGCTCCTCCATCGCCGGCTGCCAGGCGGTCGGCCTCACTTCCGCCGCAGCGCGCTCTACGGCCTGCGCCTCGCGACGCCAGCGGGGCGGTTCCGGCAGGGGCGGCAGGGGCTCCAGCCAGGCGTCGGCGTAGTAGTCGTCGAAGCGGTCCCCGGAATCCGATTGCCGCAGGCTCACATGCTGATAGCCGTCCACCAGTTCGCCGACGTCCATCCGCCCTCCCGGGTCGATTTCCGGCGCCGGCGGCTGCACCACCTCGATCCTCAGCCCTTCTCCCATGATGGCCGCAGCGCCGCCTCCGCCCGGCAGGCGGGCCACGCCCGCGGCTCCCAGCCCCAGGACGGCGACAGCCGCCAGCGGACCGGCGATGAGAAGCTTCATCCGCGAGCGATCGACGGACGGCGGGGACGGACGGGCTTCGGGGGACATCACGGGGCTCCTCGACTGCCCCATCAGAATCCGTGAACGCCGGTTTGGTTCGACCGGAGCCATGCGGCGTCGGCCGACCGCGGCGAAACGATCGCTTATCGAGGGAGGATCTGGCGGAGACGGAGGGATTCGAACCCTCGGTACCCCTTACAGGGTACGACGATTTAGCAAACCGTTGCCTTCAGCCACTCGGCCACGTCTCCGGCAGGCGGCGTGCTTAGCGGAGCGCGCGGGCCGGCGCAACGGGTCTGGCCGGCAGGGACGTTAACGTGACAGTGAGGGGGCGCCGTGCAGGGTTCCAGCGAACTCCCGCCGGAACGCATGACCGATACCGCAAGCCGCCTTGACCTGGCCGATGCGCCCCCCACGGGCGGCGAGGCCGTGCGCCTGCGCGCCTGGGCGGCGGAGGCGGAGCCGGTGGGGGACGCCTCGTCGCGCCGCGGTCCGTTTCGCCCCGAAGTCTGGCTGAACGCCCGGCAGCGCCACGCATCGCGACTCGCCGCCCACTACTTCCGGGCGTTCGACGTGCTCGCAGTCGTCGCCGTCACCCTTCTGGTCGCCTGGGCCGCAGCCTCCGGCCCCCTGGCCAAGGTCGAGGTCTGGCGGGTCGCCCCCTTTGTCGCGGGGGCGGCGACAACCCTCGGACTGATGCGCTCCACCGGCCGGTACCGGTTCGCCCGCGGCCAGCGGACCGCCATGCATCTCGCCTCGGTTGCGGCGATCGTGGCCCTCGGCGCCGCCGCAGCCGTGGCGGTCGCGATCCTGCTGAACGCCGGCGAAGCCCAATGGACCGCCTATCTGGTGTGGGCGGGACTGCTGCTGATCACCCTCAACGCCCTGCATACGGGCTGGAGCGATCTGGTGGGCCGCTGGCGCGCCAGCGGCGCCCTGACCCCGAACATCGTCCTGGTCGGGGCCACCCGGCGCGCCGAAGCCCTGATCCGGGAGGCGCTGCAGCGCCGCGATCTCAATGTGCTCGGCATCTTCGACGACCGCCTGGCGCGGGCGCCCAAGGCCGTGGCCGGCGTGCCGGTGCTCGGGACGGCGGACGACCTGCTCGCCCACCGGATGACGCCATACGTCGACCGCATCGTGCTGGCCATCGACCCGCGCGCCGAGGCCCGGGTGCGCGATCTGACGGCGCGCCTGCGGGTGTTGCCCAACGAGGTCACCCTCCTGGTGGAGCCGGACGGGCCGGTGGAAACCGCCTCCGCCCTCGACCGACTCGCCGCCGCCCCCCTGGCCGACGTGCAGGGTCAGGTGGACGCGGATCGTCGCGCCTTCAACAAGCGGCTGCAGGATCTCGTCCTCGGCCTGCTCGCCCTCGTGCTGCTGGCCCCGCTGATGGCGCTTCTCGCCCTCGCCATCCGGCTCGACAGCCCGGGCCCGATCCTGTTTCGCCAGCGCCGCCATGGCTTCAACCAGGAAGAGATCGTCGTCTGGAAATTCCGCTCCATGCGTCACGAGGCCGCCGATGCGACAGCGAGCCGGCAGGTGACTTCCGACGACGACCGCGTCACCCGCGTGGGACGCTTCATCCGCAAGACCAGCCTCGACGAGCTGCCCCAGCTGGTCAACGTCATCCGGGGTGAGATGTCCCTCGTCGGCCCCCGTCCGCACGCCATCGGCATGAAGACGGGTCACGTGGAATCGGCGCGGCTCGTGGCGGAGTACGCACATCGCCACCGCATCAAGCCGGGCATGACCGGCTGGGCCGCCATCAACGGCTCGCGAGGGCCTCTCCACACCGCCCAGGACGTGCGTCGCCGCGTGCAGCTCGACATCGACTACGTCGAACGCCAGAGCCTGTGGATGGACCTGTGGATCATGGCCGTCACCGTGCCGGTTCTGCTCGGCGACCGCGCGGCGGTCCGGTGACGCGGAGCCGGTGATGTTCTGGAAGGGCGTCTGGGGCTACCTGCCCGCCAACATCGTCCAGGGCGTGGTCGGCTTCCTGACCATCGTCCTGTTCACCCGCCTGCTCGAGCCGGCGGAGTTCGGTCTCTACGCCCTCGCCTTTTCGATCGTGACCCTGGCCCATGTGGGCGTGTTCAGCTGGCTGGAGGCGGCGATGGCCCGTTTCTGGGCCGCGGAGACGCCCGGCGACGGCCTCCGCGGTCACTTCGCCAGCCTCTACCGGGTCGCCTTCGCCCTCTCCGCCGGCTTCCTCGCCCTCGCGGCCCTCGCCCTGTGGCTGTGGCCGGGCGCCCCTCTCTTCCGCATCGCGCTCGCCGCCGGCCTCGCCGGGGTGCCCGTCCGCTGCCTCGTCAAGCTGGGACAGGAGCGCTACCGGGCCGCGGGCGAAATCGGCAAGGCGGCCGGGCTCGACATGGCCACCACCGCCGGAGGGCTCGTCATCGGCGTCGGTTTCGCGCTCGGCGGCGCCGGGGGCGCGGCGCCCCTGCTCGGCCTTGGCCTCGCGCCCTTGCTCGCCCTCCCCTTCGTCCTGCCCGGAGAGCTGCGCGAGGCGCGCGGCGGCCGGGTGGAGCCCGACCGGGTCCGCAGCTACGCCAGATACGGCTATCCGATCGCCGCCTCGCTGGCGCTGACCGTGGTGCTCGCC
The DNA here is from genome assembly GCA_023424215.1 of Pseudomonadota bacterium. Taxonomy (GTDB): domain Bacteria; phylum Pseudomonadota; class Alphaproteobacteria; order Caulobacterales; family Caulobacteraceae; genus Brevundimonas. The sequence goes on from JAFAEC010000087.1 coordinate 15,225, forward strand.
TCGACCGACCGCTTCCTGCTGGCCGCCTTCATGGACGAGGCCGCGGTCGGCGCCTATCACGCGGGCTATTCCATCGCGAACCGGACCCTCGACGTCTTGTTTCTCTGGCTGGGGTCGGCCGGCCAGCCCGCCCTGGTGATGGCGCTGGAGCGCGGCGGCGCGGGACGCCTGAAGGTGGCGGCGCGCGAACAGCTGTCGACCTTCCTCCTTATCGGCCTGCCCGCCGCCGCCGGGGTGGCGCTCGTCGCCCGGCCGCTGGCCGAGGTCCTCATCGGCGAGGAGCTGCGGGTCGCGGCCGCCTCCATCACGCCGTGGATCGCGCTCTCCGCCCTGCTCTACGGTCTCACCGCCTACTACTTCGGACAGGCCTTCACCCTCGGTCGGCGGACGAAGCATCTGCTCGCCGCCATGGCCCTGCCGGCGGCCGCCAATGTCGTCCTGAACCTCATCCTCGTGCCGCGTTTCGGCCTGATGGGCGCGGCCTGGGCGACAGCGGCCAGTTTCGCGCTGGGCCTGGCGGCGACCCTCCTGATGGGACGACGCGTGTTGCCCCTGCCCATGGCCTGGGACAGCCTCGTCCGGTGTGCGGTCGCCACCGGCGTCATGGCCCTGGTTGTTTCGCTGCTCCCCCCCATCGGAGGGCTCGCGGAGCTGGCGCTGGACGCCACGACCGGCGGCCTCGTCTACGCCCTCGCGGCCCTGGCTCTCAACGCCGCCGGCGTCCGCGACGTCGCGGGCCGGCTGCTGGTCCGTCTGCGCGAGATGAGGGCCGCCGCATGAGCCGCGCCGGGATCCACGACAACACGGGCCGGGCGCGCGCCCGTCCGTCTGTGTCGGTCCTCATCCCCTTCCTTAGGGACGACCCGACCGACCTGCTCGGACGGCTCGACGCGGAGGCGGCGGCCCTGCACGGACGCGTCGAGATTGTCCTCCTCGACGACGGCACCGCCGATGCGGCCCTGACCGCGCGGCTGGTGGAACGCGTCTCCGCCATGGCTCTCCCGGCGCGCCTCATCACCCTGCTGGCGAACGAGGGCCGCGCCCGCGGACGGAACCGGCTAGCTTCCGCAGCCCGCGGCGGCAGCCTGCTGTTCCTGGACAGCGACATGCGGCCGGACCGACCTGATTTTCTCCAGACATGGGCCGACCTCGTCGCGCGCGACGATCCCGCCGTCGCCTTCGGCGGCTTCTCCCTGTTGCAGGCTCCGGACGAGCCGCGCTTCGCGGTACACCGGGCGCTGGCCGGAAAGTCGGAATGCGTCGCCGCCGCCGAGCGCGCGAAGCAGCCCGAGAAGTACGTCTACACGTCCAACCTGCTGGTCCGGCGCGACGTGTTCGAGGCCGAGGCGTTCGACCCCGGCTTCACCGGCTGGGGCTGGGAGGACGTCGAGTGGGCCATGCGGGTCTCGCGCCGGTTCGCAGTCGTCCACGTCGACAATCCCGCCACCCACATGGGGCTCGACACCGTCGAGGCGCTGGCCGGCAAATACGAACAGTCGGCGCCGAACTTCGGCCGGATGGCGAGCCGGCACCCTGAGGTCGTCGCCGACTACCCCAGTTACCGGGCGGCGCGCCTGCTCAAGCGTCTGCCCCTGCTGCCTGCCCTGCGCCGGTTGATGCGCGGCGCGGCCACGGCCGGCTGGCTGCCCGTCGGCGCCCGCGCCTTCTCGCTGCGGCTCTACCGGGCCGCTCTCTATGCGGACGCGGTTTGATGGCCGACGTCGCGATCCTCATCCCGACCCTGCGGCGCCCGGAGAGCCTCGAGCGCGCGTTGCGGTCGATCTTCGGGCAGGAGCGCGTCGCCGACCGCATCGTGGCGATCGTGGTGGTGGACAACGATCCGACCGGCTCCGCGGCCGGGACCGTGACCCGGCTGCGCGACGCGGCGCCCTGGCCCCTGATCTATCGCCACGCGCCGACTCCCGGAGTGGCGACCGCCCGCAACGCCGGCCTCGCCGCCATCGACGCTCCGCTGATCGCCTTCCTCGACGACGACGAGGCGGCATCGCCCCGCTGGCTGGCCGCCCTGATCACGGCGCTCGAAAGCACCGGGGCGGACGTGGTGTTCGGGCCCATCGCCGGGCGCGCGCCGGAGGCGAAGCCGTGGCTTCGACCCTACCTGGAGCGCTTCTTCGGCCGGGCGGGGCCCGACACAGTCGGCCTGATCGATCGACCGTTCGGCTGCGGCAACTCGTTAATGGTCCGGCGAACCGCCCTGCCCGGCGAAGCGCCCTTCAGTCCCGCCTCCGACCAGGCCGGCGGCGAGGACGATGTGCTCTTCGCCGCCCTTGCGGCGCGCGGCGGGCGCTTCGGCTGGGCGGCGGACGCCTGGGTGGAGGAGTTCGCGCCGCCCCATCGGGCGACGCTCCGCTACACGCTCGCCCGGGCCTTCGCCTACGGTCAGGGCCCCAGCCAGACCTCCGCCGCGGCACGGAACTGGGGCGCCGTCGGCCGGTGGATGATCATCGGCGCCGGCCAGACGCTGGTCTGGGGGGCCGTCGCCGCGATCCTGGCCCTGGCGCGGAGCCCGCGACGGGCCGAGTTTTACGACCGCACCGCGCGCGGTATCGGAAAGCTGTTGTGGATGAAGGGCTTTGAGCCGCACTTCTATGGCGCACGGGAACTGGCGCGCCTCGACCGGACCGTCAGGGTCAGCCCGTAAGCCGCTTCAGGAAGGCTGGCGGCCGGTAGGTCGAACGATTGACCACCACGCCCGCGATCCTGCCCCCGACCGCCTCGATCTCGTCGCGGAGCACAAGAGGTTCGCCGGCGTCGGCGGCGCCTGCGGCGACGACCAGCACCGTGGCGTCCACGAAGGGGGCCAGGGTGATGGCGGCGTCGTTGCGATCCGCGGCCGGCGCGTCGATGACTACGGTGTCGGCGTGGCGCCGCAGGGCGTCCCAGTAGCGGGCGTCCGCGACAACCTCCGCCCGCTGCCCGGAGCGCAGGTTCTCGCCGGCGAACCGGGTGACCCACAGCCGTCCGCCCAGAAACGGCCGCGCCGTGACCAGACGCGCCGGATGGACGGGCCTTCCTTCCCTGTCCGTCAGACGCGGCGTGATGGCGAAGAAGATCGATCCGTCCGGCGTGGCGACCGCCGCCTTGCCCATGCGGCCGAAGCGCTCCGGCTGGGCCGCGACCGCCTCCAGCTGGCCCTGCTGCGACAGGTCGGCATCGATGAGCCAGACCGGCCTGCGCGCGCGCACGGCGGCCAGCCGGGCGTACTCGCGGGCGACCGTCGAGACCCCCTCCCCGGTCGTGGCGGCGGCGATCTGGATCACCCGGCCGCGATGGCCGGGCGCCGGTCCCAACGCCGCCCAGAGAGCGGCCATTTCGGATGTCAGATCGACCATCGAATCGCTACGCGCCACTCACCCGTGCGCACGGTAGCACGGGCGCATCAATGAGCCTTCACCGGGGCGACGGCCAGCACCGGCAGGTCGAGCGTGCGCCCCGTCGAAGCGGGCGTGGCGTAGCCGCGCCGCGTGAACACACGCAGCAATCCGACGCAGAGGGCGGTCAGGGCCGCGAACAGGAAGACCACCGCCAGCAGCGGCGCCTTCAGGCTGCTCCCGCGGGTCGGCGCCTGGGCGCGCTCGATGACGGTGACATTGTCCGCCCCCGCCGCCACCAGGGCCCGGTCGGCGCGCGACTGGCTCTCGCGCTGCTGGAAGTCGCGGATCGCGGCGGTCAGGGTCTCGCGATTGCCGGCCAGGGTCGCGTGGGTTGACTCGAGACGCGTCAGATCCGCCAGTCGCGTGCGCAGCGTCGACAGCTGGCTCTGCAGCACCCGCAGCCGCGCCGCCAGGGCGTCCCGGTCAGCGGCGGCGTTGATGCGGGCGGTCTCGATCTCGGTGAAGATCGCGCTGGGGCCGGTCCGCACCTCCTTGGCGCCCACGGCGGTGCCGGTGGCGACGAACGCCTCCAGCTGGGCGATCTGCTCGTCGATGTCGCGCACCGGCTGGGCGTCTTCGGTGTAGCGGGCCAGCAGGTTCTCCCGCTGGGTGCGCAGCTGCAGGATCTGGTCCTGCGCCGAAATGTTCAGGTCCTGTTGCAGCACCACCTCCGCCGGCTGCTGCGCCAGCTGGGCTTCCAGCGTCGCCAGTCGCTGGCTGGCCTGGTTGAGCTGGGCGCGGACCGAGAGGGTCTCGGCAGAGACGGTCTGGAAGTTCGCCGCCAGGGTCGCCTTGGCGGTGGCGAAGTCGCCAATGTTGTTCGAGCGCAGGAACGCCCCATAGGCGGCGTCGGCGGCGGCCAGTTCATCCTCGAAGGCCTGGCGTTGGGCGGCGTAGGGAGCGGGGTCGGCGCGGTCGCGGAACACCTCCCGGCGGCGCGCAAGATACTGGTCGATCAGGGCGTTGAGCACCCGCGCCGCCCGTTGCGGGTCGCCCGAGCGGTACGAGGCGGAAATGATGGCGCTGCCCGGGGTGGTGCCTACGCCCAGGTTGTTGTCCAGCACCTTGAGGGCCGCGGTCTCGCGTTCGGCCGCCGTGCCGCCCGCGTCTTCCCCGAGGATCGCTTCCGGCCCGAGTGCGCGGACGGTCCGGCGTTTGACCTCCAGGCTGCCGAGCATGGCGGCCTCGGACTGGGCGACGGCGTCGGCCTCGGGGGCCTGACCGATCCGCTCGGCCTGCCCCGCCACCCGTGGCTGGTAGACATACTCCTGCCCCACGCCCGCGTAGACGCTGGCCGAGGCGGTGTAGGACTTCTTGAGCGTAAGCACCGCGGCCGTGCCGATCGCGAAGATCGCCAGGAAGACGATGATCATCAGCAGCAATTCGCGGAACAGCAGGCCTACGACGTCAGCGAAGCCGTAGCGCGGGCGGACTGTGGTGTAGGCCGTCGTGCGCATGCGGGCGGGCTGATTCCATCGAACGGGACTGACCGCGCCAGCCTTCGCCCACCGGCGTTAACCATGGGTTACCCATGGCGCCGCACCCTTAAATCACGTCCTGCCGCCGGAGCGATCCCCGTCATGTCCCTCGACCGCCGCACCCTGCTCCTCGGCCTGATCGGCGTCGGCGGAGCACTGACTTCCGCATGCGGCGGCGGATTCGCCGGCGACTACGACTCGCGGTTGCCCCGCCCGGCCGGCGCGGGCCCCGCCGGCCGTGTGCAGGCCGCCGGAGACATGGCCTTTCCGGAGATCGGCTTCGCCGACTGGACCGACTCCGAGCCCGAGTACGTTCTCTACCCCGGGGATGAGATCGAGGTGGCGACGCCCACGGCGCCCGAGCAGACGCGGACTCTCCGCATCGGACCGGACGGTCGCATCGCCCTGCCGCTCGCCGGGCAGCTCATGGCCGCCGACCGCACCATTGCGGAACTGGAGACCGACGCCTCGGACGCCTTCGCGCCGCATCTGCGCCGGCCGCTCGTCGAGATCACCCTGAAGGCTGCGGGGCCGATCCGGGTCTGGGTCGGCGGCGAAGTCCGCACCCCGGGCATGATCGAGATGACCGGCGATCTCGACGCCTATCAGGCGGTGATCCAGGCCGGAGACTTCCTGCCGTCGGCCCGTGCGCAGGAGGTGGCGCTGATCCGCCGCGGGCCCGGCGGCGTGCGCATGATGCGGGCGGTGGACCTGCGGCCCCGCCGCGGCGAAGTGGTCGCCTTGCGACGCGGCGACATCATATATGTTCCCCGCTCGACCTTGGGCGAGGTGGCCAACTTCGTCACCCAGTTCCGCAACGCCCTGCCCATCGGCTTCAGCTACGCCATCGGCGGGCAGTATCAGTCGTTCTGACGGGCCGGCGGAGCATCCTGTCGCTGGATGCCAGCGGCCGGGACCTCACGCCGCCAGCGTGACCACCCCGGCATCGATCCAGCGCCGCGCGGCCTTCTGCGCCTCGCTGATCTCCTCCCGGTCCATCTCCTGGCTCATTTCGCGCCGGTAGACGCGGGCCTCGATCGAGCCCTTCATCGCCGCCAGGTTGAAGATCATGTGGGCCGAGACCCGGTCCATCGGGCAGCCGCCCTGGCCGGTCGAATACATCATGCCCAGACGGAACAGGTCGTCGCCGTTCATCCCGGGCGTCGGCAGGGGCAGTTCCTGCTCTTCGCTGGTCGTCGGCGCGGTTTCTTGCGCGATCATTACCGTATCTCCCGAACCGGAGCCCTTCTGGCCCGGCCCTCTGACACGAATGAAATGCCCCGTGGTTTGAAGTTAAAGTTAACAGCTCGGGCCGCGCGGGCCGATTTCAGGTCCGGTCGAGGAATACTCTCGGCCTGTAAATACCTCTGAAAACAATCGGTAATCTCCGCTTCACATCCACTAACAAGGAGTCAGCGGAAGCTTTCCAGTTGGTTACCGGGCGCGCTGGCCGAACAGCACTCTTCGGGCCTCGTCAGCCTCCTTCCCCGCGGCGGCGAGATTGCGTCGCCATTCGTCGCCCACAGCCCGGCCCGCGATCACCGCCGGCCTCACCGCGATGCGGGCGTGCCAGGCCCTGAGATGAGGAAAGTCCGCCAGATCCTGTCCCTGCAGCGCCGGCAGTATCCACGGCCATATGGCCATGTCGGCGATGGAGTATTCGCCCGCCACATAGTCGCGGTCCGCCAGCCGTCGGTCGAGGACGCCGTAAAGCCGGTTGGTCTCGTCGGTGTACCGACGCACGCCATAGGCCAGATGTCGCTGGTCGAGGGTCATCGCCGGCGCATACTGGCGGAAGTGATGGGTCTGGCCGGCCATCGGGCCGAGACCCCCGACCTGCCAGAACAGCCACTGGTCTACCTCCGCCTTCTCGCGCGGGCTCTGCGGGTAGAACCGTCCGGACTTCGCTCCGAGGTACTGGAGTATCGCCCCCGACTCGAAGATCGACAGCAGCTTTCCGTCAGGCCCGTCCGGATCGACTAGGGCGGGCATCCGGCCGTTCGGGCTGAGGGCCTGGAACGCGGGGGCGAACTGCTCGCCCGCGCCGATGTTGACCGGCTTGACCTCGTACGGCAGCCCCATCTCTTCCAGGGCGATGGTGATCTTCCAGCCGTTGGGCGTGGGCCAGTACCAGAGTTCGATCGGTCGGGTCATGTCGGCTCCTTGGCTGCCGGAAATGGTCGCGGGGTCACGACGCCGCAAGCCAACCTGACTGTCCCATTCAGGCACAGTTCATCGGGAGAAGCCGATCCTGCCACAATCGATGCGCGGGCCCGCGCCATCCGCCCGCCCGCTGGAATGGAGAGCACCATGAACCGCTTCACGAAGGCGGCCATTGTCGCCCTGGCGCTGGCGACCACCGCCGCTCCCCTCGCCGCCGAGGCCCAGAGTCGCGAAGACCGGCGGGAATGGCGTCAGGACCGCCGGGAGGATCGGCGTGAGTACCGGCGCGACCGCCGGGAAGACCGGCGAGAGTTTCGGCGGGAACGACGGGACGACCGACGCGACTGGCGCCGGGGCGAATACGAGAACCGCCGCGACTATCGGCGCGACCGCCGCCAGGACCGTCGGGAGTTCCGCGAAGAGCGCCGCGAGGATCGCCGCGACTTTCGTCGCGACCGGCGGTGGGACCGCAATGACCGCGACTGGTGGCGGGGCCGCAGCGACTTCCGCGACTACGCCGGCCGGCGTAACGGCTACTGGTACGCCCCCAGCTACGGCTATTACCGCGTCGAGCCGCGCTACTACGGCTACCGCTGGCAGCGCGGCCATTACCTGCCGCCCGCCTACCGCCAGTACTATGTGCGCGATCCCTACGTTTACGGCCTTCGCCCCGCGCCGCGCGGCTATCGCTATGTACATGCCGGGGACGACATCGTGCTGATGGCCCTCGCCACCGGACTGATCGCGAGCGTGCTCTACGACGTCTTCTAGGTCGGGCGGCATCCCAAACCGCCACGCCCCGCGGGAGTGACCCGCGGGGCGTCTTCACGTCAGCCGGGCGACCGCCCCCTTCTTCGTTCAGTCGGGGTTCAGGATGATCCGGCCACGTTTTCCCCAAGCCGTCTGACAGGGGCGTGCGGAGATACATACGAGAATGAAACGCTCATTCATGGTCGCGGTGGCGCTGGCGTCCTTCGCCATTCCAGCCGCGGCGCCGCTGGCGGTCCTTGCGCAGGACGCCGAGAGCCGGGGCGGCCGACGCGGCGCCGCCCTCCAGAACGGGGGTGAGGAGCGCCAGGCGCGTCTCGCGGAAGCCCGGGCCGCTCGTGAACGCTCACGCCAGCCCCGGGCGGAAGCGCCGGCCGCGCCTCGCCCCGAACGGCGTGAAGACCGGCAGGAACGTCGGGAGGAACGCCGCGAGAACCGGCAGGAGCGGCGCGAGGAGCGCCGTGAGAACCGGCAGGAGCGACGCGAGGGACCGCGGACGGCCCTCCCCCAACCGCGTCCGGCCCGCCCGGAGCTGCGTCAGGACCGGCGCGAAGACCGCCGGGAGAACCGGCAGGAGCGGCGCGAGGAGCGCCGCGAGAACCGGCAGGACCGTCGCGAAGACCGGCGCGAATGGCGGCAGGAGCGTCGGGAGGACCGGCGCGAGCGGCGGCAGGATCGGCGCGAGTATCGCGAGTTCCGGGACCGCTTCAACGCCGACCACTGGCGTCGCGACTGGAACCGGCGGCACGCCCGCGACTGGTGGCGGCACGACCGGCGCTGGCGCGGCTTCTCCGGCGTCCGGATCGGCTTCTACTTCGCCCCGGGCCACGGCTACTACAGCGTGCCGCGCAGCTACTGGAACCAGCGCTGGCATGTCGGCCAGTACCTGCCCTCGATCTTCTGGCGCTACCAGTTGAACGACTGGCGCACCTACGGGCTGGGCTATCCGCCCCCGGGGGCACGCTGGGTTCTGGTCGACAACCACATCTATCTGATCGACGAGTTCGACGGGTACATCATCGATGTGATCTACGACGCCTGGGCCTGGTAGGTCCTCCGTCTACGGAGCATGCGCCGGCCGGTCCACGCGACCGGCCGGCGTTTTCGCGCCCGACGCACGGTTGCAGGGGCCGGCTGGCCGGGCCAGAAGCGACACATGAGCGACGCGGCCATCAGCGACGACACCTCCGGCGCGGAGGTTCCTTCCTCCCGCGCGCCGCAACTGCACCTGTCTGAAGCGCTGATGGCCTCGCCGTCGCGCTTCTTCAACCGGGAGATCTCCTGGCTGGCCTTCAACGGGCGGGTGCTGGAAGAGGCCGCCAATCCGGCGCACCCGCTGCTGGAGCGGCTGCGCTTCCTCTCCATCTCCGCCAACAACCTCGACGAATTCTTCATGACCCGCGTCGCCGGCCTCAAGGGCCAGGTCCGCGAGCGGGTGCGGGTGGTCTCGGCCGACGGGCTGACGCCGCAGGAAACGCTCGACCGGGTCAATCGCGCGGCCGGCGGCCTGATGGCGGAGCAGCAGCGACGCTGGCGCAAGCTGCGCAAGGAGTTGGCGTCCGTTGGAATCGAGGTGGTGGACGCCGGCCGCATCACCCGAACCGAACGCGAGCGGCTGGAGCCGGAGTTCCTCAGCCAGTTGTTCGCCGTGCTGACGCCGATGGCGATCGACCCGGCCCACCCCTTCCCCTTCCTGCCCAATCTGGGTTTCTCGCTGGCGCTGAAGGTCAAGCGGCGCAGCGACGGACGGGTGCTCTACGCCCTGGTGCCGGTCCCGACCCAGGTGAAGCGGTTCTGGCCTCTGGCCACCGATGGACGATCGACGCCGGGCCGCAAGCGCTTCATCACGCTCGAGAGCCTGCTGACCCTGTTCATCGATCACCTGTTCCCCGGCTGCGACGTGCTGGAGCGGGGCGTGTTCCGGCTGATCCGGGACTCCGACATCGAGATCGAGGAGGAGGCCGAGGATCTGGTGATGGAGTTCGAGGAGGCGCTCAAGCAGCGTCGTCTCGGCTCGGTCGTGCGCATCAAGATCGAGGCCTCGATGCCCGACGACCTGCGCACCTTCATCACCGGTCAGCTGGAGGCGGCGCCCGAGGACATCGTCGTCGTCGACGGCATGCTGGGCCTGGCCCAGCTCGCCGAACTGATCCCGGGCGGCCACCCCGACCTCAAGTTTCCGGGCTACGAGCCGCGCTATCCGGAACGCGTCCGCGACCACGGCGGCGACATCTTCGCGGCGGTCCGCGAGAAGGACATGCTGATCCACCACCCGTTCGAGAGTTTCGACGTGGTGGTCCAGTTCCTGCGCCAGGCGGCCCGCGACTCCAACGTCATCGCCATCAAGCAGACCCTCTACCGAACCTCGAAGGACAGCCCGATCGTCGCCGCGCTGATCGAGGCGGCCGAGAACGGCAAGAATGTCACCGCGCTGGTAGAGCTGAAGGCGCGCTTCGACGAAGAGGCCAACCTGCGCTGGGCCCGCGCGATGGAGCGCGCCGGGGTCCACGTCGTCTTCGGGTTCGTCGAGTACAAGACCCACGCCAAGGTCAGCGTGGTGGTCCGGCGCGAGGGCGAGGCGCTGAAGACCTACTGCCACTTCGGCACCGGCAACTACCACCCGATCACCGCCCGCATCTACACCGACCTGAGCCTGTTCAGCTGCGACCCGGTGCTCGCTCGCGACGCCACGCGGGTGTTCAACTACATCACCGGCTACGCCCAGCCAGACGAGCTCGAAGCGCTGGTCGTCTCGCCGATCAACATGAAGCGCACCCTGATCGACCTGATCGGCCGCGAGATGACCGCCGCCGCCCAAGGCAAGCCGGCCGCCATCTGGGCCAAGCTCAACGCGCTGGTGGATCCCGAGGTCATCGACGCCCTCTACCGCGCCAGCCAGTGGGGCGTCCGCATCGAGCTGGTGGTGCGCGGCATCTGCTGCCTGCGTCCGGGGGTCGAGGGCCTGAGCGAGAACATCCGGGTCAAGTCCATCGTCGGCCGCTTCCTTGAGCACAGCCGCGTCGTCGCCTTCGCTCACGGCCGCGACCTGCCCAACGACCGGGCCCTGGTATTCATCGCCTCGGCCGACTGGATGCCGCGCAACCTCGACCGCCGGGTCGAGCTGATGACGCCGGTGCGCAACGCCACCGTCCACGATCAGGTGCTGGACCAGATCATGGTCGCCAATCTCAAGGACGACGCCCAGAGCTGGCTGCTGGAGCCGGACGGGTCCTATCGCCGGCTGGCCCCGGTCGATCCGGAGCGGCCGTTCTCGGCCCACCGGTACTTCATGACCAATCCCAGCCTCTCCGGGCGCGGTCGCAAGGTGAAGACCCTGCCCGCGCAACTCCGCTACGATCGCCCGGAGCGGAAGAAGCGCTGATGCCCGAGATTTCAGGCTCCATCTCGGGCGCGCCGCGCGACGTCGCCGCCATCGACATCGGTTCGAACTCCATCCGCCTCGTCCTCTACCGTCTCGAAGGTCGCGCAATCTGGACGGTGTTCAACGAGAAGGTGCTGGCCGGGCTCGGGCGCGATCTCACCCGCACCGGCCGGCTGGCGGTGGACGGGGTCGAACAGGCCCTTGTCGCCCTCAAGCGGTTCGCCGCCGTGCTCGAGGGCGTGCAACCCTCCCACGCCTTCGTCGCCGCGACGGCTGCGGTCCGCGAGGCGGCCGATGGAGCCGACTTCTGCGCCCGGGTCGCGGCCGAGACCGGCCTGCAGGTGCAGGTGCTGTCGGGAGAAGAGGAGGCCCGCCGCGCCGCGCTCGGCGTGCTGGCGGGGATCCCGGACGCCGCCGGCCTGGTCGGCGATCTCGGCGGCTCCAGTCTCGAGCTTGTCCCGATCGACCACGGCGAGGTCGGGCGCGGCGTCACCCTGCCGCTGGGCCCCTTCTCGCTCGGCGAGTCGCTGGGTCTCGAAGCCCGCCGGGCCGAGATCGCCACGCGGCTGCGCTCCGCAGACGAGTTCCGCGCCGACACCCTCTACGCCGTCGGCGGGGCCTGGCGCACCCTGGCCCAGGCGCACATGAGCCTGACCGGTTACCCGCTGCACATCGTCCACCAGTACGAGATGGGTGCGGCCGAAGCGCGCGAGACCGCCCGCCTGGTCGCACGTCAGTCCCGCGAGTCCCTCGAGAAATGGCCGGGCCTCACGAAGAAGCGGGCCGAGACCCTGCCGCACGCCTCTCTCGTCCTGGAAGGCCTGATCGACCGACTGGGCCTCAAACGCATCGTGCTCTCCGCCTGGGGGGTGCGCGAGGGCCTTCTGTATGACGCCCTCGACCCTGAGACCTCGGCGGCCGACCCTCTGCTCGCCGGCTGCACCGCCCTCGGGGCGCGACAGGGCGTGTCCCCGACGCTGCCGGGGGCGCTGAACGCATGGATCGCGCCCATGCTCGAGGCCCTGCCGGCCTCGTTTTCACCGGAGCGCGACGCCGTGCTGGCCGACGCCGCCTGCCGCCTCGCCGATATCGGCGCGCGGCTGCATCCGGACCACAGGATAGAACTGGCCTTCGACCAGGTGCTCCGCGCGCCCGTCCCGGGCCAGGGCCACGCCGAGCGGGCCTGGCTGGCGGCGGCCATCAACGCCCGCTACGGCGGGCCGGCGGCGACGCCCTCGCCCGAACTGGTGCGACGGTTGCTGACCGACGAGCAGCGCCGCTCGGCCCGCGCCGTCGGCCTCGCCATTCGCATGGCGTGCGACCTGTCCGGACGTTCCCCCCAGCTGCTGGCCAACGCCCACGTCGATGTGCGGGGGGGCCGGCTGGTCCTTTCGGCGGCGGACGGCTACGCCGACGTGCTGCTGGGCGAGCAGACGCGCAAGCGTGGCAAGGCCGCGGCCGACGCCCTCGGACTCAAGCTGGAGATCGCCGGCGGCGCGACGACCTAGTCGCCCATCCACCAGCGCAGGCGCACGGCCTGGGGCGCGGCGTCGCCGACCTTCAGCGACCCGGTCATGACCACCCCTTCGTCGCCGAGGTTGCGCCGCGACGTGGCCAGGGCGCCCTGATCCATGCGGCCGTCGAAGATCACCCGGCCCAGTTCGGGCGAACGCCCCTCGAACCGCATCTGGACGTCGTCGACGGCGTAGACGGTGGGGAACACACGGACGGAGACGCTGCGCGTCTCACCCGGCCCGGTCTCAGCCGTCGCGCTGGCGGCGTCGTCAAAGGCGAGCATGACCGGCGCGAACGCTGTGCTGCGCTCGCCGCCCGCCCAGGAGCCGAACTGGGCCGCCTGACCGACGAAGACATGCTCGAACGACCACTGGCCGAAGCGGACCTCGTCCATCGGGAGGTAGTAGCCGGAGATATCGCCGGCGGCGTTGTAGGCGAACGACTCGGCCGGCGCGGCGGGGGCTGACCCGCGCTCGCCCCCGCCGTCGCAAGCGGCGAGCCCGATCAGGGCGGCGGCGAGACAGGCGAGACGACGCATGGGGATTCTCCGGCGGGCGACGGAACGATACCCAACACGTCGGGTCGCCCTTGTCCACGCAGGGTCTCAGGGCAGGTGGGCGAACACCCGCAGCCAATGGGCCGCCTGCCCCGCGTCGATCAGTTCGAACAGCGGAATGGCCAGAAGGAACACGAGCCCGTCGCGGATGGTCAGCAGGAAGAGCGACGGGCGGATGGTCAGCTGGTCCTCGTCGCGCCACAGCGAGAAGCGGGGCCAGAACCTCGGCGTGCGCGCCTTGTAGGTTCGGTAGGTTTCGCAGAACTCCCGCTCCAGGAAGGCCTCCTCCCGCCGCACGGTCAGGGAGAACACCAGCAGGGCGACACGAACAGCAGGGCGATGGTCACGCTGCCGCTCTGGGCGCCGATGCCAAAGGCGCCGATGAAGCTGAACAGGTAGAGCGGATTTCGGGTGACCGAATACGGACCTCGGTCGACGATCTCGGACTTCTTGCGCCCGCCGATGTAGAGCGAGCACCACGCCCGTCCGACGATCGAGACGATCATGGCCACGAAGCCAGCCAGTTCGACCCGCTCGTGCCACACGCTGTCGACGCCGCCGATCGACTGGCTGACCAGCGACAATCCGACCAGACCGATCAGGGCCACGAGCACCGCAGCTTTCCGGATCTTCTGGACGGTTCCGAGGTCGAGTGCGGACGGCGTCAACGTGGTCATGCGCGGGTCTCCGCACACACCAGACGGCGCGATGACGCCCTTTTGAAGTCCTATGTTTGCGACCGAAAGGCGTTAGCGGTCCAGCGCCCGGTCGAGGGCCCGGAAGGAGTCGATGGCCAGCCGGGTCGAGGCCGTGAACACGATCGGGTCGATCCGCTCCAGATCGTCCGACGGACGGTGATAATCCGGGTGGTAGTTCACGCCCAGATACAGGAACGGCACGCCCGCGCGGTGGAAAGCGGCATGGTCGGACGCCTCGACCCAGTTGTCCTCGCCGGTGTCCTGCGGCGTGTCCTTGCCGAAGGCCAGGGCCACGGACCCTGCCGGTGCGAGCGGCTCGAGGATCGGCCGGAACTGCGGATTCTGGTAGGTGCCGGTGACCCAGAGCTTGCCGTCGGTCTCCGCCCGGGCGGTCATGTCGAAGTTCAGGTTCATGGCGATCGAACTGAGCGGGACCGGAGGCGCCTCGACGAAATGCCGGGCGCCCAGCAGGCCGCGCTCCTCGCCGTCCAGCGCCACGAACAGCACGCTGTGCTCTGGCGCCTCGCGCTTCAGCTCGGCGGCGAGCGCCAGCATGGTCGCCACGCCCGAAGCGTTGTCGTCGGCGCCGTTGTAGATCTGGCCCCCATGCTCGCCGACATGATCGTAGTGGGCGGTGACGACGATGTAGCGATCGGTGGCGCGCGTGCCCCGCACCAGGCCGAGGACGTTGACGCCGTTCCATGTCCGCGCGCCCTCACGACCCCGGCCGGTCATTTCCCAGGGCTGCAGCCGCCCCATGAGCGGCGCCTCGACCCCCAGCGCCTCCAGACGGCCGACGATGTAGGCCCGCGCCGCCTCGCCGCCGGCCGATCCGGTGTCGCGACCCTGCATATCGTCGGAGGCCAGCACGCGCACATCCTCGAGCAACTGGGCCTGGAAGGCCGGCGGCTGCGGCGTCGCCGGGGGCGTCACCGCCGGGGCGGCGCATCCGGCCAGAAACAGGGCGGCGGCGACGGACGACAGCGTCAGGCGGCGATACGAAAGCATGGCGACTCCTCGGGACCGGCGCGGACGCTAGCGGGCGGCGGCGGCCCCGTCAGATTAACTCTCTGTCATGGCCCCGTCGGGCGGCGCCCGATGCTAGAACCATGTCGCGAATCCGGAGCGATGCATGTCCGACACGTCCGTCGACCAGTTGAGCGAGAGCGAGGCCCGGGCGGAGCTGGACCGCCTGACCGCGACGCTCCGCCATCACGACGCGCTCTATTATCGCCACGACGCGCCGGAGATCTCCGACGCCGAGTACGACGCGCTCAAGCGCCGCGCCCTGGAGATCGAGGAACACTTCCCCGATCTGACCACCGCCGAGTCGCCGTCCCAGACCATCGGCGCCGCCGTGGCCGCGCAGTTCGCGCCGGTGCGGCACGGCGTGCCGATGCTGTCGCTGGACAACGCCTTCGCGCCGGACGAGGTGACCGACTTCGTCGCCCGCATCCGCCGCTTCCTGAAGCTGCCGGCGGACCAATCCGTCGCCTTCGTGGCCGAGCCCAAGATCGACGGCCTCTCCGCCAGCCTGCGTTACGAGAAGGGCGTGCTGGTCACCGGGGCCACCCGCGGCGACGGCCGGACGGGCGAGGACGTCACCGCCAACCTGCGCACCCTGAAGGACGTTCCGCAACGCCTCGCCGGCGCCGGGTGGCCGGAGGTCGTGGAGGTGCGCGGCGAGGTCTATTCGCCCAACGACGCCTTCGACGCCTTCAACGCCGCGGCTGCGGCCGCAGGCGCCCGCACCTACGCCAACCCGCGCAACTTCGCGGCCGGCTCGCTGCGTCAGAAGGACCCCGCGATCACCGCTACGCGGCCGCTGCAATTCTTCGCCTATGCGTGGGGCGAGACCTCGCGATCGATCGCGGAAACGCAGTGGGAGGCGCTGCAGACGCTTCGCACCTGGGGCTTCCGGGTCAACGAGCGCTCGCAGCGTGTCGAGGACGCCGCGGGCCTGATGACGATCTACGAACGCCTGCAGGCTGACCGGGCGGCGCTCGGCTACGATATCGACGGCGTCGTCTACAAGGTCGACCGGCTGGACTGGCAGGAGCGGCTTGGCTTCATCGCCCGCACGCCCCGCTGGGCGATCGCGCACAAGTTCCCGGCCCAGCAGGCCCAGACCGTGCTGGAAGGCATCGACATCCAGGTCGGCCGCACCGGCTCGCACACCCCCGTCGCACGCCTGCATCCCGTGACCGTCGGAGGTGTGGTGGTGCGCAACGCCACCCTGCACAACGCCGACGAGATCGCCCGCCTCGACGTCCGCCTCGGCGACACCGTGATCCTGCAGCGCGCCGGCGACGTCATTCCCCAGATCCTCGCCGTGGTGGATGCGGACCGCCCCGGACGCGGAGAGTCCTACGAGTTCCCGCGCATCTGCGTCTGTCCTCTGAAGACGCCGCTGGTGAAGGAGACCACGGCCTCGGGCGCCGAGTCTGTGGTGCGGCGTTGCACGGGCGAACTGGCCTGCCCCTTCCAGCGGATCGAGCATCTCAAGCATTTCGTCAGCCGACGCGCCTTCGACATCGAGGGTCTTGGCGAAAAGCAGCTGAGCGCCTTCCATGATCGAGGCTGGATCAAGGAGCCGGCCGACATCTTCCGCCTCGCACGGGACGAGGGGCGCCTGGCCGAGCTCAGGGCGGAGGAAGGCTATGGCGAGACCAGCGTTCGCAATCTCGTCGCCGGCATCGCAGCCCGCCGGATCATCTCGCTGGACCGCTTCATCTACGCGCTCGGCGTCCGCGACATCGGCGAGCAGACCTCGCTCGTCCTCGCCCGGGCCTTCGAATCCTGGCCGGCGTTCGAGGCCGCCTGCGTGGCCGCCGCCTCGGGCGTGCCGTCCGAGGCGTGGACCCGACTGGCGGAAACCCACGCCATTTCCCCGCGCGTGCTCCAGACCCTCGCCGCCGCCAGCCCGCCGCCGACGGATCCCTGGCCCGAGGCCCCGCTGGACCAGAAGATCGCCCTCGCCTTCCCGGGCCTCGCCGCCCCCGCGCGCCGGGGGCTCGCCAGCCTTGCCGACGGCTGGAGCGGGCTGGTCGAGGCGGCGCGCGTCGCTCGCGAGGAAGGCCCGTCCGACGCGCTGGGCCAGATCGCCGGCCTGACCGGCGTCGGTCCTGTCGCGGCCCGGGCGCTGGCGCTGTTCTTCCGCGAGCCGCACAACCGCGCCATGGTCGACGCCCTCGTCGCCGAACTGGATCGGATCGAGGACGCCGAGCGGCCGAAAACCGACACCGCCGTCGCCGGCAAGACCGTGGTGTTCACTGGCGCGCTCGAGCGCTTCACCCGCGACGAGGCCAAGGCCCGGGCCGAAAGCCTCGGCGCCAAGGTCTCGGGCTCGGTCTCGAAGAAGACCGACTATCTCGTCGCCGGTCCCGGCGCCGGCTCGAAACTGGCCGACGCCCAGAAGCACGGGGTCAAGGTGCTCACCGAGGACGAGTGGCTGGCCCTGATCGGCGGCTAGCGGTTGAGCGCCCCCCGCGCCGCCTCGGCGTAGCGGTGGCCCGATGCGGCGCCCCTGGGGAAGACGGCCTCGATGCGCCGAAGATCCTCCTCGCTCAGGACGATCTCCGTCGCGGCGACGTTCTCTTCCAGGGTCCGGAGACGACGGGTGCCGGGGATCGGCACGAGATGCTCGCCTTGGGCCAGCACCCAGGCCAGCGCCAGCTGCGCCGCGGTCACCCCTCTGTCGGCGGCGATCGCCGCGACGGCGTTCACAAGGTCGATGTTCTTCTGGAAATTCTCGCCCATGAAGCGCGGGTTCGAACGGCGGAAGTCGTCCGGCGCGAGGTCGTCGATCGAGCGGATCTCTCCGGAAAGGAAGCCTCGCCCCAGCGGGCTGTAGGGCACGAAGCCGATGCCCAGCTCCTCACAGGTGGCCAGAAGTTCGTCCTCCGGGTCGCGGCTCCACAGCGAGTATTCAGTCTGCAGGGCCGTGATCGGATGGGTCGCATGCGCCCGCCGCAAGGTGGCCGGCGCGGCTTCGGACAGGCCGAGGAAGCGGACCTTGCCCTCCGTCACCAGCTCGCCCATCGCCCCCACCGTCTCCTCGATCGGCGTGTCCGGGTCGACGCGGTGGAGGTAGTAGAGATCGACGTGATCCATGCCGAGACGCTTCAGGCTGCCCTCGATAGCGCGGCGGACGTTGGCGGGCGAGCCGTCGACGCTCAGCTTCGTCCGGTCCGCGTTGTAGCCAATGCCGAACTTGGTGGCGACGAAGGCCCGCCCCCGCCGGTCCGCCAGCGCCCTGCCGACCTGGATCTCGTTGGTGTGCGGCCCGTACATCTCGGCCGTGTCGAAGAAGGTGACGCCGAGGTCGAGCGCCCGGTGGATGACGGCCGTCGCCTGGGCCTCGTCCGCGGCCTGACCGTAGAAGGCGGCCATGCCCATGCAGCCCAGACCGATGGCCGAGACCTCAGGGCCCGAACGGCCCAGCTTGCGCGTCTTCATGAGCGCATCTCCTGAATGTGTGGGAGCCGGCGGCGCGTCCGTCGGCTCATGGGAGATGGGCGCCGATCGGCCTTAATTCAAGGGCGCGCAGGCCCGCTCCAGCCACGCCCTGGCCTCGCCGTCCAGCAGCGGCCCGACCTTGGCGAGGGTTTCCGCATGATAGGCGTCGACATAGGCGCGCTCGTCGGCGGTCAGCAGGTCGGCGTCGATCAGCTTGCGGTCCAGCGGGGCGAAGGTGAGCTGCTCGAAGCCGTGCATCGGCCGCTCGCCGCCGGGGACGGGCTCGGGCGGGGTGACGACCTGCAGCGTCTCGATGCGGATGCCCCAATGGCCCTCGCGGTAATAGCCCGGCTCGTTGGACAGGATCATGCCGGTCAGCAGCGGCTGGCTGTTGACCATCTTGGCGATCCGCTGCGGCCCCTCGTGCACGCCGAGGTAGGAGCCGACGCCGTGGCCGGTGCCGTGGTCGTAGTCGAAGCCCTGCATCCAAAGCGGCAGGCGCGCCAGGGCGTCGAGCTGGTGGCCGGTCGTGCCGGCCGGGAAGCGGACCGTGGCCATGGCGATATGGCCCTTGAGCACCAGGGTGAACATGCGCCGCTGGTCGGCCGAGGGCTCGCCGACGGCCATGGTGCGGGTGACGTCGGTGGTGCCGTCCAGATACTGGCCGCCGCCGTCGACCAGCAGCAGGGAGCCCTTCTCGATGCGGCGAATCCTGGCCCCGACGGGCTTGTAGTGTGGCAGGGCCCCGTTGGGGCCGGCCCCGGCGATGGTGTCGAAGGACAGGTCCTTCAGCGCCCCGGTCGCCTCGCGGAAACGCTCCAGCGTCTCGGCGATCTCGCGCTCGTCGGGCAGGGTCTCCTGCGCCACCGTATCGACCCAGTGCAGGAAGCGGCTGAGCGCCGCGCCATCTCGGATGTGAGCCTGCCGGCTGCCCTCGATCTCGACCGGGTTCTTGGTCGCACGCGGCAGGGTGCACGGGTCCATCGCCCGCACCACCTCCGCGCCGGCCGCGGCGAGCCGGTCGAAATACCAGGCCGACGACTGGCCGGGATCGACCAGCACCTTGAGTCCCTTCAAGCCATCCAGCGCGCTCTCCAGCGCCTCAGGCGCCTCCAGCCGTACGGAATCGCCCAGCCATCCGGGCAGTTCGTTCGTGACCTTGCGCGGATCGAGGAACAGTCGCGCCGACCCGTCCGCCTCGACCACGGCCTGTCCCAGCGGCAGCGGGGTCCGGATGACGTCGCCGCCCCGGATGTTGAACAGCCAGGCGACCGAGGCGGGCGCCGTCAGCACCGCCGCGTCCGCCCCCTTCTCGCGGATCGCGGCGCCGATCCGCGTCCGCTTCGAGGCGCTGGACTCGCCGGTGTAGCGCTCCTCGTGAGGAACGGCCGGCGCGGACGGCTGGGCGGGGCGCGCCTCGCCCCAGGCGAGGTCCAGAGGATTGGCTTCGACAGGCTTCAGCGTCGCGCCTGCCTTCTCCGCGGCCAGCCCGAGGGAGGTCAGGGCGTCGGGGCTGTGCAGCCGGGGATCATAGCCGATCACCGATCCGGCGGGGACAGTCTCCAGCCATCGGGCGAGGCCGTTGTCCTCCAACGCATGGATCTCGAACTGCGCGGGATCCACCTGGGCCCTGACCTGCACCGTGTACCGGCCGTCCGCGAAGATCGCCGCCCGATCCTTCAGCACCACCGCGGCGCCTGCCGATCCGGTGAAGCCGCTTACCCAGGCGAGGCGCTCATTGGCGTCTGGCAGGTACTCGTTCTGGTGCTCGTCCTCATGCGGGACCAGCAGGCCGTCGAGGCCCTGCTCGGCCATCTTCGCCCGCAGAAGGGGCAGGTGCTTCGCGGCGAAGGACGGATCGGTGGTTTCGTCGAAGGACTGTCGCATGGCCGAGCCATAGCACCGGCCACGAAAAAGGGGAGAGGCGACCGCCCCTCCCCTTCAGTTCGTCAGACCTCGTAGCGGTCGGCCACCATGCGGTCGAGGGTGCGCACCCCCCATCCGACCGCGCCGTCCGGCACCGTGGGGTTCTTGCTGTCCTTGACCCAGGCGGTCGGCGCGATGTCGATGTGCGCCCAGGGCACGCTGTTGGTGAAGCGCTGCAGGAAGAGGGCGGCGGTGATCGATCCGCCCGCGCGGCCGTTGCCGGTATTCTTCACGTCGGCGATCGGACTGTCGATGTGGCGCTCGTAGGCGGCCGGAATCGGCATCCGCCAGACGTTCTCGCCGACCTTCGGGGCCGCCTCGAGAATGGCGCCCGCCACCTCGTCCGAGTTCGAGAACACGCCCGCGTACTCCAGACCCAGGGAGACAATCATGGCGCCGGTCAGGGTCGCCAGGTCGATCATGAACTTCGGCTTGAAGCGGTCCTGGGTGTACCAGAGGCAGTCGGCCAGAACGAGCCGGCCCTCGGCGTCCGTGTTCAGAACCTCGACCGACTGGCCGGACAGGGACATGACCACGTCCCCCGGACGCTGCGCCTTGCCGTCGGGCATGTTCTCCACAAGGCCCAGCACGCCGACGGCGTTCACCTTCGCCTTGCGGCCCGCCAGCGCGTGCATGACGCCGGCCACGGCGGCGGCGCCGCCCATGTCCCACTTCATCTCTTCCATGCCGTCGGCCGGCTTGATCGAGATGCCGCCGGTGTCGAAGCAGACGCCCTTGCCGACGAAGGCGATCGGCGCGTCGCCGGCCTTGCCGCCGTTCCACTTCATGATCGCGACCTGGCTCTCACGCTCGCTGCCCTGGCCGACGGCCAGCAGGGTGCGGAAACCGAGGTCCTCCAGCTCCGACTCGCCGAGGATCTCGACTTCGAGGCCCAGCTTCTCCAGCGCCTTGACCCGACGGGCGAACTCGGCCGGGTAGAGGATATTGGCCGGCTCGCTGACCAGATCGCGCGAGAACTCGACGGCGTCAGCCACCGCCGCGAAACCGTCGTAAGCGGCGCGGGCGGCGTCCACGTCAGACGCGACGACCCGGATCGTCTCGATCGACGGCGTTTTCTCCGGCTTCAGCGTCGTCCGGTACTTGAGGAACCGGTAGCTGGCGAGACGCGCGGCGAAGGCCGCCCGCGCGGCCTGATGCGCGCTGAGGTGAGCGGCGTCGATGGTCAGGATCTTGGCGCCGGACAGCTTGACGGCCTGGTAGGCGGCTCCGGCCGCGGCTTCGAGCGCCAGATCGTCGAACTTTTCCGCCTCGCCCGCTCCCGTGAGAACCACGGTCTGCGCCTCGACACCAGCGGGCGCTGCGACGATCAGGGTGCTGTTCGAGCCGCCGGTGAACCGGCTGGCGCCCATCGCCCGCGTCAGGGCGCCGGAGGCCACCTGGTCGAGCTGTGCGCCCGCGCCACTCAGCTTGCGACCTTCGTTGACCAGCACCGCCAGAACTTCGGCGGTGCCCGTGGACGCAACAAACTCGATATTCATCTACAGCTCCCGCCGGGATGTACGCCCCGGTCTCGCGCGATTGGGCATTGGGCGCGCGGTTTCACCGGCGCGACTGGCTGTGTATTAGATGCGCTCCCGCACCGCCACCCGCAACCGGGCGATTTCCTGCCGCTCATGACGCTGATTCAAGGCTATCTTTTTCGCCAGATCGCCCGGCCCGTCGTCGGGGCGTGCGCGGCCTTGGCTGGAATCGGCATCCTGAGCCAGAGCCTCGACCAACTCGAGATCATCGTCGAACGCGGCCAGAGCGTCTGGGTCATGGTCAAGCTGACCCTTCTGGCGGTGCCGCAGCTTCTGGCCGTCATCATTCCGATCGGACTCTTCGTCGGCGCCCTCATCGCCCTGACACGGCTGCAGCGCGAGCAGGAACTGACCGCGATCTTCGCCTCGGGCGTCACGCGCTGGTCGGCGATCAAGCCGGCGGTGATACTCGCCGCGATCGCCGCCGTTCTGACCCTGGCGATCACCACCGTTCTGCAGCCGTGGGCCCAGCGCCAGGCGCGGGCCGAGGCCTTCGCCGTCCGCACCGACCTGGCGGCCCTGCTGGTCGAGGAGGGTCGTTTCGTCCAGGGGCCGGAAGGCCTCACCGTCTATGTCCAGCAGATCGAGCAGAACGGCCTGCTGAAGAACATCTTCATCTATCAGACGGACGGGGACCGGGTCGCCACCTGGGATGCCGCGGAGGCGCGGTTCTCACGCATCGACGGCGAGCCGATCCTGACCCTGATCGATGGCTCCTGGCAGCGCTATTCCAGCCGCGGCGTACTGGAGCACCTGTCCTTCGGCCGCCAGGACGTGCCGCTCGGCGCCTATGCCGAAGTGACGGAAGACATTCGCTACAAGCCCTCGGATCTCTACCTGACCCAGTTGTTCAATCCGTCGCCGCGCGATCTGGGACGGGTCGGCACAGCGGGGGAGCTCGCTGCGGAGGGGCACTCGCGCCTGTCCGCCCCGCTCTACGCCCTCGTGGCCATGGCCATGGCCGTGGCCGCCATCCTTGGGGGGGCCTTCAGCCGGACCGGCTACGGCTTCCGTATCGCCAGGGCCGCGGCCGCCTTTCTGGTCGTCCGGATCGTCGGCTACGGGGTGGTCGCCGCCAGCGCGTGGAACGGCTGGCTGAACGTGCTCCAGTACCTTCTGCCCATGGTCGCGACCGCGATCGCCCTGCGTCTGCTGTTCCGGGCCCTGAAACCGCGAAAGCGACGGAGCTGGGGCCCCTATGACCGGCTGAAGGCGAGGTTCGCGTGAACCGCCGCACCTCCCTCCCCGTACCGTGGGTGCGGCTTGGCCGGATCGAACGCTATGTGCTGACCCAGCAGGCGCGGTCCCTGGCCATCGCCCTGGGCGTCATCGCCGCCCTGATCATGCTGATTGACTTCGTCGAGATCTCCCGCGGCGTCGGCTCGGACGTCGACCTGCCGGCGGCGCGGATTCTCGGCCTCATGCTGCTGAAATCCCCGCAGGTCATCATCCAGCTCCTGCCGTTCGTCTTCCTCTTCGGCACCCTCGCCGCCTTCGTCGGTCTCAACAGGCGCAGCGAACTCATCGCCATGCGGGCGGCCGGGATTTCGGCCTGGCGCTTCGTTCTCCCGGCCGCGGGGGCGGCCTTCATGGTCGGCGTTCTCACCGTCACGATCCTTGGCCCGGCGGCCTCGGCGGCCGATGGTCTGTTCCAGCGTGAACGGGCGCGGCTTTCGGGCGTCGCCGCTGGCTCGGCCGCGCCCCAGGCGGTCTGGATCCGGGAGGGCGACGATACGCGCCAGATGATCATTCGGGCCGAGCGGCAGGATCGCGCCAACGCCCGACTGCTCGACGTCAGCTTCTTCATCTACAGCAACGATGCGGAGGGTTCCCGCGCCTTTTCGGAACGCATCGACGCCGCTTCAGCCTCGCTCAGCGCCGGCCGCTGGCGGCTCGTCGACGCCGTCGGGGCCCAGATCGGCCAGCGCGCGGTTCGCTACGCCACCCTGGACCTCCCCTCCAGCCTCGCGGAAGACGAGGCTTTCGAACGCTTCGCCCGGCCTCAATCCACCTCATTCTGGGCGCTGCCGGCCCAGATCGGGCGCGTCGAGAACGCCGGCTTCTCCACCACGGCCTACCGGCTCCGGCTGCAGCAACTTCTGGCGACGCCGCTGATGTTCGCGGCCATGTCGATCCTCGCCGCCGCGTTCTCCCTGCGCCTGATGCGGCTGGGCGACCTCGCCCGAATGAGCATCGCCGCCGTACTGCTCGGCTTCGGCTTCTTCTTCGTCAACCAGGCCGCTTCGGCGTTCGGATCCGCGGAAGTGATCCCGCCGTGGCTGGCGGCGTGGCTCCCGCCGATGCTGACGGCCCTCGCCGCCTTCACCTTGCTGTTTTATACCGAGGACGGCTAAGCGAGCCGTTCGTCCCGTCCGCCCTTCCCGAGTCCGCCGCATGCAGCCTGCCTGTCCCGTGTCCCGAACGGCAGCCCTGCGCCTCAGCCTCCTCGCCGGGGGGGCCGTGGCGGCGCTGACGATCACCTCCGGGGCGGCCATGGCCCAGGAAAAGACGCCGACGCCGGAGCCGCCCCCCTCTGCCGACGGGCTGCCCCCCGGAGCGGTCTACCTCGAGGCCGACACCGCCACCCGCACGGGCGACGTCATATCCGCGGCCGGGACGGAACAGCGGGTCCTCGCCCGCTTTCGCAACAGCACCCTGCGCGCCGGTCAGCTGACCTACGACACCAATCTCGGACTCGCGACGGCGGACGACCGGGTCGAGTTCACCGATCCCGACGGCAACGTCGTCTTCGCCAGTCACCTTGAACTGGATTCCGACCTCAAGGCCGGGGTCGCCGTCGACTTCGCAACGCGCTTCCGCAACGGCGCCAGCCTGATGGCGGCGACCGCTGTCCGTCGCAGCGAGAACGTCAACGAGCTGAACTACGCCCTCTTCACGCCCTGCCCGATCTGCGACGCCGAGGGTCGGCCCAAGCAACCGAGCATCGCCATCCAGGCCGAGAAGGTCGTGCAGGACGAGGAACTTCGGGCGATCCTTTATCGGAACGCGGTGTTCCGGGTGGGCGGCGTGCCGGTGTTCTATCTGCCGGTCTTCGCCCATCCCGATCCCACCGTGGATCGCGCCTCGGGCTTTCTCGTGCCGACGCCGAGCTATGACGAGGGCCGGGGGTTGAGCCTGGAGGTCCCCTACCTCCAGGTGATTTCGCCCTCGGAGGACTGGCTGATCAGCCCGCAGCTGAACACCGAGGTCGCCCCGCTGCTGAACCTGCAGTGGCGCCGTCGGTTTGCCGACGGGACCATCGTCATGCGCGGCGGCTACACCTACGAGCGCAACTTCGGGGATTTCGATCTCGACGGGGATGGCGACGCCGAGAGCAATGTCCGCTTCGGCGACCGGACCAGCCGGAGCTACCTTCTGGGTTACGGGCGTTTCGATCCTGCAGGCCCTTGGCGCTGGGGCTTCACCGCCGAGCAAACCTCCGACAAGACCCTGTTCGATCGCTATGACGTCCGCGATCCCTATCAGGACAACGGGCTCTACTACGGCGATCAGCGTCGCCTGATCAGCCAGGCCTATGTCGAGCGGCAGACGGAGAGGTCCTACCTCTCGATCGCGGCGTTCCGGATCCAGAGTCTTCGCCTCGACCCCAGGTTCGCCTCGACCGACTTCCGGGACGCCCAGGGGTTCAAGGTCTTCGAGGACGAGGGGACCCTTCCGCTCGTTGCGCCGCTGGTCGAGGCCCGCTGGGAGCCCGACGCCCCCGTGTTCGGCGGCCGCCTGCGCCTGCGCGGCTCGGCCGCATCGCTTTACCGGGACGAGTTCGTGGGCTCTCCGGTGCTCCGCGCGGAAGCCATTCCGCCGGGCTCGACGTTCGGCTTGCCGGGCGTCGACAGCCGTCGCGTTTCCGGCCAGGCGGAGTGGCGGCGCACGCTCATCTCGCCTCTCGGGGTCCGCTGGGAACCCTTCGTGGACCTGCGCGCCGATCTCTATTCGATCGGGGACCTGCCCCCTGCGCTGGGGCTCGAGGCGGAGGCCTTCGGCCGCGGCCGGGCGACGGCCGGGCTCGACGTGTCCTATCCGCTGATCCGACGCATGGGCCGCGACGCCGACCTCATCCTTGAGCCCATGGCCCAGTTGTCCGCCTCGACCGACCCGGATCTCGATCCGCGCATTCCCAACGAGGACAGCCAGACGCTCGAGCTCGACGAAAGCTCGCTATTCCGGCTCGACCGCTTCCCTGGCTACGACCTGCTCGAGGGCGGCCTCAGGTTCACCGCCGGCGCACGGGCCACCCTCCGCTGGGGCCTGGACCGACAGGCGAGTCTTTTCGTCGGGCGCAGCTTCCGGGACGCCGATGAGCCGGCCTTCCTGACCGCCGCCGACGACGATCCGGCGCAACTCTATGATCCGACGGGGCTGGCGAGCGGGGCCTCCGACTGGGTCGTTCAGGGAACCTTCTCTCCCTCGGACCGCGTACGGGGTTGGGCTCACGCCACGATCGACTCCTCGGGCGACGTGCGCCGGGCCGAGGCGGCGGTCGATGGCCGCTGGGGACGGCGCAACCTGGCGTCGGTCAGCTACATCGTCGATCGTTCGAATCCCTACCCCGGGCCGGAAAACCGGAACTACGAATTCGTTCAGCTCACCGGACAGCAGTTTGTCTACGGCAACTGGGGCGTGGCGGCGTCGGGCATCGCCGACCTCGAACGCGACATCGTGATCCGCTCCGAGGTCGGCCTGCTCTTCGACGACGATTGCTTCCGTTTCGAGCTGGGATGGCGGCGCGACAACACCCGCGTGCGGCCCGGAGGGCCGGCGGAGGGGGTCTACATACGCCTAAACCTCGCCACTTTCGGCGGTACAGGGTAAGGACAGGGCGAAGGGCGCCCGGCGTCGCACGACTCGGGGCGTGCGGTGGACCGCGGAGCCGGGCTAACCGGCGGGCGCCGCTTGAGGAATCGGGACTAGCATGCGTTTTCAGCGTTGTTTGACGGGCGTGGCCATGGCCGCCCTTCTCGCCGGATCGGCTGTGGCGCAGACCGCGCCGACGCAGCCGCCCGCGGC
>JAFAEC010000111.1 GCA_023424215.1 Pseudomonadota bacterium
GCGTGGACCGAGCCTGGCGTGGGCGACCTCCGGCGACGCCGGCCTGCGCCCGGCCATGGGCGCGGGCCCGGCCGCTCGCGCCGACCTGCGGCCCGTCGACGCCGTGCCCCTGTCGCCGGCCCTCGACTCCGACCGGTCCGGGGCGGTATCGCCCGGGCATGGCTGACGCGCACCCCACGCCCACCGTCCTGCTGCCCGAGGCCGAGGTCCGGCGCATCGTCGACGACCTCGCCGCCCGAATCGCCCCGGCCATCGACGACGACACGGTCGCCGCCGTCCTGCTCACCGGTGGCCTGTGGTTCGCCGCCGACCTGACCCGTTCGCTGGCCCGGCTGGGTCGGCATGTGCGCTTCGACGCCCTGTGGCTGGCCTCCTACGGCGACGAACAGACCAGCCGCGGCCGCATCGACGTCTACGCCGACTTCCAGCGCCCGGTCGAAGGTCGGCGAGTGCTGATCATCGACGACGTCTTCGACACCGGCCTGTCGCTGGCCGAGGCGGTGCGCATCGCCAGGGGGAAGGGGGCCTCGGAGGTGCTGACCGTCGTCTTCGCCCGCAAGCCGTGGCCGAAGCCGCGCGCGCCGGAGCCCGACTTCGTCGGCTGGGAGGCCCCGAACCGCTTCCTTGTCGGCTACGGGCTGGACCATGCCGGGGCGTTGAGGGGTCTGCCGGATGTGTGTGCGCTGGACTAGGACGAGGTTCTAGGTTCTAGGTTCTAGGGG
Organism: Pseudomonadota bacterium; assembly: GCA_023424215.1. Lineage (GTDB taxonomy): Bacteria > Pseudomonadota > Alphaproteobacteria > Caulobacterales > Caulobacteraceae > Brevundimonas. Next base: position 723 of record JAFAEC010000111.1, read on the forward strand.
CTGGGTTCCAGGTGCTAGGCGCCCGGCGTCCTGCGGAAGCCCGCGCGATCGGAGATGCTTGCTAAGCGTCCCGGCCCTAGCCCCTAGAACCTAGCACCTGGAACCTTCTCACAGCCACCCTGCCCGCGGCTCGCGCGCCCACACCTCCTCATAGGTCGGCCGCTTCCGCACGATCGCCCACTCGCCGCCATTCACCAGCACCTCGGGGACCAGCGGCCGGCTGTTGTACTCGCTCGACAGCACCGCGCCGTAGGCGCCGGCGCTCATGAAGGCGACCAGGTCGCCCGCCTCCAGCGGCGGCAGCAGGCGGTCGCGGGCGAAGACGTCGGTGGATTCGCAGATCGGCCCGACGGGGTCGTAGAGGGCGGGCTCGCCGGGGCGTTCCACCACCGGGACGAGGTCGTGGAAGGCGTCGTAGAGGGCCGGGCGCATCAGGTCGTTCATGCCGGCGTCCAGCACGAGGAAGCGGCGGCCGTCGGCGCGCTGGTTGACCTGGATGACCCGGCTGACGAGCACGCCGGCGTTGGCCGCCAGCAGGCGGCCGGGCTCGAACGCGGCCTCGACGCCGAGGCTGTCCAGCGCGCGGGCGCACATGGCGACATAGGCGTCGATCGCCGGCGTCTCGGCCTGGCCGTGGTAGGGCACCCCCAGCCCACCGCCGAGATCGAGGCGCGAGACCTCGAAGCCGCGTGCGCGCAGCTCCAGCGTCGTCTCCCGCAGCGTCCGGAACGCCGCCTCCATGGGGGCGAGGTCGAGGATCTGGCTGCCGATGTGGCAGGCCAGACCGACGGGCGTCACGTGCGGCGAGGCGGCGGCGCGGGCGTAGAGGTCGAAGGCTTCCTCGACCGGCACGCCGAACTTGTCGGTCGCCCCGCCGGTGGTGATGCGCGCGTGGCCGCCGGCGCCGATATCCGGATTTACGCGGATGGCGATCTCGGGCGCCGCGCCCTTGCCGGCGGCGACCGCGATCAGCCGTTCCAGCTCGGCGCCGCTCTCGACGTTGATCTGACGCACGCCCGCTGCGATGGCGAAGGCCAGCTCGGCGTCGGTCTTGCCGACGCCGGAGAAGATGATCCGGTCGGCCGGGACGCCTGCCGCCAGCGCGCGCCGGATCTCCCCCTCGGAGACGGTGTCGGCGCCGCAGCCGAGGCGGGCGAGAGTGGCCAGCACCGACAGGTTGGAGTTGGCCTTCACCGCGAAGGCGACCAGCGACGGGCCGAGCGCCGACCGGTGGGCGTCCAGCGCCTGCCGCAGTAGGCCATGGTGGCGGGTCAGGGTGGCGGAGGAATAGACGTAGACCGGCGTGCCGGCCCCGGCCGCGATGGATTCGAGCGGCACGTCTTCCGCGTGAAGGGCGCCGTCGATCCGCTGGAAATGATGCAACTGGGAACCGTGGATTCAGCCCGGGCTGTTGCCGGGACCGTCGAAGGGGGTCGAGCCGGGGCCGCCCTCGATGGGCAGCTGGCGGTTCGGGCGATTGATGGTGGCCGGCTCGGGCAGGTTCTCCGCCTCGGCGCTGCGCATGCCGCGCTCGGTGCGTTTGGCCGGCGGCGCGTCAAGGTCGGCCATGCGGCCGCAGCCGGCGGCGGAGACGGCGATGAGGGCGGCGAGTCCCGCGACGGTCAGCTTCTTCATTCCGGTGTCCCCTCGGCCAGGCGGCCCTTCCAGTCGGCGATGCGCGCGCGGACCTGCTCCGGCGCGGTTCCCCCGAAGCTCGTCCGGCTGGCGACCGAGGCCTCGGGTGTAAGCACCTTGTACACCGCTTCCGTCACGCCGGAATGCAGGGCCTGCAGTTCCGCCAGCGGCAGTTGCGCCAGGTCCACGCCGAGGGCCTCGGCCCGCTTCACGGCCGCCCCGGTGACATGGTGCGCCTGGCGGAAGGGCAGGTTCAGCTCGCGCACCAGCCAGTCGGCGAGGTCGGTGGCCGTCGAGAACCCGGCCCCGGCGGCGGCGGCCATGCGCGCCGTGTCGGGCCGCAGGGCGGCGACCATCGCCGTCATCGCGCCCAGCGCCAGCTCGAGCGCATCGAAGGCCTCGAACACCGGCGGCTTGTCCTCCTGCATGTCCTTCGAATAGGCCAGCGGCAGCCCCTTCATCACCGTCGACAGCGCCACCAGCGAACCCATGATCCGGCCGGTCTTGGCGCGGACCAACTCGGCTGCGTCGGGATTGCGCTTCTGCGGCATGATCGACGAGCCGGTGGTCAGGTCGTCGGGCAGGGTGGCGAAGCCGAACATCGGCGTCATCCAGACCACGATCTCTTCGGCCAGCCGCGACAGGTGGCCGGCGCAGATCGAGGCGGCGGCGAGGCTCTCGAGGGCGAAGTCGCGGTCCGAGACGGCGTCCAGGGAGTTGGCCATCGGCCGGTCGAAGCCCAGCTCCGCCGCCGTCATGTGCCGGTCGATCGGGAAGGGCGAACCCGCCAGGGCCGCGGCGCCGAGGGGATTCTCGTTCATCCGCGCCCGGGCGTCGGCGAAGCGGCCAGCGTCGCGACCGAACATCTCGACATAGGCCGTCAGATGGTGGCCCAGGGTCACCGGCTGGGCGGTCTGCAGGTGGGTGAAGCCGGGCATGAGGTCGGCGGCATGCTGCTCCGCCCGGGACAGCAGGGCGCGCTGCAGCCCCTGCAGCTGGTCGATCGACCGGTCGCAGGCGTCGCGCACCCAGAGACGGAAGTCGACAGCCACCTGGTCGTTGCGGCTGCGCGCCGTGTGCAGCCGCCCCGACGGCTCGCCGATCAGCTCGGCCAGCCGGGCCTCCACGTTCATGTGGATGTCCTCGAAGCGGTCGCGGAAGGGGAAGGTCCCGTCGCGCATTTCCGCCTCGATGGCGTCCAGCCCGCCGAGGATCGCCTCGGCGTCGGCGCCCGACACGATGTCCCGCGCCGCCAGCATGCGGCAGTGGGCCCGCGACCCGGCCAGATCCTGCGCCCACAGCCGCCGGTCCACCCCGATCGAGACGTTGATCGCCTGCATGATTTCGGCCGGCTTCGACGAGAAGCGGCCGCCCCACATGTCTTGACCTTTGCCGGCCCCGGGGGCTTTGGTCGCGGTTTCCGGAGGCGTCGGGTCGGGCATGAAGATCTCTAGGGCGGTGATCGGCGCGATTGCGGGCGTGCTGCTGGTCGGCGCGATCGCCGGCGCCGCGCTGCTATACGCCAAACCCGGCCTGATCGACAAAGCCGCCGCCCCGGCTCCTGCCGCGAAAAGCGAACTGGCCCGCTTCGCCGTCGGCTCCATCGCCCGGCTGGAGACGCCGGCCGCGCTGGAGACGGCCCCCGCCTATGTGTTCAGGGCCCGCGACGGCACCGAGGTCAGCCTCGCCGACTTCCGCGGCAAGGTGGTGGTGGTCAACCTCTGGGCCATGTGGTGCGCCCCGTGCCGCACCGAAATGCCGACGCTGGCGCGGCTGGCCGAAGCCTATCAGGGGACGGACCTGGTGGTGCTGCCGATCAACGTCGACGCCACGCCGGACGCCATCGCCGACGCGAAGAGCTTCATCGACGTGCACGAACCCCTGCCGCTGTACAGCGACCCGAAATTCCAGCTGCCGTTCGAGCTGCCGGGCAAGGGCAAGATGCCCCAGACCGTGCTGCTGGACCGTCAGGGCCGCATCCGCGCCCACTTCTCGGGCGAGGCCGACTGGGCCAGCGCCGAGGCGCGGGCCCTGATGGACGCCCTGCTGGCGGAGCCGACGGCGGCCTAGTTGCCGCGTTCGTCGGTGGCCGTTTCGGCCTTCTGCTCGTCGGCCTTCTCGGCCAGCCGGTCGGTGCCTTCGTCGATCTCCTGGGCGACCTCGCCGGCGCCGGCGGCGATGGCGGAGCCGACCTGGGCCGCCTCTTCCTTCAACGAGGCCGCGGCCTCCCCGGTGGCGTCTCCGGCGTCGGCCGCGGCTTCGTTGGCGTCGGCCTGGGCGTCGTCCTGCTCGGCCTCGGTGCAGGCGGCGGCGCCGAGCGCCAGGGCGGCGACGGCGGCGAGAGCGATGGTGCGCATGGGAAGTCCCCCTTCGGCGTTGAACCTTGGCGGTTAACGCCCGCGCGCCGGGAGGGTTGCGACGGCCGCGCGCGACCACCCCGCCGTGACGTCCGGGGTTTCGCTTCGCGCCGCCGCGGGCCAAGGTGCGCGCGCTTCCCCGATCCCTGCGAGACCTTCATGACGCCCGACGCCTTCCGACGCCTCCGCACCCTCACGGCCGCCGTGCTGGCTTGCGGACTGGCGCTGGCGAGCTGCGCGAGCGGCGCGCCGGTCGGCTCCGGGGCGCAGGCCCCCGCGGCCTCGGCGGCG
>JAFAEC010000155.1 GCA_023424215.1 Pseudomonadota bacterium
GGCCGGGGCCGCGCCCGCCGCGTCGAACAGGCCGCCCTGTCCCGCGCCGCCGATGACGAAGCGCGCCTCCGCCGGCGACACGCCCGCCTCGCGGAACGCCCGCGCCGCCTTGCGCCAGCCGTCGAAGTCGGTCTCGCCCGCCAGCGTCGCCACCGCCATCAGAACAGGCTCAGCTGTTCGGGCGCCCGGTCCGGCGCCAGCCGGGCGCGTAGATCGGCGGCGTCGGTCAGGCCGCCCGGCGTCCAGTCCAGCGCGGTGATGAAGGGCCGCACCTTGTCGACCCCCCGGCACAGCCGCGCCACGTCCTCCAGCCGCAGGGTCCGGTACCGTCGGATGGAGACGATCCGGTCGACCGACTTCACCCCCAGCCCCGGCACGCGCAGCAGCATCTCGCGCGCGGCGGTGTTGACGTCGACGGGGAACAGCTCGCGCCGGTTCAAGGCCCAGGCGAGCTTCGGATCGACCGCCAGATCCAGCATCCCGTCCGTCGCCGCCTCCCCGATCTCCGGAGCCGAGAAGCCGTAGAAGCGCATCAGCCAGTCGGCCTGGTACAGCCGGTGCTCGCGCATCAGCGGCGGCTTCTGCAGCGGCAGGACGGCGGAGGAGTCCGGGATCGGGCTGAAGGCGGAATAGTAGACCCGGCGCAGGCCGTAGCCCCCGTACAGGGAGGCACTGCGCTGCAGGATCTCCGTGTCCGGCGCCCCGTCGGCGCCCACGATCAGCTGGGTGCTCTGCCCCGCGGGCGCGAAGCGGGGCGGTTTCGCCCGGTCGCGCTTCTCCGGCTTCGCCGCCTCGACCCTGAGGCGCACCTGCCCCATGGCCTTCTTGATGACGCCGACGTCCTTCTGCGGGGCCAGCCGCCGCAGCGCCTCGTCGCGCGGCAGTTCGATGTTGGCCGACAGGCGGTCGGCGTAGAGCCCCGCCTCCTCCACGAGCTTCGGGTCGGCCTCGGGGATCAGCTTCAGGTGGATGTAGCCGCGGAAGTCATGCTCCTCGCGCAGCGTTCTCGCCACCCGCACCAGCTGCTCCATGGTGTAGTCGCCAGAGCGGATGATGCCCGAGGACAGGAACAGGCCCTCGATGTAGTTGCGCCGGTAGAACTCCAGGGTCAGCCGCACGACCTCGTCGACGCTGAACCGCGCCCGCTCCACGTTCGAGGACGCCCGGTTGATGCAGTAGGCGCAGTCATAGATGCAGAAGTTGGTCAGCAGGATCTTCAGCAGCGACACGCACCGGCCGTCCGGCGTGTAGGCGTGGCAGATGCCCATGCCCTCGGTTGAGCCGATGCCCCGACCGCCGGAGGAGTCGCGTCTGGACGTCCCGGACGAGGCGCATGAGGCGTCGTACTTGGCCGCGTCGGCGAGGACGGAGAGTTTGCGTCTGAGGTCGAGCTGCGCCATCTGTTCGCATTATGTTCTCAGTCGAGAACGCGCGTCCAGCGTGGCCGTTGCGGGCGATTTGTCGCGTCAGCGCAAATAGTTGAGCAGCGACACCTCGCGCAGCTGGGCGATCACCTGGGCCGACGCCTGGATCGCCACCTGCGACAGCTGCAGATCGGTCACCGCCTTGGCCATGTCGGCGTCGGTGCGCTTGGAGACCAGTTCGTCCAGCGAGATCAGCTGGGCCTCGTGACCGACGGAGATGTCCTCGATCTGGTTGTGCATCGACCCGGTGCGGGCGGTCTTGTCGATGACGCCGTTGGCCGCCTGCTCCAGCCGCGACAGCTGGGTGGTGAGGAAGGCCTTCTGCGCCTCGGTCGCCTTGCCGGTCAGGGGCCCGGACGGCCCGTTGTGGTAGGCGTGGATGTCGCGCAGGATGGACATCACCTCGGCGCCCACCTCGTCCGCCAGGAAGCCCGTCTCCAGCATCGTGCCTTCGGCCACCCGGCTGACGGTCTTGAGAGTGTCGTTGCTGAACACGTCCGCCACCGTCGGCTCCGCCGCCAGCTCGGTCAGGTTCGCCGCGGCGACCGGGGTCGTGTTGATCTTGGCCCCCGAGAACAGATAGCTGCCGTGGTGGCGCATGTTCAGCCCGCCGCGGATGGCCTGGAAATGTCCTTCCATCTCCAGCATCAGCGAACTGGCGGAATCGGTGGCCAGGACGCTGCCGATCGCTGCGCGAAGGCCGGCGATCCCGTCCCCGATCTGGTTGAGGGCGAGGTCCTGGGTGGTCAGGCGGGCCGCAACGGCTTCCCCGGTGTCGATGAACCCCTGGATGCGGCTCTGGGCGCCCTTGAGCGCCGTCAGCGTCTCCGACTGCCGGCCGAAACCGGTCAGGTCAGTGGCGTTCTTCTGGGTCGAGACCCGCTCCTGGGCCTCGGCGGAACGGGTCTGGGCCTTCATCAGGTCCAGCAGGGCCGTCTGGTAGTTTCCGAAAGTCGCAACGCGGGTCATCAGGTCATCCCCAGCAGCGTATCGTACATGTCCTTGACCGCCTGGATCAGCCGGGCCGACGCGTTGAAGGCCTGCTGATAGGTGGTCATCAGCACCAGCTCCTCGTCAAGATTGACGCCTTCCTGGGCGGTCCGGCGGGCGGTGGCCTCGGTGTAGAGCGCCCCCGCCGACTCGGCCCGGTTCTTCGCCGCGGCCGCGCGTCCGCCGATCTCGCCCGACAGCTCGGAGGCGTAACGCGACACCGACAGGGTTCCTCCCGCCGCGCCGCCCGCCGCCTGGAATCGTGCGGCCCGTTCGCCGGCGTCGGCCAGCAGCAGGGCCCCGCGACCGTCGCCGGAGCTCAGGGCCGAGACGCCAGGCCCGGCCGCGAGGTTCAGTTGCGCCAGGGCCAGCCGCGCCGGGCTCTGCCTGATGTCGCTGCGCAGGGAGAAGCCGTCCGCCCGCGAGGCCCGCACGCCGCCGCCGATCCCGAACAGCTCCGTCACCGAGACGCCGGACGGAATCTGCGTGGTTGTGTCCTCGAGCACCGACATCGTCGGGCCCGCGTCGCTGTTGCCGTTGAACGACAGGGTTCCGTCCGCCGCCAGGGCGAAGGTTCCGTACCGGCCGACACCCGTCGCGGGATCGTTCAACGCGGTGATGAGGTCGCCGACCGTGCCGCCGGCCGGGATCGCCACCTGCAGGTCCCGCAGGGTCGAGCCGCTCTGGCCGGTGAAGCGCAGCGTCAGGGTTTCGCCCGCGGTGAATCCATGCGGAGACGCCGCGGTCAGTCCGGTGTCGTAGATCGCGGGCCGGTCCGTGACGATCAGATCGTTCAGGCCGAAATAGTGCGAGAAGCCCCGTCCGGCCTTGTCCGAAGGCGAGGCCGCGTCGTCCGCGATGGCGATGCCGTTCGTGCCGGTCGCCGTCAGGCTCAGCCGCCCGTCGGCGAAGCTCGCCGTCGCCGCGCCGCCCAGCTGGGCGTTCAGGACGGTCAGGAAGTTCGCCGGCGTCGCCGCGACCCCGTTGATCGTCATGGTGGCGCCGCTGAAGACGATGTCCGCCCGGGTCTGGATGACGCCGGCCGCGTTGGTGACGGCGATCGTCGTCTGGCCGGTGAAGCCGGCGATCGCGCTCTCCAGCGACTGCCCGAGATTGCGGCCGGTCAGGCTGGTCGGCGCCGGCACCGAGCTGTTGGCGTTGTGCGCGCGGTTCAGCTCGTCGGCCATGTGGCTGACCAGCTCCGCCAGCCGTTCGGCCGCCGCCGGCGCCTCGACGTCGCGCAGCTCGACCAGTCCCTTGATCTCGCCCGAGGTGATGCTGTCGAGCAGCGACCTCTTCTGCCCCCCGGGCTCGGTGATCCAGATCTCGTTGAAGGCGGTCTCGCCGGTCACCGTGCCGGCCCGGTTGTAGGCCAGGACCGCGGCCCCCTCCCCCGCCAGCAGGGCCCCGGCTCCGGTGCGGATGGCGACTCCGCCGACCGCGCGGGTGGTCACGCGGATGTCCATCAGCTCCGCCAGTTCGCCGATCAGGGCGGACTGGGCCGTCTCGGCGCCGGAGGCATCGCCGTTGACCACCGTGGCCCGCGCGATCTCGACGTTCAGGCTCTCGATCTGCTGCAGCAGGCTGTTGGCCTTCTCGACGGCGCTCTGGATGCGACCGTCGGCGTCCTCGCGGACGGCCTGGATCTGGCGGCCGATGCGCGTGGCCTCGTCGAACAGCGCCTGCGTCCTGAACAGGGCGTCCTGTCGCCGGGGCGACGACGCGGGATCCTCTGCGCTGGCCGCGAAGGCCGCGAATACCTGGTCGACCTGGGAGAAGAAGCCGCTGTCGGCGCCCGGGTCCCCGAACAGCGACTGGATGCGGTCGTAGAGCTCGTGGCGCACGCCCTGCCGCGAGGCCTCGGCCCCGGCGTTGAGGCTGGCCGCCTGCAGGAAGCGGTCGGTGGCGAGGCGGATGCGCGCCACCTCGACGCCAGACCCGATGCCCTGGCTGACGAGAGTCCGCTGCTCCGCGATCTTCCGGACATAGCCCGGGGTGTTGACGTTGGAGACGTTGTCGGAAACCACACGCAGCTGCGTCTGGGCCGTGCTCAGGCCCGAGGTGGCCGTGTTCATGATCGCGGTCAGCGACATTTGCAGTCCCCCATGCTCCCGGCGCCCGGCAAGCCCTGCCAGCCGCCGCGCGCTTTTTGCCCGGCGACGGAAGCGGACATTCCGCACAAGTCACTGATTTGTCGCGACATCGCGTTTTGCGCCTGCGTCATGACCCGTAAGGAGCGCAAGCGCCGGGCCAACCCGGCTGCGCCGTCGGCGCCGGGCAAGAATCGACCGCGCACGGCAAGATTCGACCGCGCCGGAGCCCGACACGGATCGCCTCTCATCTTCAAAACCCACAAACAGTCAATGACTTGCCATGGATATCCGGAGTGGCCCGCGACTTGCGCCACGGGTCTCGAATGTCCGGCGCAGCAGGCGCCACGTCCCGTCGCCCCGGCGACCGACTGCCGAGCCCATGTCCGCCCAGATTCTGCTTTCGATGATCGCGCCTGGCCTCCCGCCGGCCCCGCAAGGGTCGACGGGCGGGACCGCGGGCGAATTCGAGGCGCTGCTCGCCGGCCTCGCCGCCGGGGCTGTGCGCGGCGGCGAGGCTGTCGCCGCAGCTCCGGCCTCCCCGATCGAGGACGCTGCGGCCACGGAGTCCAGGGGCCCCGCCCTTCCCGTTCCCTCGCCGCTGGCGCCGGCGGCGCCGGACACGGTCCCGGCCGTCGTCGGCGAGACGCCTGACGT
>JAFAEC010000207.1 GCA_023424215.1 Pseudomonadota bacterium
CCTTTGCACAGGTCGCGTCGCCCGCCGAGGCGGCACCATGTCCGTTGGCGGACAGAGGCGCAAGAGGACAGGACGGCGCGTCGAGGCGTTCACCACGAAAAAAGGGCGGCGGGCTTGCTCCCGCCGCCCATTCTCTTCTGGCTCTATCGCGAAGCGCACGGCGCCTCGCTGTTTGAGAGCGCTTTACTCCTTGGAGCCGGCGTTCTTCAGCGCGGCGCCCAGGATGTCGCCCAGCGAAGCGCCCGAGTCCGACGAGCCGAACTGCTCGATGGCCTCCTGCTCGTCCTTCATCTCCAGCGCCTTGATCGACACGGAAACGCGACGCGAGGCCTTGTCGACGCCGGTGATCATGGCGTCGACGCGGTCGCCGACCGAGAAGCGCTCGGTGCGCTGCTCGGCGCGGTCGCGCGACAGGTCCGACTTGCGGATGAAGGCGGTGACCGGCGCGTCGTCCTCGCCGAACTTCACCTCGATGCCGCCGGTCTCGATCGCCGTCACGGTGACGGTGACCTGCTGGCCCTTCCTGTAGGTGTCGCCTTCCATCGGATCGCCGCCGAGCTGCTTGATGCCCAGCGAGACGCGCTCCTTCTCGACGTCGACGTCCAGCACCTTGGCCTTGACGGTCTCGCCCTTGCGGTAGCGCTGGATGGCTTCCTCGCCCGACACATTCCAGTCGAGGTCCGACAGGTGGACCATGCCGTCGATGTCGTTGTCGAGGCCGATGAACAGGCCGAACTCGGTGGCGTTCTTGACCTCGCCCTCGACGGTCGAGCCGATCGGGTGAGCGGCCACGAAGGCGTCCCACGGATTGTCCTGGGCCTGCTTCAGGCCCAGCGAGATGCGGCGCTTGGAGGCGTCGACGTCCAGCACGACCACGTCGACTTCCTGCGAGGTCGAGACGATCTTGCCGGGGTGGACGTTCTTCTTGGTCCAGGACATTTCCGAGACGTGCACCAGGCCCTCGACGCCGGCTTCCAGCTCCACGAAGGCGCCGTAGTCGGTGATGTTGGTGATGCGGCCCGACATCTTGGCGCCGACCGGATACTTGGCTTCCACGCCGTCCCACGGGTCGGCCTGCAGCTGCTTCATGCCGAGGCTGATGCGCTGGGTGTCCGGGTTGATCTTGACGATCTGCACCTTGACGGTGTCGCCGACCGCCAGGACCTGCGACGGATGCGAGACGCGCTTCCACGACATGTCGGTGACGTGCAGCAGGCCGTCGATGCCGCCCAGGTCCACGAACGCGCCGTAGTCGGTGATGTTCTTGACGACGCCTTCGCGGACTTCGCCTTCCTGCAGCTGGCCGACCAGCTCGGTGCGCTGCTCGGCGCGGGCCTCTTCCAGGATGGCGCGGCGCGAGACGACGATGTTGCCGCGCGGACGGTCCATCTTGAGGATGGCGAACGGCTGCTCCTTGCCCATCAGCGGGGCGACGTCGCGCACCGGACGGATGTCGACCTGCGAGCCCGGCAGGAAGGCCGAGGCGCCGCCCAGGTCGACGGTGAAGCCGCCCTTGACGCGGCCGACGATGACGCCGTTGACCGGCTGGCCGTCGGCGAACACGACTTCCAGACGGGTCCAGGCTTCCTCGCGGCGAGCCTTGTCGCGGCTGATGACGGCTTCACCCAGGGCGTTCTCGACGCGCTCCAGGTAGACCTCGACGTTGTCGCCGACCTTCGGGATCACGGCGCCTTCGCCGATGCCGAATTCGCGGGCCGGGATGCGGCCTTCGGTCTTCAGACCGACGTCGATGATCAGGATGTCCTTTTCCATGCCGACGACGCGGCCGTGGACGACCTGGCCTTCGCCGAGGTCGCGACCCTGCAGCTGCTGGTCGAGGAGGGCGGCGAAATCGTCGCGGGTGGGGGAGAGGGTGTCGGTCATGTAGCTCTTGGGTTGGAGAAAGGGTTGTGGCGCGCGGCCGGACGGCCCCGCGCGAGGTGGTGGACTGTGAGACAGGTCGTCGGGACGCGAGGCGAGACGATCGCCAGAACGCCCGCGGCTGGCGAGGTTGGGTGCGTTGGATTTGCGAAGGGGGTCAGAGACCGTGTTTCGCGCGCGCCGCCTCGACGATACGGCGGGCCGCATCGAAGGCGGCCTCTATATCCATATCGGTCGTGTCCAGCAAGACGGCGTCGGCGGCCTGCACCATCGGCGCCGCCCCGCGGCCGGCGTCGCGCTCGTCGCGCTTCACGATGTCCGCCAGCATGTCCTCGAACGCGATCGCCTCCCCCCGGCCGGTCAGCTGCTTCCAGCGCCGCGTGGCCCGCACCTCCGGCGTGGCGGTGACATAGAGCTTGGCGGGCGCGTCGGGGGCGATGACGGTGCCGATGTCGCGGCCGTCCAGCACCGCGCCCCCGGGCCGGGCGGCGAAGGCCTTCTGGAAGGCCAGCAGGGCCGCGCGCACGCCGGGATGGCCGGCCACCCGGCTGGCCGCCTCGCCCGCGCCCCGGCTGGTCAGTCGTCCCGTATCGCTGAGGTGGCTGGCGTCGAGGGATCGGGCCACGTCTTCAGCGGCTGCGGCGTCGTCGAGGGAGGCGCCGGCGTCGAGCACGCCGACTCCCACCGCCCGGTAGAGCAGGCCGGTGTCGAGGTGCGGCAGGCCGTAGAGCTCGGCCAGCCGGGCGGCGATGGTCCCCTTGCCCGAGGCGGCGGGTCCGTCGACGGCGATGATCAGGGCGGCGCTCATGTGGAGGCCGCGATATCGGCGCCGAGCCCGCGCATCAACTCCACGAACCCCGGAAAGCTGGTGGCGATCATGCCGGGCTCGTCCACGGTCACCGCCTGATCGGCCGCGAGGCCCAGCACCAGATGGCTCATGGCGATGCGATGATCGTGGACCGTGTGCACCGTCGCCCCACCCCGCACCGCGCCCCCGGAGACGACGAAACCCTCCGGCTCTTCCTCGACCGCGACGCCGCAGGCGCGCAGACCGGCGACCATCAGGGCGATCCGGTCGCTCTCCTTGACCCGCATCTCGCCGATGCCGCGCATCACCGTCTCGCCCGTCGCGAAGGCGGCCGTGGCCGCGAGGACCGGATACTCGTCGATCATCGAGGCCGCGCGGGCCTCCGGCACGACCACGCCGGTCAGGGCCGAGTGCCGCGCGGTGACGTCGCCCACCTCCTCGCCCCCGGCCATGCGGCGGTTCGAGATCGTCAGGTCGGCGCCCATCTCGCGCCAGGTCTCGAACAGGCCGGTGCGCAGCGGGTTGAGCATGACGCCCTCGACGGTGACCTCGGAGCCCGGAACGATCAGGGCGGCGGCCAGCGGGAAGGCCGCGGACGACGGATCGCCCGGCACGGAGACGGCGGTGGCCGCCAGGCGCTGTCCGCCGCGCAGGGACACCCGCCAGCCCTCGCCCACCGGCTCCACCCCGACCTCGGCCCCGAAGGCGCGCAGCATCCGCTCGGTATGGTCGCGGCTCTTCTCCGGCTCGGTCACGGAGGTGACGCCCACGGCGTTCAGGCCCGCCAGAAGAATGGCCGACTTCACCTGCGCCGAGGCGACGGCCTGGATGTGGTCGATCGCGGCGAGCCCGCCGCCGGCGACACGCAGCGGCAAGCGATCCGCCTCGCCCGGCCACGCGAACCGCGCGCCCATCTTCGCCAGCGGTTCGGCGACCCGCTTCATGGGGCGCTTCCTCAGCGAAGCGTCGCCGTCGAAATCGGCGGAGACCGCATAGCCCGCCGCCGCGCCCATCAGCAGGCGCACACCGGTGCCGGCGTTGCCGCAGTCGATGACGCCCGCCGGCTGGCGGAAGCCGCCGTGGCCGACCACGCGCCAGCGGCCCCGCTCCAGCCGCTCGACGCCGGCGCCGAAGGCTTCGACGGCCTTCGCCGTGGCGAGGATGTCGTCGCCCTCCAGCAGCCCCTCGATTTCGGTCGCCCCGCTCGCTATCGCGCCCAGGATCAGGGCCCGGTGCGACATGCTCTTGTCGCCGGGAGCGCGCGTGGTTCCGGACAGCGCGGGGCTGCGGCGGGCGGTCAGATGGGAGGGGGTCGTCACCCGGCGGGACTCCGGCGGAACAGGGCGGCGCGGAGATCGCTTTTGACAGCGGCCCCCGGCAGTGGCAAGGGAGCCGCCCGAATTCCCCACTCGTTGCGAGAGGCGCCCCCGTGGCCAATCCCGAACTGGGCCAGAAGCAGGTCTGTCCGAACTGCCAGGCCAAATTCTACGACCTGAACCGTCGCCCGGCCCACTGTCCGAAGTGCGATGCCGACTTCGACCCGGAAGAGGCGCTGAAGCTGCGCAACCGCCGCGGCCGTCCGGGCGGCTACGCGCCTGACGAGACTCCGGAAGAGGACGCCGAGGATCAGGTCGACAAGAAGAAGGCCGCCGGCGACGACGAGGACGAGGACGAAACCGTCACCGCCCCGGAGATCGACGAGGAAGGTCACGAGCCGATCCTCACGCCGGATGACGACGACGAGGACGCCGTCGACCCGACCGAAGAGCCCGGCATGGGCGAGGCGAGCGACGACGACGATGTGCTCGACGACGACGACGACGACGATTCCGTCCCCTTCATCGAGGACGAGGACGACGACTCCTTCGACGAGGACATCGTCAAGCCCGAGAAGGACGAGGACTAGGATTTCCGGGGCGGTTGCGGCCCTGGCCGCAGCCGCCCGGACCCCTTTCGGACCCCCTCCGGAAGCGGTGAAAATAAATGTCGGAACCGGGCTTGATCGCCGAAAAGCCCTGACATAGGTTCCGCCGCCTCGCCGGGGGGCGACATCAGTACCCCCGGCGATCCGACCGAAAGGTTCGGGGCTATAGCTCAGTTGGTAGAGCGCTTGAATGGCATTCAAGAGGTCAGGGGTTCGACTCCCCTTGGCTCCACCACCCACTTTCAGCGCGCGCTGAGCGCGCGTGACTCCGCTCTGGGGCCGACTTTACGCTGGAATACGCGTGAGACGCTCGTCCTTCGATAGTCCAGATCGTCGTCAGCCTAAAGCTTGTCTAGCGGCAGCTTCAGATAGCGAACGCCATTGTCCTCGGCTGGCGGCAACACGCCAGCGTTGATGTTGACCTGGATCGACGGCAGGATGAGCGCAGGCAATTCCAGTGTCCGGTCACGCGATTCCCGCATGGCGACGAACGCATCCTCGCTGACGCCGTTGGCCAGATGCACGTTGGCGCGCTCCTCCTCGATTGTCGTCTGCCATGCGTATTGATCCCGCCCGGGCGCCTTGTAGTCGTGACAGACGTAGACGCGCGTATCGCCGGGCAGAGACAATACTTTCTGAATTGAGCGATACAACAGACGCGCGTCGCCGCCGGGAAAGTCGGCGCGCGCAGTGCCATAGTCGGGCATGAACATGGTGTCGCCCACGAACACTGCATCGCCGATCAGGTAGCTGACGCAGGCCGGCGTGTGGCCGGGCGTGTGCATCACCTCGATTTCAAGCTCGCCCAGCTTGAGTGTTTCGCCGTCACGAAGAAGCCTGTCAAACGGGCGCCCGTCGGCGGTGACATGGTCCAAATTGAAGATGTCCTTGAACACCTTCTGCACCGTCTGAATATGCTCGCCGATAACGATCGGCGCGCCTGTCGCTTGCTTGAGAAATGGCGCCGCCGAGAGGTGGTCGGCGTGCGCGTGGGTTTCCAAAAGCCAGTCAATTATGACGCCCTCAGCCTGCGCCGCGGCAAGGATCTCCTGCGCCGACCGAGTGCCTGTGCGACCGGATCTCTGATCGAAGTCGAGCGCGCTATCGATGATGGCGCCGCGTTTGGTGGTTGGGTCCCACACCAGATAGCTGACGGTGTAGGTCGGTTCATGGAAAAAGGCGCGGACTTGCGGGGACTGGGGCATAGGGAATCTCCGGCCTTAAAATTAGGCATTGCTAAATTAGATTCAACTGCTATATGAGGGCGGTGCCAGTCAGAAACCTCTCCCCGACAGCGTTCGCGGCCAAGGCCGGCGAAGCGGCGGCACTGCTGAAGGCTTTGGCGCATGAGGCCCGTCTGATGGTGCTTTGCCAATTGCTAGACGGCGAACATTCCGCCGGCGCGCTGCAGGAGGGTTCGGATCTGTCGCAGTCGGCGCTGTCGCAGCATCTGGCGCGCCTGCGGGAGGAGGGCCTCGTCGCCACCCGGCGCGATGCTCAGACAATCTATTACCGCCTCGCCGATCACAACGTCGCGCGCGTCCTGGAAACGCTCGCAGCTATTTATTGCCCGCCGAAACGGAAACGCGCATGACCCGCCTCGACCCCATAACCGCCCAAGATCTGAAGCGTCGCCTCGATACAGGCGATGCCGTGCTGATCGATATCCGCGAAAGCGACGAACACGCTCGCGAGCACATTCTGGGCGCGAGGCTCGCGCCGCTCTCGGCGATCGACGCCCATGACTTTGACCGCGAGCGCGGCAAAGCGGCGGTGTTTCACTGCAAGTCCGGCATGCGTACGCAAGCAAACGCCGCGCGGCTCTTAGCGCATGGTTTTGCTGAAGCCTATTTCCTCGAAGGCGGGATCGAAGCTTGGAAGGCCGCGGGTTTCGGCGTGCACGAGAACAAGAAGGCGCCTCTTGAGATCATGCGCCAGGTCCAGATTACGGCAGGGTTGTTGGTTGTCGTCGGCATCGCGCTTGGATGGCTTGCGCATCCCATCTTCTTCGCGCTCTCGGCCTTCGTCGGCGCCGGACTTGTCTTCGCCGGCGCGACCGGCTGGTGCGGCATGGCCATGCTGTTGAAGACAATGCCGTGGAATCGAAGCCTCGGAGCGTGAACACTTACCAGACGTTCGAGCTCTCCTCTGCGGGGCCCAGTTGGCCTGTTTCTCGCGCTGATCGGGGGTGGGGGATCGATCCTAGCAACGCCAGCCTTGCGTGCATGGTGCAAGAGCGATTTCGGCGCCGTCTGCCGCAAAACGTGTGTGCCGTCCTGCCGCCTCCAATGCTTGGGCCGGGCGAGCGGATGTTGCCCGGTTAAGGCGATTTGAGCTCGCCTACGCCCGGACCGCGCGGGGCGCCCTTGAGCGCGATCAAAGTGACGGATCGCGGCGGGGGCACACTGCCAGCAGGAGACGAAGCCATGAGCATCAAGGACATCGCGGTTTTCATGTTCTCGGTCGCGGATGACGAAGCGGCCCTTGCCGCGGCCGAGACACTTGCGCGCGCGTCAGACGCCGACCTCGCTGCCGTATTGCTCGAACTGCAGCCCGATCCCGTCTACACAATGGAGGGGGTTATGGTGAGCGCGCTGTGGGCGGAAGTGCTCACTGAGGCGCGCAACAGATTTGCGGAAGAACGGGCAGCGCTCGAAGCGCGCTGCCGCAAGTCCGAGCGCAACATCGCCATCCGGGAATTATCGATCCTTTCCGGCCTTGCCGCCACCGACGCGGCGATCCACGCCCGCCATGCTGATCTCACAGTCATGGTGCGGCCTGGCGGGTCGAGGCCATCGGACTATCGCACCGCAGTCTTCGAAGGCGTGTTATTCGGCTCTGGGCGGCCCGTTCTGCTTGTGCCGCCTAACTGGAACGGCAGGAAGATCGGAGGCAGAGCGGTCGTCGCCTGGAACGGCAAGCGTGAGTCCGCGCGAGCGGTCGCTGACGCCGCGCCGCTCCTCGAAGGCGCCGATCAGATCACGCTGGTTACGATCGACGCCAAACCGAGCGTCGATGGGGTGGGGCCCGCTCCGGGTGCGGATATCGCCGCCCACCTTGCCCGCCGCGGGTTGAAGGTCGACGTGCAAAACCTCGACGGGCTCGGGCGCGATGAGGCTGATATCTTGATAGCGGCGGCGCAAGACGTCGACGCAGACCTGATCATCATGGGCGGGTACGGCCGCGCGCGGCTCAGCGAAATGGTGTTTGGCGGCATGACGCGCTCGATGGCGACGAAGTCGCCGCTACCGGTGTTGATGTCTCACTGAACGCAAGGAGGGTCGCCATGAATGAGGCGCTCAAGATGCAAATCCTCTCGATCATGGATGCGCACCGCATCATGACCGTCGCAACACTTCGGGCCGATGGCTGGCCGCAGGCGACCACGGTTGGATACGCTCACGAAGGGCTCACGCTCTACTTTCTGTGCGGCCTCGAGAGTCAGAAGGCGATCAACATCGCTCGCGACAATCGCGTGTCGATCACGATCGATCACGACGAGCCGCAGGTGATGAGAATTGAAGGCTTGTCCATGGCGGCGCATGCCGAGCGCATCGAGGACCCGGAAGAAGGGCAGCGCGTCATGAACCTGTTGGTCGCCCGCTACCCGGAGCAGTTGGTTGCGTTTGGCGACCTGCCGCCCGCTTCGACGGTGGCGATTTTCAGATTGAAACCGAAGGTGATCTCGGTGCTCGACTATTCCAAGGGTTTTGGCCACACGGATCTGATTGCGTGCTGAGGCGATTGGAGCCAGCGAACGACACGCGGGCTGATCTGCGCAGGCCGCGGGGCGCGACCGTGCTCACTCCATGATCACGTCAGCCATAATGTCGCCTGATGGATGGCCAAGCCGATGAGGCCGCCGATGATCGTGCCGTTTATGCGGATGTATTGGAGAT
>JAFAEC010000021.1 GCA_023424215.1 Pseudomonadota bacterium
TCTACGAGACAGGCCCTGTCGCGCCTGCCGGGCGCGGCGCGAGGGGCGGTCACCGGCGCGACCGAGGGCGTGGCCGGCGGGGTGCTGTACGAGGCCGCCAACCTGTGGCTGCACCATGAGGCGGCCGACGATTACGACTTCGGCCAGGCGTCGGCGAACGTGCTGATCGGCGGCCTGCTGGGCGGCGGGCTGGGAAGCCTGGGCGGCTGGTGGGAAGCCCGGGGGGCCGCGCCGCGCGCCCCGACGGCCCTGCAGGGGCTGGACGACCGGCAGGCGCTGGGCGCCTTCGTCGAGGCGCTGGAGGCGGTCAGAGAGGATCGCCCGGTCGACCTGGCGCCGGTGCTGCTCCGGTCGGCGGCGACCGACGGCCAACTGCCGCCCGAGCGGCTGCGGGCGCTGGACGAACAGGCGGCCCCGGAGGCGCGGTCGACGGCGACGCCGGCCGAGCTGCCGGCCCGTCGCCTCGACGAGGCGGTGGCGGTGACGCCGCGCGGGGAGGAATTCCCGGTGCGCTTCGCCGTGGTCGAGGCGGCCGACCTGACGACCAGCCACGACGACGACCTGTACCCGAACCCGGAATATCCGGCCGAGCTGCAGCCGCGAAAGCGCGACCGGGCCGGGGCGCAGGCGCGCAACCGCCAGCTCGAGGCCGAGCTGAACCCCAAGCGGCTGATGTTCGACGTCGGGGCCGAGACGGGCGCCCCGATCGTGGCGCGCGACGGGACGGTGGAGAGCGGCAACGGCCGGACCATCGCGGTGCGGCGCAGCTATCGCACCGGCACCGACGCGGCGAGGCGATACCGGGCCGAGCTGGAGGCGCAGGGGTTCGACGTGTCGGGCATGGAGGCCCCCCTGCTGGTCCGCGAGCGGCTGTCGACCCTGAGCGGAGCCGACCGGGTGCGGCTGGCGCGGGACATGAACGCCGAGGCGACCGAGGCCTATTCGCCGTCGGAGCGGGCGGCGGCCGACGCGGCGGCCATCGACGACGCCCTGCTGGACATGATCGAGGGGGCAGACCTGAACAGCGCCGGCAATCGGCGCTTCGTGCGCGGCTTTCTGGACCGGGTCGCGTCCGACGACCTGAACCGCATGACGACGTCGGACGGGCGGCTGTCGGAGGCCGGGCTGGACCGGATCAACGCCGCCCTGGTGGCGCGGGCCTATGGCGACCGGGGGCTGGTCGAGGCCCTGTTCGAGGCGACCGACAACAACGTCAAGGCCATCGGCAAGGCCCTGGCCGAGGCGGCGCCGGAATGGGCCGCCATGCGGGCGGCCATCGCCCGCGGCGAGGTCCCGGCCGCGCTGGACCCGACCGAGGCCCTTAAGGCCGCCGTGGCCTTCGTGCGCCACGTGCGCGCCCGGCGCGGGTCGATCGAGGAGGCCATGGAGCTGATCGTCGGGCAGGTGGACGCCTTCGAAGGCGCGGCCATGACGGTGGAAACCGAGGCCTTCGTGCGCAGCTTCTTTCGCACGTCGAAGGAAGGGGCTACGCTGTGGAAGTCGCCGCGATCGGCGGCCAGTCTGGCCCGGGGCCTGCGCTGGCTGACCGGCGAGGTGCGCAAGGCCGAGCCCGGCCCCAACCTGTTCGGAGAAACCGCCGATGCCGCGACGGGACGACAGCTCCTCGACGCCCTCGGGCGCTGGTTCGCCAAGGAAGGCGACGACGGAAACCCGCTCGCCGGACTATTCGACGATGCGGCGGACGATGCTGGCGGGAATGTTCGACCGGCTGTCGTCGATGCCGGACGGGAGCCCGGGGGACAAGGTGCTGGCGGCGAAGCTGCGCCGGTAGTCGACAAGCCGAAGGTCCCCAAGGGCCAGACCCCGCCGCCGCCGAAGGGCGAGCCCTTCGCCGACCCGGAGACGGCGGCGCTGATGCGCGACACCGAGGCCATGCTGGCCCGCGAGGGGCTGGAAGCCGCCGACGTCGGCGGGGCGGACCCGCAGACCGTGGCCGACGCGGTTCTGGCCGGCGCACTGTGCCTGCGCGGCGGCGGCTGAGTTCATCGAAAGATGAATAATCGGTAAGCTGTCCGCCATCGGACAGATTGCGGTTGACACGTCGGCGCTGCGTCCCGTCATCATTGCAACCTTGGGGAGCAGGAGACGGGCCGAAAGACGCCCGCCCGCTCGCGGGAGTGAAACGGCAAATGTGCACAGAGACGTGCGCCCCGTGCCCTGTCGGGCCGCTGGCGTGTGAGGCCGCGCGGCTGGTGGTGGAGCGCCGCGGGATCGAGGACGCCGACCCGCTGCGCTGGCGGGCCATCGACAAGAGGCTGGAGGCGATCGAGCTGGAGGTCGGGGCGCGCCGGGCGACCAGTCGGCAAGGCCAGTTCCTGCAGGCCTGCATCGGGGCCGGCGACGCCACCGGGGAGGAGGCGCGCAACGCCCTGCGCCAGCTGACCGGGGCGCTGGCCTTATCCACCCTGAGCCCCCTGCTGGCCTACTACGTGGACCCCACGATGGAGGGTCCGTCGCCCCATGACCGATCGTTGCCGCAAGGCTGTCCGCGCCGCGCTGGGCCCTGACGCCTGGACCGACGAGGATATCGACCGGCTGCTGGCCGACGTCGAGGCGGCGCGCGCGCGGGCGAAGAAGGCCCGCCCGACCCTGAGCGAGGCCGAGGCGTGGGACGCGGCGGCGGCCGAGGTCACCCGCGAGGAGGTGCTGGCCGTCCTGATGCAGCGTCGTCTGGAGGCCTTTTCGGCGCGGGCGCGGGCCGACCGGCAGATGCGGCTTGCGGCCATGATGCGCGACGGGCTGGACGAGGCCGACGCCCTGCGCGCCCATGACGTCGGAACCGAGAAACAGGTCGAGTTCGGCGGCGCATCGGTCGACGCCGAGGGCCGCGCCAACACCTTCGCCCTGTGGATGCAGGTCGAGAAGCGGCTGAAGGCGCATCCGGGCCTGCGCGAGAAACTGGTCAGCAACATTCGCGGCCGCGCCGACCCCGAGTTCGAGCGCGACGTGGCCCGCGAAATGGCGCGCGCCAACGGGGCGACCGCCGTTCCGGCCACCGGCAACAAGGACGCCGTGCTGGCCGGGCGCATCTTCGCCGAGGCGATCGAGGCCGGGCGGCGGATGCAGAACCGCCAAGGGGCGTGGATCGGCAAGATCGACGGCTATATCGGCCGCCAGAGCCACGACCGCCTGCGCGTCGCCGGCGGCTTCTGGCGCGAGCTGAAGGGCGCGGGCCTGCGCGGGATCACCGACTGGAACGCGGCGCGTCTGGCGGCCAGCCGCCGCGCCTTTCGCGAATGGCGCGACTTCATCCGCCCGCGGCTGCACGAAAGCACCTTCGACACGGTGCGCTGGGACCGGGCCGAGGCGCAGCCCCTGTTCGACGCCGGCGTGATCGACGACGTGTACGACGAGCGCGAGGTGTTCCTGTACCGGGTGTGGTCGGACATCGTCACCGGCCGGCACGAGCAGCTGATCGGCATGTCGGACTTCGGCGACTATCGCCCGCCGGCCGGCAAGGCGCGCGCCGTGAGCCGCCCCCGCGTGCTGCATTTCGCCGGGCCCGACGCCTGGATGGACTATGCCGAGCGGTTCTCTCGAGGCGGGCTGTACGGCGCCCTGATGGGCGATCTGGAGCGGGCCGGCCGCAACAGCGCCCTGATGGCCCGATGGGGGCCGAGCCCCGAGGCCGCGAGGCGGGCCGAGGTCGAGCGCCTGAGCGCGGCGGCCCGCGCGCGGGGCGACACCGGCGCGGTCGACCGGCTGAACGACCGCATGCGGCAGGCCGAGTTCGACGAGGTCAGCGGCGCGGCCAATGCGCCGGAGAACCTGCGGCTGGCCATCATCGGCCGGTCGATCCGCACCATGGAGGTCCTGTCCAAGCTGGGCGGGGTGGTGCTGTCGGCCCTGTCCGACGGATCCTTCGCGGCGCAGCGCATGAAGCGGGCGGGCGGGACCTATCTGGACGGCTATTCCGGCCTGCTGGGCGGGGTGATGCGGCTGCAGGGCGAGGAGCGCAAGGCCGTGGCCGACGCGCTGGACGTGGGCGCGCGGTCGGCGGCGGCGCACCTGACGGCCCGGTTCGCGGCCAGCGACGGGCCGATGGGGTGGGCCAGTTGGGCGCAGCGGCTGTTCTACAAGGTCAACGGCTTCGAATTCTGGATCGATGGCGCCCGCGAGGGGCTGGCCGCGACGCTGGCCAGCGTGTGGGGCCGGCAGGCCGACCGGGCGTGGTCGGCGCTGGAGGCCGGCACGCGCGAGGATTTCCAGCGGTTCGGCATCGACGAGGGGGCGTGGAACCTGCTGCGCAAGGGCGCCGCCGAATTGTCGGACGGCCGCCGCTACCTGACCACGGATGCGGTCGAGGCCGTGACCGACGAGGACCTGCTGGCGTGGAGCGGCAAGGCGGTGGACGCCGACGACGCCGACGCCCTGGCGCGGGCCGTGGACGACGCGCGCGAGGACCTGCGGCTGCGGTTCCAGACCATGGTGTCCAGCGTGCTGGACGACACCATGACGGAGGCGCGGGCCCGCGAGCGGGTCGGCCTGACCCGGGGGTTGAAGCCGGGCACGGTGGCGGGCGAGGCCATGCGGACCTTCACGCAGTTCTGGAGCTTCAGCCAGGCGGTGATCGGGCGGCACCTGGCCCCGGCCATGCGCGGCTATGCCGGCCAGAGCCCCGTGGCCTTGATGGCCCACCTGATCGTGGCGTCGACGGCGCTGGGCTATCTGTCGCTGCAGATGAAACAGCTGGCCAAGGGGCGCGAGCCGCGGGGGCTGGAGAACGACGACGGCGACAGCCTGGCCGGCTCGCTGTTCATCGCCAGCCTGCTGCAGGGCGGCGGCCTGGGCATCTATGGCGACTTCCTGTTCGGCGAGGCCAACCGCAGCGGCCTGCCGGCCACGGTCAGCAGCCTGATGGGCCCGGCCGTCGGCGACGCCGAACGCCTGTTCCAGATCGTCAACCAAGCGGTGTGGGGCGACGGCGCGGAAAAGGTCGACGCCGCCGGCGACGCCACGAAATGGGGCATCACCATGCTGCCGGGCGCGAACCTGTGGTACACGCGCTGGGCGCTGGATTATCTGGTGCTGTGGCGGATGCAGGAGGCCATGAGCCCCGGCTATCTGCAGCGGTACGAGCGCCGCGTGGAGCGCAGCACCGGGTCAGAGTTCCTGATTTCGCCGTCCGAGGCGGTCGAGTAAGACCCTTTATCCACGCCTTGCGTGCGCGGGCGACCCTGCGGTCATGGCCCAGGTCGTCGAAACCCCGGAAATCGCCTCCGTCGCCGATGGCGTGACGGCGGCGTTCTCGATCCCTTTCACCTTCACCGACAGCGGCGAGGTGAAGGTGTCGGTGCTGGAGGCGGATGGAACCCGCACCGACCAGGCCGAGGGCGTCGATTACGACGTGGCCGGCGCCAACGTCGTGTTCAAGGCGGGCAAGGTTCCCGCCGCGCAGGCGCGGGTCGAGCGGGTGCGCCGCACCCCGGCCTCGCAGCCCGAGGCCTTCGGAGATGACGCGACGTTCCGACCCGTCGCCAACGAAGAGGCATTCGACAAGCTGACCCGCGGCTTGCAGGAGGCGCGGGCGCAGGGCGACCGCGCCGTGACGGCCCCCGTCAGCGAGGCCGGCGTGACGCTGCCGCCGGCGGCGATGCGGGCGGGGCGGCTGGCGATCTGGAACGAGGACGGGTCGGCGCTGGACCCGGACGGGCGCACCCTGACCGCCTTCGACGCCGATGTGGCGGCGACGGCGCTGCAGCGGGCGCTGGCGGCGCAGGAGGCGGTGGCGGCCCTGGCGAGCGCCCAGGCGGCCCTGAGGCACTATCTGGACGTGCTGGAGATCCAGGCGACCGGCGGCGATGTCGCGGTAGCCGTAGGGACGCGCATCCCCAAGAACACCGACGGCAGCGACTTCGCCTTCCCCAACGCGGTGCGGCAGGCGCTGGGCGCGCCGGCGACGGCGGAGCTGTTTCCGGCGGCCGAGGTGACGATCCGGGTTCCGACCGATGCGGCCACCCTGCAGGCGGCCATCGACGCGGCCGCCACGATCCGGCCCAAGGGTGGCGAGCAGGTCGTCGTCCTGATCGAGAGCGGCCACCAGATCGCGCCCGGCGCCAAGACCCCCCGGCGCGGCGGCTCCACGGCCGCCATGTTGTGCGAAGGCAGCTTCGACCACGTCTCGATCCGCGCCGAGGACGCCGTGGTCGAGGTGGCCGACGGCTTTACCGGCAACATCATGCGGGCTTTCGGCGGCGCGGCGCCGCGTCTGGAATGCCTGATCGACATGCGCGGCCTGGGCACCGACGGATGGTGTCATGAAGGCGGCGCGACCGGCTTCATCAAGGCCGACTGCGGCGTCATCAACGGCGGCCGGTATGGGTTCCTGAGCCGGTCGTCCGGCTTCGAGATGGACGACAGCATCTGGGACGGCGGCGGCTCCAACTGCATCCACATCACCCAGGGGTCGCGCGGCTCCGGCCGGGGCGTCAGCGCCAGGAACGGGGCCACCGGCATCTATGTGTCGCGCAGTTCCGTGTTTCACGGGGATGAAAGCTCGCTGGCCCGCACCTGCGACGTGTCGGGCAGTTCGGTGATCGGCTTCGACGTCTCCCGCTCGGTCGCCTCCTTCCGGGGATCGAAGGCCACCGGCTGCGCCATCGCCATGCAGATCGGCAGTCGGGCCGTCGTCCACGCCGACAATGTGGACTGCTCGGGCTCGACCGGGTCCCAGGCGGTTCAGGTCGAGGGCGGCATGCTTCGCTGCGACGGCGCCAATCTGGACGGCGCGGCCGGAAGCGGCATGCGGGTGAACGGCGGCTATGTCGCGGGCCGCGCAATGTCGGCCAAGAATTGCGGGGCCTATGGCATCCGCGCCGACTATGGCAGCGCCCTGGTCGACGTGAGCGGCGGCGATTTTTCGGGAGCCGGGAGCAACGGGATCGAGGCGCGCGACGGCGCCCGCATCATCGCGAACGGCGCCAACGCCACGGGCGCGACCGGCACCGGGATGCAGGTCACGACCGGCGGGACCATTGTGGCGCTGGGCGCCACCGGCACGGTCGGGCGGGCGAAGAACAAGTATGTCGCGCCGCACGGCTGGATCTTCACCTCGGACGTGCTGGAGAACACCGGCACGGCGACCATTCCCTCGGGCGCGACCTCGATCGTGGTCAACCACGGACTGACGACCGGCAGCGGCGTGGCTGCGCGCAACATTTCGGTGACCCCGACCAACAGCATGGGCGCGGCATCGAAGTTCTGGGTCACCGCGGTGGGCGACACGAGCTTCACCATCAACGTCGACGCCGATCCGGCCGCGAACGCCACCTTCGCCTGGCAGGCGAGGGTCTGATGAGCGCGTGGAAGCCCCCGGTGATGGAGGCGCTGCACGCCATCTGGCGGGTGCTGGAGCCGTTCACGCCCGGCGCGCTGGGCGCGCTGGTCGCGCAGATGATGCGGCCCGGCCTGGGGATGCGGACCCGGTTCGTGCAGTGGACCGTCAGCGTGATCGTGTTCCACTTCGTGTCGCTGGCGCTGACGGCGGTGTTCCACTGGCCCAAGGCCATCGGCGACGTGGTCGGCTTCTTCGTCGCCTTCCTGGCGTTCGAGGCCCTGCACGCCTGGCAGAAGGCCGCGATCGAGGCGGGGGTCAGCGTGATCAGCGGCGCGCCGGACATCCTGAAGAACATCTTCGAAAGCTACTGGCGCCGGCCGGGCGCGCCCCGTGCGCCGGCGCAGACCCCGGAAGGAGAAGGGTGATGCGCCTGTCCGCCCACTTCACCCTGGCCGAAATGACCTTCTCGGCCACCGCCGCCCGCAAGGGCATCGCCAACGTCGCGCCGCCGGCGATCGTCGACCAGCTGATCCTGACCGCCGATCGCATGGAGCACGTCCGCGCCCTGCTGGGCGACAAGCCG
Organism: Pseudomonadota bacterium; assembly: GCA_023424215.1. GTDB lineage: Bacteria > Pseudomonadota > Alphaproteobacteria > Caulobacterales > Caulobacteraceae > Brevundimonas. Next base: position 7,881 of record JAFAEC010000021.1, read on the forward strand.
ATCCGCGTCCTGTCGGGCTATCGCAGCGAGGCGGTCAACCGCGCCGTCGGCGGCAGCCGGACCAGCGCCCACCGCACCGGCCACGCCGTCGACTTCGTCTGCCCCGAGTTCGGCACGCCGCCGCAGGTGGCGGCGCACCTGGCGAAGCACCTGACGAAATACGACCAGCTGATCGAGGAGTTCGGCGGCTGGGTGCACATCGGGTTCGGCCCCGGCCAGCGGATGCAGAAGCTGACCGCGCGGAAGGTGGGCGGCCGGACGGTCTACACGCAGGGGATCAGGGGATGAGCCCCTGCTGCAGCTGCTCCGAAATTCTCAATGAACAGACCGGCGCTCACTTCTGCGGCGGATGTGGCGCGCCCGTCGCCTCTACGGGCATTCAACCGACTGGAGCTAACATGCACAGCGACACTCTCAAGGCGACTGACGACTACAGCGCCGCCAAGGCCACCCACCCGCGCGTCTCGCTCGCGGACATGGAGGGAAAGATCGCCCGCCAGTACTACTTCACGGCCGATCAAGCCGTGTGCGCGGCCGGGTACAAGGTGAGCTATCCGGGCGATCCGCTCGCGATCCTGACCGTCTGCATCCTCGTCATGCAAAACGGCTTCACCGTCATCGGGAAGTCGGCCCCGGCCTCGCCGAAGAACTTCGACCCCGAGAAGGGCCGGCGCTTCGCCTACGAGGACGCGATCAAGCAGCTGTGGCCGCTTGAGGGATACGCCCTCCGCGAGAAGCTTGCGGCGGGAGCCTGACGATGTGGAGCGCCGCCGTCACCATGCTGGGCTTCCTCAAGGCCAACCGCCGCCTGGTGCTGTTGACCCTGTGCCTCGCCGTGGCGGCGGCCTTCTATGTCCAGTGGCAGGCGGCCGAGATCCAGCGCCAGCGCGCGGCGGCCGACCGGGCCAGCCTGATAGGGGCGGCCGACGCCATCTGCGCCGCCCTGGGCAGCGAGTTCCGGCCCGAGGGCGAGCTGCGCACCGGATGGGGCACGGCCTGTCTGGACGAGGCGCGGCGGCTGGGCCGCATGGAAGGGGACCTGGCGGCCGGGTCGCTGAATGTGGCGATCGAGGCCATGGAGCGCCGGCACGGCAAGGAACAGGCGGACGCGGCCCTGGCGGCCGCCCTGTCGCAACGCACGGCCGAGGCCGTCGAGAAGATGGAGGCGGCCAATGCGGCGGTCGAAGGTGATCGGGTCGGCCCTGGCTGGGCTGCTGCTGTCAACGAGCTTGGCGGGATGCGGCGGTAACGCCGCCGGGGCGGCCGACGGGCCGCGCGAGCCCGTGGTGGTGGTGCAGGAGGTGCGCGAGACGCCGCCGGCCGAGCTGCTGCGCTGTCCCGCCCCGGTGCGCGGCCTGCCCGAACAGGGCGAGGCGGTCATTCCGCCCGAGTGGCGGGCCGGGATCATCCGTCTGGCCCGGGCCCTGGGGGAGCGCGGCGACCAGCTGGGGCGCCTGATCCAGTGGCATACGGGGGAGAGTTGCGCGGGGCGCGGTCCTGACGCATCCTCCGAAGCCGGGGCCGCCCGGCAAGGCGGCCCCGGCCCCGCGGGGTAGCACCAGCTGAAATCGCGAGGACCCTGGGCCCCGCCGGACGTCACCCGGCGGGTCCTTGCGTTTCAGCCCTGACAGTGTGGCCGCTGATTCGCCGTTCCCCAAGCGGGTGCGAATCGAGCCGGGGCCGCCTGTGGAAAACTAGTTCACGCCCGGCGGGGCCAGCCCCCGCCAGCCGCGCACGTCGGCGCGCGGCCACGCC
>JAFAEC010000229.1 GCA_023424215.1 Pseudomonadota bacterium
AGATCATCGGCAACCTGTTCGTCGAGATCTTCGAGGAGCAGTCCAACAGGCTGAAGAACGCGCGCTGGCTTGCGCAGGGCACGATCTTCCCGGACGTGATCGAGTCGGCCGGTAGCGGCACGGGCAAGGCGCACGTCATCAAGAGCCATCACAACGTCGGCGGCCTGCCTGCGCACATGAAGCTCGGCCTGGTCGAGCCGCTGCGCGAGCTGTTCAAGGACGAGGTCCGCGCGCTCGGCCGCGAGCTGGGGCTGACCGACGCCTTCGTCGGCCGCCATCCCTTCCCGGGACCGGGCCTGGCCATCCGCATCCCCGGCGAGATCACCCCGGAAGCTGTCGCGACGCTTCAGGAAGCGGACGCCATCTATCTGGAAGAAATCAGGAAAGCCGGTCTCTACGACCAGATCTGGCAGGCCTTCGCGGTGCTGCTGCCGGTCAAGACCGTCGGCGTCATGGGCGACGCCCGCACCTACGAGAAGGTGCTGGCGCTGCGGGCGGTGAGCTCGACCGACGGGATGACGGCCGATTTCTTCCCCTTCCCGTGGGAGATTCTGGGGCGCACGGCGACCCGGATCATCAACGAGGTGCGCGGGGTCAACCGCGTCGTCTACGACGTCACCTCCAAGCCGCCCGGCACCATCGAGTGGGAATAGGGGCGCCAGCCCCCGCGTCTAGAACCAGGCCCTGAGACCGAGCACGAACCGTGTCTCCTCCGGGTCGCCGCCGGCGGCCTCGACCAGATCGGCGGTGTCGCCGAGGGCGCGGCTCCATTCGACCCCGACGTAGGGGGCGAACTCGCGGCGAAACTCGTAGCGCAGGCGCAGGCCGGCCTCGACCGAGGTCAGGCCCGAGCCGAGACCCAGTTCCGGAACGTCGCCGGCGGACAGGTCGACCTCGAAGCGCGGCTGCAGGATCAGCCGCTGGGTGAGCCGCTGGTCGTACTCGGCCTCGACCCGGGCGGTGAGATCGCCTTCGGTCGAGAGGAAGGCGGCGGCGTCGACCTCCCACCAGTGCGGGGCGAGGCCCTGCATGCCGAGCACCAGATGGGTCGTGTCCTCGCCATGACGGCGATAGTCCTGGCGGACGCCGGCCTGGACGTCCCAGAACGGCGAGATTGCCCGACCGTAGAGCGCCTGGACCTCGACCTCCTCCACACCGCCGTCGAAGCCGCCTTCGCCTTCGGACTTCCACCAGAAGCGGTTGATGTCGCCGCCGGTCCAGCCGGCCGCGTCCCACAGCCAGGTCTCTTCGCCGTCGCCGAACCCCGCCTCGAGCCGGTCGATGACGACGCCGGTCGTGCGCATGTCGCCGTTCTCGCGGCGCATGAGGTCCCGCGCCCGGGCCATGTCGGCGGCCGGAAAGAAGGCGTCGGCGGCGTGCGTCGGTCCGGCCAGCGCGCCGGGCGGCGGCGGCGTCTCGGGCGGCCGGCCCGGATCGTCGGCGCTGGTCGGCACGTCGGGCGGACCGGAGGCGGCCCCCATGTCGTGACCGGCGTGCGGATCCTGCGGCGCCGGAGCCCGATGCGCAGCGTGCGGGTCGGCGGCGGGCGCCGGCATGACGTGGCCGCCATGGGGATCCGGCGTCGCGGGCGCGCCGCCCATGTCGTGGCCGGCATGCGGATCCTGCGCCGCCGGAGTCTGGTGAGCGGCATGAGGGTCGGCGGCGGCGGGGGCCGTATGCCCGGCGTGCGGGTCCCGGGCCGGAGCCGTGCGGCTCATGTCATGGCCGGCGTGCGGATCGGGGGCCGCGGTCGGCGCCCGATGGGCCGCGTGCGGGTCCGGCGGAGGGGCGGCGTGACCGGCGTGCGGGTCCTGGGCGTGGGCGGCGCCGGCGGCGAGCAGGAGCGGGGCGAGGGCGGCGGCGAAGCGGATCATCCGGCGGCTCCATCCATGGGGCGGACGGTGACGACGTTGAACATCCCCGCGTGCATGTGCATCAGCATGTGGCAGTGGAAGGCCCAGTCGCCGGGCGCGTCGGCGGTGAGGTCGAAGGTGACCTTGCCCCCCGGCATCACGTTGACGGTGTGCTTGAGCGGCTGGTGGCCGGCCGGTCCGCCGGTGACCAGCTCGAAGAAGTGGCCGTGCAGGTGGATCGGGTGGGCCATCATGGTGTCGTTGACCAGCGTCACCCGCACCCGCTCGTCGCGCTCGAAGCGGATCGGTTCGACCAGCTCGCTGAATTTGCGGCCGTCGAAGCCCCACATGAACCGCTCCATGTTGCCGGTCAGGTGGATCTCCATGGTGCGCGACGGGGGACGCCGGTCCCTGTTGGGCGCCAGCGAGACCAGGTCGGTGTAGACCAGCACCCGGTGGGGCGCGTCCTCGAGGCCGAGCGGGCGGTCGCCCAGCCGGTTGGCGGGGTCGGGCGCGACCATGTCGACGCCGACGCCCACGGCCATGTCGGGCGGCGCGTTGTCCGGATCGCGCATGGCCATGTCGCCGTGGTCCATGGCCGGGGCGGGGTCGGCTGCGGGGGCAGACGGAGATCCGTGGCCCATCGCCGCGTGATCCATGCCGCCGCCGCCGTGGTCCATCCCGCCCATGCCCATGTCGCGCATGGTCAGGGTCGGGACCTCGCGCAGCGGGGGGACTTCCGCGCTCATGCCGGGGCGCGGGGCGAGGGTGGCCCGGCCCATGCCGGAGCGGTCCATGGCTTCGGCCACCACGGTGTAGGCGCGATCCTCCGGCGGCCGGACGATGACGTCGTAGGTCTCCGCGACCGAGATCTGGAATTCGTCGACCTCGACCGGGCGGACGTTCTCGCCGTCGGCCTGGACCACCGTCATCGGCAGGCCGGGGATGCGGACGTTGAAGATCGACATGGCGGAGGCGTTGATGACCCGCAGCCGCACCCGCTCGCCGGGCCGGAACAGGCCGGTCCAGTTCTCCTGCGGGCCGTGGCCGTTGATCAGGTAGGTGTAGGTCGTGCCGTTGACGTCGAGGATGTCGCGCGGGTCCATGCGCATGGCGCCCCACATGCGGCGCTCCTCGAGGCTCATGCCGTCCTCGCCGGACAGGAGCCCGGCGAGGGTGGTCCGCTGGCGGTTGAAATAGCCGGGGCTTTTCTTGAGCTTGTCGAGGATTTCATGCGGATGCATGAAGCTCCAGTCTGACAGGACCAGCACATGCTCGCGGTCGTAGGCGACGGGGTCCGCGCCGGCCGGGTCGATGACGATCGGCCCGTAGTGGCCCATGGCCTCCTGCAGGTTGGAGTGGGAGTGGTACCAGAAGGTGCCGGACTGCCGGATCGGAAATTCGTAGACGAAGGTCTCGCGCGGCCGGATGCCCGGGAAACTGATGCCGGGCACCCCGTCCATCTGGAAGGGCACCAGCAGGCCGTGCCAGTGGATCGAGGTGTCCTCGTCCAGGGTGTTGGTCACCGACAGGCGGACGTTCTGGCCTTCGCGCAGCCGCAGCAGCGGGGCGGGCAGCGTGCCGTTGATGGTCACGGCATGTGCGGCGCGGCCGTTCACGGTGAAGGGGCTGTGGCCCACGCTCAGGCGCACGTCAGGCCCGGTCAGGGTCGGCAGGTCGGACCGCAGGCCCGGCGAGCCGGTCTGGGCCCACGCCGGCAGCAGGCCCTGCAGCGCGGCGAGGCCCGCGCCGCCGGCGGCGCCGCGCAGGAGTCGGCGGCGGTCGAGATGCAGCGTCGACATTCGCGATCAATCCTCAGACTGTCAGGAATAGCGCGCGCGGCGCCTGTCCCTTCAAATACGTGCGTCGACCGGATTGGCCTTGCGGCAGGACGACACAGGGGTCCCTCATGCACCTTCCCACCATGGGAAGGTCAAGGGCGCCGGGCGTCCCGGCGATGCGGTTGAGCGATCCGCGAAATGCGCTGTAGGGTCGCGAGGGGGAGAGGTCGGTGACTGAGCCCTGCGACAGGCCGGTCCGCAACCGGTTCCCGCGATCGCCCGATCTTTCGCCCGAGGCCGCCCATGCCGATTCTCCGCATCTCGACCCAGCTCCATAAATGGGTCGCCCTCGTGGTGGGGGTGCAGGTGCTGTTCTGGGTGGCCGGCGGACTGGTGATGACCGCCATCCCGATCGAAACGGTCCGCAGCGAACATCACCTGCGCGATGTCGCGCCGGCGGCTCTTCCAGCCGCCGCGTTGCAGGCGCTTCCGGACGCGGCGCGAACCCTGCCGGGCGGTCTGGCGGGGGCTGCGTTGAAAAGCACGCCGCGAGGGCCCGCCTGGGTGATCACCCCCGTCGACGGCGAAGCGGTGACGCTCGCCGCCGAGAGCGGCCGCCCGTTCGGGCCTCTCACATCGGCGGAGGCGGCCCGGCTGGCGGCGCGGGCCTATACCGGCGAGGGTCGCGCCGTCTCGGCCGTCCATCTCGCCGAGGCGCCGGCCGAGACCGGCCGCACCGGCCCGATCTGGCGGGTGGAGTTCTCCGACAGGGAGCGCACGGCCTTCTACCTGTCGCCGGAGACCGGAGAGGTGGTGACCCGCCGTTCGGCGGTCTGGCGCTTCTACGACTTCTTCTGGCGCCTGCACGTGATGGACTGGAAGAACGGCGAGGACTTCAACCATCCCCTGATCGTGGTGACCACCTTCCTGACCCTCAGCGTCGTCATCACCGGCTTCATCCTGCTGTGGATCCGGCTGGCCCGGGATATCCACGTCGCGCGGGCGGCGCGGCGGGAGCGGTAGCCCCGCCGGGGCGCGCTTGACCTTCCCATGACGGGAAGGTCTACGGGAACGGGGACATCGCCGATGGATGGCCCCGATGACCCGCCCGGACCTGACAACCCTCGACATCCCCGTGCTGGGCATGACCTGCGCCGGCTGCGTCGGCCGGGTCGAGAAGGCCCTTCTCGCGGCGCCCGGCGTCGCGCGGGCGGCGGTCAACCTCGCCACTCACAGGGCCCGCGTCGAAATCGAACCGGGTACGCCGCCGGGGGCCGTGGCGGAGGCGATCCGCTCGACCGGGTACCAGCCGGTCGAGACCGGGGTCGATCTGAACATCGCTGGCATGACCTGCGCCAGCTGCGTGGGTCGCGTCGAGCGGGCGCTTCGCGCCGTGCCCGGAGTGGTGGACGCCGCCGTGAACCTCGCCAGCCAGCGGGCGCACGTCCGCGCACTGGGCGAGGGCGACATCCCCGCCCTGATCGCGGCGGTCAAGGCGGCGGGCTACGCCGCCGAACCCGTCAGCGGCGGGGCGGCTGCGACCGACCGCGAGCAGCAGGCGCGTGAAGCCGAACTGGGGAGTCTGCGGCGGGCGGTGATCGCCGCCGGGCTCGCCACCTTGCCGTTGTTCCTCGGCGAGATGGCGCTGCATTTCCTGCCCGGAGCCCATCAATGGTTGACGGCCACGATCAGCGTCTTCGGCTGGCGTCTTTTCAGCTTCTTCCTTGCGAGCCTCGTGCTGTTCGGCCCGGGACTGCGCTTCTATCGCAGCGGCGTTCCCAACCTGCTGCGACGGACGCCCGACATGAATTCGCTGGTGGCGCTCGGCGCGACCAGCGCCTGGGCCTATTCCGTCGTCGCCACCTTCCTTCCGGACGTTCTGCCGGCGGGAACCGCCAACGTCTATTTCGAAGCCGCGGCCGTCATCGTCACCCTGATCCTGGTCGGGCGCTGGTTCGAGGCGCGCGCCCGCGGAGCGACCAGCCAGGCGATCCGGCGGCTCATGACCCTGCAGGCCCGCACCGCCCGGGTGACGCGCGACGGCGCGACCGTCGAACTGCCGGTCGAGCAGGTGCTGCCCGGCGACCTGGTGCTGGTCCGACCCGGAGAGCGCGTCCCGGTGGACGGCGCGGTGACCGAGGGAAGCTCCTTCGTGGACGAATCGATGATCAGCGGCGAGCCCGTGCCGGTCGGGAAGGGGCCGGAGGACCGGGTGATCGGCGGGACGCTCAACACCACTGGCTCCTTCAGCTTCCGGGCCGACCGGGTGGGAGCCGACACGGTCCTGGCCCAGATCGTGCGGATGGTGGAGTCCGCCCAGGCCGCCAAGCTGCCCATCCAGGCGGTGGTGGACCGGATCACCGGCTGGTTCGTGCCCGCCGTGATCGTCGCCGCGGTCCTGACCTTCGCGGCCTGGCTGGTCTGGGGTCCGTCGCCGGCGCTGGCCTTCGCCCTGGTCAATGCGGTGGCGGTGCTGATCATCGCCTGTCCCTGCGCCATGGGGCTGGCGACGCCGACCTCGATCATGGTCGGCACCGGCCGCGCCGCGGAGCTGGGGGTGCTGTTCCGCCGCGGCGACGCCCTGCAGGCGCTGCAGGGCGTGCGGGTGGTGGCGCTGGACAAGACGGGCACCCTGACCAAGGGACGGCCGGAGCTGACTGATCTGGTCGTCGTCGACAGCGGCTCCGATGACGAGGTGCTCGCTCTCGCCGCCGCCGTGGAGGACCGGTCCGAACACCCTCTGGCCCGCGCCATCGTCGCCGCCGCCCGGGCCCGCGGCCTGCCTGTGCCGACCGCCGAGGCCTTCGAGGCCCGGGCGGGGTTCGGGGCCGAGGGCGTGGCGGCGGGACGCCGCGTCCACGTCGGGGCGGACCGCTACATGGCGGCGCTGGGTCTGTCGGTGGAGGCGCTGTCCGAGCGGGCCGCCGCCCTGGCCGATGACGGCAGGACGCCGCTGTATGTCGCCGTCGACGGTCGGGTTCGCGCCCTGCTGGCGGTCGCCGACCCGATCAAGGAGTCGTCGCGCGACGCCGTCGCGGCCCTGCATGCACTGGGGTTTCGCGTGGCCATGGTCACCGGCGACAATCGCCGCACCGCCGAGGCCGTCGCCCGTCGTCTGGGCATAGACGAGGTCGAGGCCGAGGTGCTACCCGACGGCAAGATCCGGGCGGTCGAGGCCCTGCGCGCGAGCGGCGGCCGCCTGGCCTTCGTCGGCGACGGCGTCAACGACGCGCCCGCGCTCGCCAGCGCCGACGTCGGGCTGGCGGTCGGGGGCGGCACGGACATCGCCATCGAGGCCGCCGACGTGGTGCTGATGAGCGGCGACCTGCGCGCCGTCGTCGCCGCCATCGGGCTGAGCCGGGCGACCATGGTCAACATCCGTCAGAATCTGGTCTGGGCCTTCGGCTACAACGTCGTGCTGATCCCGGTCGCCGCCGGGGTGTTGTATCCTGCGTTCGGATGGCTGCTGTCGCCGATGCTGGCCGCCGGGGCGATGGCCCTGTCCAGCGTCAGCGTGCTGGCCAACGCCCTGCGTCTCAGGTCCTACGCCCCGCCCATGCCCGGAGGTCCCGCATGAACATCGGTCAGGCGTCCCGCGCCAGCGGCGTCTCCGCCAAGATGATCCGCTACTATGAATCCGTCGGGCTGGTGACGGCCGCGGACCGCACCGACGGCAACTACCGGGACTTCGGGGAGCGCGAGGTCAACGAGCTCCGGTTCGTGCGCCGGGCCCGCAACCTGGGCTTCGCCGTCGAGGAAATCCGCCGGCTCCTGTCGCTCTGGCGCGACCGCAGCCGCCCCAGCCGGGAGGTCAAGGCGATCGCCGAGCAACACGTCGCCGATCTCGACGCGCGCATCGTCGAGATGCAGGCCATGGCCGACACCCTGCGGGAGCTCGCGCACTGCTGCGCCGGCGACGATCGCCCGGACTGCCCCATTCTCGCGGACCTGGCCCAGGCCTCCAGGGACCGGCGTCCCTGATCGTCCCTCCCTGACCTTGATCGGGGTCAAGGCGCGGTGCCGACGCGGCGCTCAGGGCGTTGACCTCCCTACGACCCGGAGCCACTGCATGACCCGAATCCTCTCCGAGACCCTGCGGCGCAAGGTGATGAGCGCCGACGCGGCCGCGGCGCATATCCGCCCGGGGTCGACGGTCGGGCTCAGCGGCTTCACCGGTTCGGGCTACCCCAAGGCGGTGCCGCTGGCGCTGGCGGCCCGGATGGACGAGGCGCACGCGCGGGGCGAGCGCTTCCGGGTGCGGGCGTGGACGGGCGCCTCGACCGGGCCCGAGCTGGACGGGGCGCTGGCGCGGGCCGACGGGATCGAATTCCGGCTGCCCTACAATTCGGACCCGATCGCCCGCGAGAAGATCAATCGCGGCGAGATGGAGTATTTCGACATGCATCTCAGCCAGGTGGCGCCGGCCGCCTGGCAGGGATTCCTCGGACCGCTCGACACGGCCGTGGTCGAGGTGGCGGGGGTGCGCGAGGACGGCTCGCTGATCCCCTCGTCCTCGGTCGGCAACAACAAGACCTGGCTGGACCGCGCCTCCCAGGTGATCCTCGAGGTCAACTCCTGGCAGAACCCGGCCCTGGCGGGGATGCACGACATCTACTACGGCACCGCCCTGCCGCCGGACCGGAGACCGATCCCGCTGGTGCGCGCCGACGACCGCATCGGCGAGCCGTGGTTCCGCTGCGATCCGGACAAGGTCGTGGCCGTGGTCGAGACCGATGCGCCGGACCGCAATGCGCCGTTCACGCCGGCCGGCGCGGACGACCTGGCCATCGCCGGCCATCTGCTGGAGTTCTTCCGGCACGAGGTGGCCAAGGGCCGGCTGCCGGCCGCCCTGCTGCCGCTGCAGTCCGGGGTCGGCAACACCGCCAACGCCGTGCTCGGCGGGCTGCAGGAGGGGCCGTTCGAACAGATGACGGCCTACACCGAGGTGATCCAGGACGGGATGCTGGGACTGCTCGAGTCCGGCCGCCTGCTCGCTGCCTCTGCCACCGCCTTCTCGCTGAGCCCCGAGGCGGCGCACGATCTGAACGCCCGGATGGATGCGTTCCACGACCGGATCATCCTCAGGCCGCAGGAGATCAGCAATCACCCCGAACTGATCCGCCGCCTCGGCTGCATCGCCATGAACGGGATGATCGAGGCCGACATCTTCGGCAATGTGAACTCGACCCACATCATGGGCTCGCGCATCCAGAACGGCATCGGCGGGTCCGGCGATTTCGCCCGCAACGCCTATGTCTCGATCTTCATGGCGGCCTCGACGGCCAAGGGCGGGAAGATCTCGACCATCGTGCCCCACGCGCCCCACGTCGACCACATCCCGCAGGACGTGCAGATCATCGTCACCGAGCAGGGGCTGGCCGATCTGCGCGGCCTTTCGCCCAAGCAGCGCGCGGAACTGATCATCGCCCGGTGCGCCCATCCCAACTATCGTCCGGCGCTCGAGGACTACTATGCGCGGGCCCGGCGCGACTCGTTCGGCCAGCAGTCGCCGATGCTGCTGCAGGAAGCCATGGCCTGGCACGAGCGCTTCGTGCGCACCGGGACGATGAAGCCGGACTGAGCCAGGCTCCTCGATTCCGGTCTTGATCCGCGTCAAGGTTGGCCGTCCGCGGCCGGGAGACATGGTCGCGCATGGGAGACGAATCCGTGAGCCAATCCGCCCCTGTCACCGCGCCCGCCGCCGCCTGGCCGGACGCCCGTCCTCGACCGGAGGCGCCCCGATGACCCGCGACGGCGTGCGCGAGGAGCTGTCGCGGGGCCTGCTCGGTCTCGGTTACGCAGAGCTGACGCCGGTCCAGCGCAGCGTGGTCGACCTGATGGCGGCCGAGACGCCGACCGGGCACGGGCCGGCGCTGGTCGATGATCGGTCCGGCTGGGAGCGGCTCGCCGACCGGGTGGCCCAGGTCGGCGGGTCATGGACCTTCCTCGGGGCCTTCGCGCTGGCCATGGCGGCCTGGGTCGGGACCAATCTCCTGCTCGCCCGATGGGCCTTCGATCCCTATCCCTTCATCTTCCTGAACCTTGTGCTCTCGACCCTCGCGGCCGTGCAGGCGCCGGTCATCCTGATGAGCCAGAACCGGCAGGCGGCGAGGGACCGGCAGGCGGCCGAGCACGACTACCGGGTCAACCTGCGGGCGGAACTGGAGATCATGCGGCTGCACGACCGCCTGCAGCTGAGCGAGGCGCAGTTGCAGCGCATCGAGGCGGCGCTGGCCGCGCTGGGTCCCGCGACGCCGGGGTCTCCCGCGGACGAGGCGTCGCGCACCTGAGTCCTAGGCCGCCCGGGCTCCCATCCGGCCGACCCTGGCGAGGACGCGCTCGCGGTCGCGCCGGGCCTCGACGCCGCCGATGACGGTGTCCCGGATCGGCCGGAGGCCGACAAGGCCGAGCACGCCGCGTTTCAGCGATGCGAGCGAATGGCCGAGGAAGACGGTGCGGTAGATCAGGGCCGGCATGCCCATGGTGACGATCACCCGCGCCGACCGACCCTTCAGCCGCCCGGCTCCGGGTGACACGGCCTCGCCGTGGAAGGCGAAGGCCGGGCGCAGCACCTGCTCGAGAAGGCCCTTCAGGCGCGCCGGCAGATCCCCCAGCCAGAGGGGATAGATGATCACCAGATGCTCCGCCCAGAGCAGATCGTCCTGGACGGCGGCGACGGCAGGGGAGGAGTTCTCCGACTCCCATTCGGCGCGGGAGGTCAGCGGCGGGACGTCCAGATCGGCGAGGTTCAGGCGATGGACCAGGTGCCCCGCCCCGGCGGCGCCCTGGGCGTAGGCGGCCGCGAGCGCGTGGCAGAACCGGCCGGGGTCGGGATCGGGATGGCCGTCGAGGATGAGAATCCGACGGCGTTGGTTGGTCTCGGACATCGGCGCCCCTTCTGGCGGACCGCTGGGTTGCGGGCTCCTAGTGGGACAGGCAGACGCAGACGGGACTGTCGGCGAGCAGCTCGCGGGTCACGCCGCCGAGCGCCCATTCCTGCAGGCGCGCGTGGCCGTAGCCTCCGGCCACGATCAGCCCCGCGCCCCGGGCGTCCGCCTCGGCCAGAATGCGGGTCCCGGTCGAGGCTCCCTCGCCGGAGGCGAAGACCGGTTCCGCCGTGATCTCGTGTCCGGCCAGATACCGGACGACGTCAGCCAGCTCGGCCTCGACCTCGGCCCGGTCGTCGGCGTGGCCGAAGGCGCAGACCGAGACGCTGGAGGCCCGCTGCAGAAGGGGAATGGCCGCAGCGAGGGCCAGGCGGGCCTCGCGACAATCCTTCCACGCCACGACGGCCGGCTCGCCCACGGGATTGCGCAGTCGGACCGGCGGGACCATCAGCACCGGCCTTCCCGCCCGCATCAGGACATCAGCGGCGTCCGGTGCATGGTAGGGCGCGCGCGGATTGCGCCCGCCGATCAGAACAAGATCCGCAGACCCCGCCGCGCGGGCGCAGACCTCGGCCGGATAGCCGATCTCGCCCTTCCAGTCGGTCTCGACCCCGCGGGCCTGCACGATGTCCTCGAAGCGCTTTCTGGCCCGCTCCACGTCGGCCTCGGCCATGTCCCGGTAAAGGGTCAGCAGTTCGCCCACCATCGCGCCGCCCGCCAGCGGATCGTAGAGGGGCGGGGCGATCGACCCCACGGACAGGCCCGTCAGGCGGCCGCCGAAGGCGACCGCCAGATCGCAGGCGAGCTCGAGACGGCTGTCGCTTTCCGGGCCGTCCTCGACGGCGACAAGCAGGCTGGTGTAGGTCATGCGTCTTCTCCTATCGTCAGAAGATGCCGGGCCGGCGACCGTCGCCTTGATCAGGATCAACGCGGAATCCACGGTGTGGGCCAGCTTTCGGCGGGAGGGAGATCGTCCATGTCCAGACCGCTCGTCGCCGCCGCCCTTGCCCTGATCGTCGCGGGATGCGCGGGTCGGGAGGCGTCCCCCGCGCCGATGCCGACCGATCCGGGCGAGCAGGCCGCGCTCCGCGGGCAGAGAATTGCGGCGGTCACCTGCGCCAGCTGCCACGCCATAGCGGCCGCCGACGCCAGCCCCATGCCCCAGGCCACGCCGTTCCGCGAGATCGTCCACCGCTATCCGCTGGACCGACTGGAGGAGGCCTTCGCCGAAGGTCTGGTCACCGGCCATCCGGCCATGCCGCCGTTCGTCTTCCGCGCCAGCGAGATCGACGATCTGATCGCCTACCTCGAAACGGTGCGAGACGAGCCGTGACAGGGTCCCCGGCCGAACGCCTCGACCGTCGCACCGCCGCGGCAATCGTCGAGCTGCTCGGTCGCGAACGGCTGATGACGCTCGCCTGCCGCCGTGCCGACGGCTGGCCGCACGCCACCACCGTCGGCTACCTGAACCAGGGGCTCGACCTCTATTTTATCGTGGCGCGGAGCAGCCACAAGTTCGCGAATCTCCATGCCGACCCCCGGGCCGCGGCGGCGATCCGGACCACGACCACGCGGGGCGACCCGGTGGGCGTGTCGATGACGGGACGGGTCGACGAGGTGCTCGACCCCGCCGTGGTCCAGCGGCTCAACCTGCTCGTGGCCGAACGATATCCGCAGGTGCATGTCTACTGCCCGTCCGCGAACGCGGTGGCGGTCATGCATTTCCGGCCGGTCGCCATCTCGGTCAACTGCCTGACCCACGGCCGGAGCGAGGTGCAGACGTTCCGGCTCGAGGCCGACGATCTCGTCGCCGCCGGATCGCCGCCGCCTTGACCCCGATCAAGGCGGCGAGGGCGACGCGGGGCGCATCCTTGTGAAAAGGGAGACGAACATGAGCCTCAAACGCATCCTGGCCCTGGCGTCGAGCGGCGCGGGCGACGCGACGTGCCTGTCGTTCGCCGCCCACCTCGCGGGCCAGCACGACTCGGTCGTCGAGGTCCTGCCGGTCTACCTCGACTCCGCCGTGGACATGGTCGCGCTGGGCATGACCCTGGGCGCCACCCTGTCCCGCCAGGCGGTCGAGGAATTGGCCGCCGCCGAGCGGGAGCTGCAGGAGCGCGTCGAAGACGCCGCCCGCCGCGCCGCCAATGAGGCCGATGTCGTCTACGGCGCCGGGGACGGCGCGCCTCGCATGTCGGTGCTCGGGCGCGGGCTCAGGCCGGCGCTGGCCCTGTCGCGCGAGGCCGCGCTCGCGGATCTCGTCATCCTCGCCCAGGCCGCCGTCGACTCCGCCCCGGGGCGGGAAGTTCTCGGACAGGCCCTGCTCGCGGACCGCGCCCCGGTGCTGGTCGCCCGTGGCGATCCCGAACGGCTGTCGGGCGCCGCCGCGATCGCCTGGGACGGCAGTCCGCAGGCCGGTCGCGCGGTGCGGGCCGCCCTGCCGTTGCTGGCCATGGCCAGCCGGATTCACGTGCTTCAGTGCGTCACGGGTCTGGATCCGCGGGCCGGCGACCCGGACATCAGCGCGCTGAACGCCTATCTGAAACTCCACGGCGTCGGCGAGGGCGAGGCGACCCTCGTCGAAGGGGCGGACGAGGGCGCGGCCCTGGTGGCGGCGGCGCAAGGCAAGGGGGGCGGGATCCTGGTCGCTGGCGCCTGGGGGCACTCGCGCCTGCGGGAGTTCGTCTTCGGCGGCGCCACCCGCAGCTTCCTGCACGCCGCAGATGGGCCGAGCGTCCTGCTGGCTCACTGATATACCGGCCCGGCAGTCGCTGCGAGACGCGTTCATGACAGCCCACCTGACCTTCCACGGCGGCGCCGAGTGCGTCACGGGATCCTGCCTGCTGCTGGAGACCGGCGAGCGTCGGCTGCTGATCGACTGCGGAATGTTCCAAGGGCCGAAGACGCTGAAGGCCCTGAACTACGAGCCCTTCCCGTTCGCGCCGGATTCGATCGACGCCGTCCTGCTGACCCACGCCCACATCGACCATTCCGGCCTGCTGCCGAAGCTGGTGCGGGCCGGATATCGCGGCCCGATCTTCGCCACCCGGAGCACGCGCGACCTGTGCGAGGTCATGCTGGCCGACGCGGCCAGCATCCAGGAAAGCGAGGTCCGGCAGCTCAACCGCCGCAACGCACAGCGGGGCCTGCGCGCGGTCGAGCCGATCTACACCGGCGCGGACGTGGATCCGACGCTGCGGCTCTTCCAGCGGGTCAAATTCGGAGAGCCGACGACGATCGTCGGCGGCGTGCAGGCGACGTGGTGGCCGGCGGGGCATCTGCTCGGGGCGGCCTCCATCCAGGTCGAGGCGAGGGAGGGCGGCGAGGCCCTGAACCTGCTGTTCTCGGGAGATGTCGGCTCCGGCCGGCAGCCGTTCCTGCCCGCGCCGGCCGGTCCGTCCGGCGTCGATCATGTGATCCTCGAGAGCACCTACGGCGACCGGGAGCGAATCGACCTGGAGCTGACGGCCCGACGGCGGGCCCTGACGGAAGAGCTGCGGCAGGCCAGGGCCGCCGGCGGTCCGCTGTTGATCCCGACCTTCGCCGTGGGGCGGGCGCAGGAGCTGATCCTCGACCTGCTGGCGGTCATGGAGGCGGAGCCGGCCCTGGCGGCGGACATCTTCCTCGACTCGCCGCTGGCGATAGAGGCCACGGAGGTCTTCCTGCGGCGCGGCTGGAACCCCGACGCCGGCGAGAACCCGTTCGAGCCGCTGCGCCACGCCACCCGTCTCCACCACCTGATGCGGCCCCAGGAAAGCGACCGGCTCGAGCGACTGTCGGGCTGGCACGTGGTTCTCGCCGGCAGCGGCATGTGCGACGCCGGGCGCATCCGCCGCCATCTCAAGCGATTGCTCTGGCGCCGGGAGGTCACGGTCCTGATCACCGGCTTCCAGGCCGCCGGCACGCTGGGGCGCTATCTCGTCGAGGGGCGTTCGGCCGTCCGGATCCAGGGGGAGGACGTCCGCGTGGGCGCGCGGATTCGCATGCTGGACTCCTATTCCGGGCACGCGGACGCGACCGGCCTCGTCGACTGGCTGAACGACAGAGCTCCCCTGGCGGGGACGGTGATGGTCAATCACGGAGAGCCGGACGCCGCCGCCGTCCTGGCGGCCCGGCTGGGGGCGGCGGGCTATCGGGCGTCGACGCCCCGGCTGGACGAGACCTGGGTTCTCGACTGCACGTCAGCCCAGCCCATGCCGCGCGACCGGGCGCGGCTCGAGGCCGGCCAGGCGACGCGACCGGACTGGCACAACGACCGGTCCGCCTTCCTCGTGACGCTGAACGAGACCCTGCAGCGGCTGCCGAACGACGCGGAGCGGGAAGCCCTGCTGGGCCGGCTGGCCGCGACGCTCACGCCCGACGGCTGACGCCAAGCGGTCGCTCCGCCAGCGCGAGTCCCGGGCCCGGCGGGCCTCAGGGCGCAAACCGCCCCAGCGCCGATTCGCCGAGTGCGAGCTCCCACCTGGCTCCCCGTCGGTCCGCCGTCCGGTGGACGCGCGCGCCCAGCTGCTTCGCCAGGCTGGCGACGAGGTTCAGGCCGAAGCCGGACGTCCATTCGCCGTCCGCGACGCCGCGACCCGAGTCCGCGACGATGAGGCGCGCGCCGGCGTCGGTCGACTCCAGCGTCACCTCGACCGCGCCCGGCCCGTCGCTGAGGCCGTGCTCCAGGGCGTTGCCCAGCCACTCGGCGGTGATCATCGCCAGCGCCGAGGCGACCTTGGCCGAGGCCCAGAGGGGCGCGACGTTCACCCGGATATCCGCGTGCCGGTCGAAGGCGTCGAGTTCGGCCACGTCGCGGCAGACGTCGCCCAGCAGATCGTCGAGCCGAACGGCCACGCCGCTCTCCTGCAGCCGCTGGTGGAGGCGCATGACGGTGCGCACGCGGCGGCCCGCCTCGGTCAGGACCGCCGCCGCGGCCGGGGGCGCCAGCTGGCTCTCCATGCGCAGGAGGCTGGCGATCGACTGGAGGCTGTTGCCGATCTGGTGATGAGCCGCGCGAACGACGTCGGCGGCCTCGGCGGCGGGAGCAGGGCTGACGGGCTGGATCATCGCAGGGGCCTTGGAGGAAGCCGCAAGGTGAAGCTCGCGGGACAACCGGGCCTTGAGCGAGATCAAGGCCGGGGCAGCCGGAGGCGTGAAAGCTGCGGCCATGCCAGACGCAGCTCCCCGTATCGCGGTGATCGTCGCCCATCCCCGGAAGCGCAGCTTCACGGTAGCGATGTCCGAAGCCTTCGCTTCAGCCGCCCGGGCGGCGGGCGCGGAGGTGATCGAGCGCGACCTCTACCGGCTGCGTTTCGACCCCCGGCTGCGGGCGGACGAGATGCCGGATCATCTAGGCGCCGTCGTCCGGCCGGACGTGGCCCGCGAGCGCGAGGCCATCGCCGGCGCCGACATCTTCGCCTTCTTCTACCCGCTGTGGTTCAACTCCACGCCGGCGATGATGAAGGGCTATGTCGACCGCGTGTTCGGCATGGATTTCGGCTACTCGGCGCAGCGGCAGGGCGGCAACCAGCCGCTGCTCGGCGGGCGCAAGATGGTGACCTTCACCTCCTCGGGCGCGCCGCAGGACTGGGTCGAGCGCAGCGGCGCCTGGGCGGCGATGCAGGAGCACTTCGACGCGCATTTCGCCGCCGTGACCGGGATGGAGATCATCGGTCGCCACAACGTCGGCGGCGTGGGTGGCGGGATGCGCCGGGACGTGGTGGACCGTCATCGCGCCGAGGTCGCCGAGCGGGCGCGCCGCATCGTCGCCGTCTATCGTCACGCCTGAGCTCAGCGGGCGGTGTAGCCGCCGTCAATGACCAGCTCGGCCCCGGTGACGAAGCGCGCCTCGTCGGAGGCGAGGTAGACGACCCCCCAGGCGATATCGTCGGGCTCGCCCATGTGGCCGAGCGGATGCAGGGCGTCGGCGGCCTTGCGGCCGGCTTCGAGATCGCCATGGCCGGACAGGTGGGCCTCGACCATGGGCGTCCAGATGAAGCCCGGATGGATCGAGTTCACCCGGATGCGGTCCGGGGCGTACAGCAGGGCGTCGGTCTTGGTCATCAGACGCACCGCGCCCTTCGAGGCGTGATAGGGCGGCACGTCGGGGCCGCCCACGAGGCCGTAGATCGACGACAGGTTGATGATCGAACCGCCTCCCGCCCGGCGAAGGTGGGGAATGGCGTGCTTGGTGCAGAAGAACACGCCCTTGACGTTGATCGCCTGCACCCAGTCCCATTCGGCCTCGGTCACCTCGTGGGTGGGCTTGTCGACGCCGGCCACGCCCGCGTTGTTGACCAGCACGTCGAGGCGTCCGAAGCGCCCCGCGACCTCGTCCAGAACGCGCTGCACCTCGGCCTCGCGGGAGACGTCGCAGCGCCACGAGGCCGCGCCCAGGCCGCGCGCGACCAGGTCGGCGACCAGCGCCTCGGCCGCGGACTCGTTCACGTCGAGGACGGCGACGGAAGCGCCTTCCTCGGCCATGCGGATGGCGGCGGCGCGGCCGAGGCCGACGGCGGCGCCGGTGACCACGGCGACCTTTCCGGAAAGGCGGGGCATGTGAGTCTCCTTCGCAGCCAGTAAGGCCCCGGTCGAAGCCGGCGCCATGAGCGAGATCATTCGCGGCGAAGAAGCCGGAGGATCTCGGTGAACAGCGCCTCGTCCAGCAGGGGCTTCTCGACGATCGACACGCCGAGGGCGGTGGCCCGGCGGCGGAGCACCGGCGAGGGCGCGGTGGTGATCAGCACCGCCGGCGCCAGGACGCCGAGGCCCCGCAGCGTTTCGAGCATCTCGACGCCCGGCCGGTCGGGCAGCTTCTCGTCGATGATCATGCAATCGAACGGACCGCGCGCGGCGGCCGTCGCCAAGGCCTCTCCCGCGGTGGTGCAGCGGTCGACGCGAAAGCCTCTCGTATCGGCCATGAAGCCAAGGGCGCGCAGCACGTCGGGATCGTCATCGACGATCAGAAGGGCGAGCCGATCGTCAGCCACGGGGGAAAGCACCGGATTGCTCCTGGGAAGTCGACGGAGGTCGATTAACCTTCCCGGGAATCGGCCGCGCCGCCTTGATCCATGCCAAAAATCAGAGGCCGGCGGCGAGGGCGATCCGCATCAGTTCGGCGATGTTGCGCGCGCCGGTCTTGCTCATCAGGTTCGCCCGGTAGATCTCCACCGTGCGTGGGCTGATGTCGAGATCGAAGGCGATCTGCTTGTTCATCTTGCCCTCGACGACGCCCGCCAGCACGTCCCGTTCGCGGGCGCTGAGATCGGCAATCCGGTCGCGGGCCTGCTGCTGCGCCACGTCGGGCGCATCGGTGGAGCGCGCCGCCTCGAGGGCCTCGCGCAGGCAGCGGAGCAGATGCTCGTCGTCGAAGGGCTTTTCGATGAAGTCCCGGACGCCAGCCTTCATCGCTTCCACGGCCAGGGGGATGTCGCCGTGGCCGGTCATCACAACCACGGGCAGGGGGACCCCGCGGCTCTTCAGTTCGCGCACGAGGTCGAGACCCGTCATTCCGGGCATGCGGATGTCGGTCAGCACGCAGCCGGGCTCGACCGGCAGGGCGTTCAGGAACTCGTTCGCCGATGGGTAGAAGGCGGCGGTTATGCCGTTCACGTCGAGGAGGAAGGCAAGGGCGTCGCGGACGCCGTCGTCGTCGTCGATGACATGAACCAGATCAGGCACTCCCGCTCTCCTCGGCGCGCGGAAGGGTGAAGGCGAAGACCGCGCCGCCTCCCTTATTATCCTCAACCCAGATGCGTCCGCCATGGGCCTCGACGATGGTGCGACAGATCGACAGCCCGACGCCCATGCCATCGGCCTTGCTGGTGACGAATGGCTGGAACAGGCGGGCGCGGATGTCCGGATGCAGACCGGGGCCGCTGTCGGCGACGCTGATCCGGACGGCGTCGCGTCCCTCGGGCTCCACGCGGATCTCCAGCTCCCGGCGGGACGCCTCGGTCATGGCGTCGACCGCGTTGCGAATCAGGTTGAGCGCGACCTGCTGGATCTGGATCCGGTCGACGTCCACGGAGCCGACGTTCCGGGCGAGGCGCAGGTGCACCTGCACGTCGCGATCTCGGACCCCGACGAGGGCAAGGGCGCTGGCCTCTTCCATCAGCTTGGCCGGATCCTCCAGCGCGTGCTCGGTTTCGCCCCTCGCGACGAATTCCCTGAGTCGCTTGATGATGTCGCCCGCCCTCAGCGCCTGGTCGCCCGCATGGGACAGGGCGGCGCGCAGCCTCGGCAGGTCGGGCTGCTGCGCTTCCAGCAGGGTCACCGAGCCCTTCATGTAGCTGGCGATCGCCGACAGCGGCTGGTTCAGCTCGTGCGCCAGGGAGGAGGCCATCTCGCCCATGGCGGTCAGCCGGGACACATGGACGAGTTCCGACTGCAGTTCCTGCACGCGCCGCTCCTGGGCCCGCCGCTCCGTCAGGTCGCGCACGAAGCCCGTGAAGAACCGGTCCCGGCCCTGCAGCGCCTCGCCCACGGCCAGCTCCATCGGAAAGGTCGAGCCGTCCTTGCGTTGACCGACGACGATCCGCCCGATGCCGATGATCCGCCGCTCGCCGGTCTGCAGGTAACGCTGGATGTAGCCGTCGTGCTCCGATCGGTAGGGCTCGGGCATCAGCATGTTGACGTTGCGTCCGATGGCCTCCTCGGCGCCCCAGCCGAACAGGCGGACCGCCGCGACGCTGAAGGACTGGATGACGCCCCGCGCGTCGATGACGATCATCGCTTCAGGGACGGTCCGGAGGATGGATTCCAGATGGGCCTGGCGGCTCGCCGCCTCGCGGCTGCGCCGCCAAAGCCGCTCCCCCGCGATGGCGATGGACGGGCCCAGCAGACCGAAGGCGACCGCGTCGATCAGGTTGGCGGTGTTGCCCCACAGCCCCGGTCCGAGAATTGTCGCGGCGGAGACGAAGCCGAGCGCTGTCGCGGCGAGGCCGGGCCCCCGACCGCCCAGGGCGGCGGCCAGCAGAACCGCCGGAACATAGAGAATGAAGAAACTGCGCTCGCCGAAGATCGGGTACAGGCCGAACCGGACTGCGAAGGCGATCATGATGCCGCCGACCGCCGCAGCGTAGCCGTGGCGCCGCGACATCGTGCTCATGATCGCCGTTCTGATCTGCACCGGCCCCTCGCGGTGGGAACCGCCCGTCGGCGATCCGGATCGGACCATATCACGTGTTCCGGCGAGAGCGACCGGGATCAGGCTGCGGCCAGATCCTCGAGCGCGCCAAGGCGACGGATCCGGTAGCGACGGGCGCCCACGAACTCGACCAGACCGTCGGCCTGGAGGCGGCCCAGCATGCGCGAGATCGTCTCGATGGTCAGGCCGAGGTAGTCGGCCATGTCCTGCCGGCTCATCGGCAGGGCGACGATCTCGCCGCGGAAGCGTTCGGCGATGTCGAGCAGGAAGCGGGCGACCTTTTCGCAGGCGGTGGTGCGTCCCAGCAGCAGCATGTGGGACTGGGCGCGCCGGAGCTCCGAGGAGGTGGCCCGCCAGATCATGCGCTCGAGGCGACCGGGGTCGTAGGCCGCCGAGCCGACCTGGCGCAGGGCGAGCACCTCGCACGGGCCCAGCGCCTCGGCCGAGAAACGGTGAACCGCGCCGGTCTCGACCCCGAGAACGTCGCCCGGGTAGTAGAAGTCGCCGATCTGCCGACGGCCGTCGGCGAGCAGGTAGCTGGTGCGCACGGCGCCGCTGACCAGGAGGTAGATCAATTCGGCATTCTCGTCCTGGGCGTAGATTTCCTCGCCTGCCCGGAAGGTAAGGCGGGCGGCGCCGGCCCAGTCCTCATAACCGGGAACCATGGCGTTCGGGATGTGGTGCGAGGGAGCGAGGGACATGTCCAGGGCCTCCTGAAGTGGATGACCAAGGCTTAGGCGCCCGGACGCGACCTGTGCATTCGGGAGCGACTCGTAAGGGACCGCCCCTAGGGGATGCTACGTAGGCTGCCGCAGACGGGCGAAGGCCTCCTCAAGGATCGGCCGCTGTCCCGCGTGGATGCGCACAAGGGCGTCCGCCTCGCCGAACCAGCCGACGGCGTCGACTTCGGGAAACAGCGCCCTCCGCCCCGAGCCGCGCGGCCATTCCAGCTCGAACAGACCGCTACGGAAGCCGGTCAGGTCGAGGTCGGCCGCCGCCATCCAGCAGTGCACGATCTTGCCGCCGCTTCGCACTGGTCGAAGGACGATTTCCGGACGGGGCGGGGACAGGCCGGTCTCCTCGCGGAACTCGCGCAGCGCCGCGGCCTCAAGCGTCTCGCCCGGCTCCGGCAATCCCTTGGGGATCGACCAGCCGGCGACGTCGCGGCCGCGCCAGAAGGGCCCGCCGGGGTGCGCCAGCAGAACCTCCGGACCGTCCGAACCGGATCGATGGACAAGCAGGCCCGCGCTCGCGATCGCCACAGACGCCTCCAGAATACGACAGCAGAACACGGCAGGCGCTGTTCGATCCAGCGGGGAAGGAGCGCCGGTCGGCGCCAGGGGCTTGATCCCGATCAAGGCGCCGGAGCGCCAGGCATGGGTTCATGCCGCCACGCCTCTTCGGGCCAAGGTCGAAAGGAACCCGTCATGACCGCCCAGACATCCCCCGCCGCGTCCTCCGCGCGCGGCGTCGCCCCGTTCTTCGCGCCGCTCCAGCGCGAGTTCGACCGGATGCGCGCCGACTTCGGCGGCTTCGATCTGGCCGAGATGTTCGGCCCGACCCCGCGTATGGACCTGCGCGAGTCCGACGACCGCCTCGAGCTGACCGTCGAACTGCCGGGGCTCACCGAGAAGGACGTGAAGGTCGAGTTCCGCGACGACGTCCTGACCGTCAGCGGCGAGAAAAAGTCGGCGTCGGAGACGGAGGAGAAGGGCGTGCGGATGCTGGAGCGGCGCTACGGCGCGTTCTCGCGGTCGGTCACCCTTCCCGCCGGCGTGAAGGCCGGGGAGATCAAGGCGACCCTGAAGGACGGGGTCCTGACCGTCGTCGCGCCCTTCGATCCCGCTGCGGGCGGCAGCAAGGTCGCCATCCCGGTGAAGAGCGCCTGAGGTCGATCGATGGACCTGACAGGATCCAGCCTTCTGGTGGTCGCCGACGGCCGCCGCGCCCGCTTGTTCGAGGAACGCCGCCGCGGCGGCCCGCTGATCGAGATCACCCCCAGGCTGAGCGACCTGACCGCGCACCGGCCGCAGGCGTCCACCTTCCGGGGGCGGACGCATGATCGGCTCGGCCCGGCCTCGCATATGCCGGAGCAGATCACGCCGGCCGAACGCCGCGAAGCGGACTTCCCCGACCTGGTCGCCGAGCGGAGCGCCCGGCTGCTGCGAGGCGGCGGCCACCGCGACCTGGTGCTGATGGCCGCGCCGCGGGCGCTCGGCCGGCTGCGCCACTCGCTGGACCGGGCGGGCGTGCGGATCGCCCTCGCCGAGGCGCGGGATCGCCTGACCGAAACGCCCGAGGTCCTGCGCGAGCGCCTGCGGGAGCTCAGGCGCACCGCCTGAGGCCGCGGCTTGATCGGGATCAAGGCTCTTCCCGAGCTCCGCGGATCATAGTCGCCGGCATTGGGGACGCTGATCAACGAGAGGGAGCTGACCATGACCATGCTGAAAGTGATCGAAGTTCTCGCCGAGTCCGGGGAGAGCTGGGAAGACGCCGCGCAGAACGCCGTGGCGGAGGCGTCGCAGACCTTGCGTCATGTGCGCTCGATCTATCTGGAGAACCTGCAGGCGACGGTCGAGAACGGCCGCATCTCGCGCTACAGGATCAACGCCAAGATCACGTTCGCCCTCGACAACGGCGACTAGGCGGGACTGCCCGCAGGCGGCGGCACAAGCACAGCCGCCCCGGCGAACCGGCCGTGCCGCAAGTCCTCCAGGGCCTCGTTCGCCCGCGCGAGCGGGTACTCCACGACGTGCGGCCGCACACCCGCCTGCACGGCCAGCGGGAGGTAGTCGAGGGCGTCCTGGCGCGTGAGGTTGGCGACGGAAGCCAGGACACGTTCGCCCCACAGAAGCTCGTACGACATGGCCGGGATGTCGCTCATGTGAATCCCGCCGCAGATCACGGCCCCGCCCTTGCGCACCGCGGCGAGCGCGATCGGAACAAGGTCCCCGACCGGAGCGAACAGGATCGCCGCGTCGAGCGGCTCCGGGGGCGGAACGTCGGACGGACCCGCCCAGACGCAGCCGAGTTCGCGGGCGAGGGCGGCGGCCCCTTCGCCGCCGGGGGGGACGAAGGCGAACACCCGCTGCCCCCGCCAGATGGCCAGCTGGGCGAGCAGATGCGCGGCGGCGCCGAAGCCGTAGAGCCCGAGCGTCTCCACACGTCGATCGGCGCAGGCGGCCCGCCAGGCGCGAAAGCCGATCAGGCCGGCGCAGAGCAGGGGCGCGCACTCTG
The DNA here is from genome assembly GCA_023424215.1 of Pseudomonadota bacterium. Classification (GTDB taxonomy): domain Bacteria; phylum Pseudomonadota; class Alphaproteobacteria; order Caulobacterales; family Caulobacteraceae; genus Brevundimonas. Next base: position 22,889 of record JAFAEC010000229.1, read on the forward strand.
CATCCGCAAGGCCGGGAGGGAGAGGGAAGCAATAGGCCGCGTCGACCAGGACCTGGTCCGCATAACCGCCGTCACGGGTCCAGCCGTGAAACTCCGCCCGGTCGCACAGATTCTCGCGGCCCTCCCGGCAATAGCGACACCGCCCGCAGGTCGAGGCCAGCCACGCGGCGCCGAGGCGATCGCCGGGCCGTATGTCCGACACGCCCGGGCCAACCGCCTCCACCACGCCCACGATCTCGTGCCCCGGCACGATGGTCGGCCGGCGGGCGGGGAGGTCGCCGTCCAGCACATGCAGGTCGGTGCGACAGACGCCGCAGGCGCTCACCCTGAGGCGCACCTGTCCGGCAGTCGGGGCTGGGTCGGGCCGGATCTCCGGCACGAGAAGCCCGCCGGTCTGGCGCAGGGTCATGGTCCGAATGGGGCGAAAACTGCCAGCAGGGCGAGCGGGCACCTTGATGCGGATCAAGGCGCGCCGCGCGGGTCGCGGCTGAAATCCCTGCACCTGGAGACGATCATGTCCCGACGCCCCGTCCGCCCCGAAGTGACCGGCGACAGCGCCCTCGACGCGGCGCTCGCCGCCTCCTTCCCGGCCAGCGATCCGGTGGCCGCGCTGGAGCCGGCGGCCGAGCGACCTGCCGTCGGTTCGAGGGCGCGGGACCACTTGCTTGAGCGAAACATGGAGCGGAATCCGTGACCTACAGAAGCATCCTCACCGTGGTCGACGGGAGTCGCTGGGCCGAGCATCGCGCCCGGGTCGCCGCCGGGCTGGCCGCGCGCTTCGGAGCGCGTCTGACGGGCGCCTTCCCCCGACCGGCGCCGCCCGTCTCCGCCTGGGACCAGCCACTGGACTGGGGCCTGACCCCCTCAATCCCGCCCGCGCTGTCGCCGGAGGCGGTCGCCGCCCACGAGCGGCGCAGCGACGCCCAGGCCGAGGACGCGCGCATGGCTTTCGAAGCCGCCGCCGACCAGGCGGGGTGTCGCTCGGACTGGCTGACCGTCCCGGGCGCGAGCGCGGCGGGAGTCCTCCAGCTGATGCGCCGCACGGACCTCAGCATCCTTTCGACCGGTCGGCTTCCGACCATCGGGGAGACGGGAACCACCGCCGCGGACCTCGTGCTGGACAGCGGCGGCCCCGCGCTCCTGCTCCCGGACCGCGCCGCCGCGCCGCTTCCCGGGCGACGCGTCCTCGTCGCCTGGAACGGCAGCCGGGAGGCGGCCCGGGCCCTTCGGGACGTGGCCGTTCCTGACGATCGCCGAGAGCGTGCGGGTCGCCCTGGTTCGATCCGCCGAGGCCGAGGAGCCGGACAGCCTGCTGCAACGCTACTTCGAGGACCATGGCCGTGAGGTGGAGCTGGTCGCGGTTCGCGAGCCGGACGCGGGCGTCGCGGACGCGCTGCGGGCCGAGGCCGAGGCGCTCGGGGCCGACCTGATCGTCATGGGTCTGTATGGCCGCTCCCGCCTGCGCGAGACCATTCTGGGCGGCGTCAGTCGCTCGCTCCTCGACAGCGCCGGCATCCCCATCCTCGCGACCCACTGAGCCGGTCGCGGCGCCTTGGGGCGCGACCGGCCTCCGCCCCGGAGACCGCCCTTGAGATTCCCTCCCGACTTCCGAGACCGCGCCGAAGCCGGCCGCCGTCTGGGCGAGGCCCTGGCCGAGCGAACCGGGACGGACGTGCTGGTCTACGCCATTCCGCGCGGCGGCGTTCCGGTCGCCCTCGAGGTGGCCCGCGCCCTCGACGCTCCCCTCGACCTGGTGCTGGCGCGCAAGATCGGCGCGCCGGGAAACCCCGAGCTGGCGCTGGCGGCGGTGATCGCCGGCGCGCGGCCGCGCACCATCATCAACGAGGAGATCGTCCGTCTCAGCGGCGCCTCGCCGGACTATCTGGAACGGGAGCGGGCCGCCGCCCTGGCCGAGATCGAGCGGCGGCGGAAGGTCTATCTTGGGGACCGGCGCCCGCTGGATCCCGCCGGCCATACGGTCGTGCTGGTCGACGACGGCCTGGCCACGGGGGCGACGGCGAGGGCTGCGGCCGCCGGGCTGCGGGCCCAGGGCGCGCGTCGCATCGTCCTCGCCGTCCCCACGGCCCCCCGGACCCTGCTCCATGCCCTGAAGTCCGAGATGGACGAGGTGGTGTGCCTGCGGGAGTCGGACGATTTCGGATCGGTCGGCGAAGCCTACGCCGATTTCCGTCAGGTCGACGACGAGGAGGTCGTCGCCGGCCTCGCCGCGGCGCGCGCCTCATGAACGGCCGGGCGCACGAGGCCAGCGGCTCGCGAACCGCCGACTGGGTCGCCACCCTCGACGAGGTCGGGCTCGACGACCTGCCGCGGGTCGGCGGCAAGACCGCCTCGCTCGGAGAACTGCGCCGCCTGCTGCGCGAGGGAGCGGCGACCACGCCGGACGGCTTCGCCTTGACCGCCAGCGCCTATCGCGACGCCCTCGACGCCGCCGGCGCCTGGCCGGAACTGACCGCCCTGTTCGCGGCGCTGGACGTGCAGGACGTGGCCCAGGTCGCTGCTTGCGGCGAGCGGGCGCGGGACATCGTCTATCGGGCCACGGGCGGCCCCGAACTGAAGGCGGCGATCGCGGCCGCCTACCGAAGGATGCAGACCCGGCCGGGCGAACGTCCGCGAGTGGCCGTGCGCAGCTCCGCCACGGCCGAGGATCTTCCGGGCGCCAGCTTCGCCGGGCAGCACGACAGCTATCTGCACATCCGGGGCGAGGCCGACCTCGTCGAGGTCTGCCGTCGCTGTTTCGCCTCGCTGTTCACGGATCGCGCCATCGTCTACCGGGCCCGTAACGGCTTCGACCACCTGAAGGTGGCCCTCTCCGTGGCGGTGATGCGGATGGTCGAGGCCGACCGCGGCGCCAGCGGCGTCGCCTTCACGCTCGACACCGAGACGGGCTTTCCGGACGTGGTGTTCATCAGCGGCGCCTGGGGACTGGGCGAGGCCATCGTGCAGGGGCGGGTGTCGCCCGACGAATTCCACGTCCACAAACCCACCTTCCGCGCCGGCTTCCGTGCGGTGTTGCGGCGCACGCTCGGCGGAAAGCAGATCCGTCTTGTCCGGCGGGCGGGCGGCGCCGGATCCGGCGAGCTGGTCGAACGCCCGGTCCCGAAGCGCGAGCGGGACCGCTTCTGCCTCTCGGACGAGGAGGTGCTGGCGCTCGCCGAAGCCTCCATCGCCATCGAGGATCACTACTCCCGCAAGGCCGGGCGCTGGACGCCGATGGACATCGAATGGGCCCGGGACGGCGGCGATGGCCGCCTCTACATCCTGCAGGCCAGGCCGGAGACGGTGGCGAGCCGCCGGCCGGCCGGGGTGGTCGAGACCCGGCGACTCACATCCAGGCCCGACGCCGCCTTCGTCGCCGGCCGGGCGGTGGGGCAGGGGGTCGCCTCCGGGGCGGTGCGAATCATCGCGGCGCCGGCGGACCTCGAGTCCTTCCGCCCGGGCGAGGTGCTGGTCGCCCGCACCACCAGTCCGGACTGGCTGCCCGCCATGCGCAGCGCCGCCGCCATCGTCACCGACCAGGGCGGGCGCACCTGCCACGCCGCCATCGTGGCGCGGGAGCTCGGCATTCCGGCGGTCGTGGGCGCCGGGCAGGCCACCACCCGGCTGGCGGCCGGGCGCGAGGTCACGGTCAGCTGCGCCGAAGGCGAGGAGGGGGCGGTCTACGCCGGCCGACTGCCGTTCACCGTGGAGCGGCTGGAGGTCGCCAGCCTGCCGCGCACCCGGACCGGCGTCATGCTCAATCTGGCGCAGCCCGATGCGGCCTTCGCCGCCGCCGCGCTGCCGGCGGCCGGGGTCGGGCTGGCGCGGATGGAGTTCGTCATCGGCGAGATGATCGGCGTGCATCCCATGGCGGCGGCGCATCCGGAGCGGCTTTCGGACCGCGAGCGGCGGGCCGTCGGACGACGGCTCCAGCCCGAAGAGACGCCGCGCGCCTGGTTCGTCCGGCGGTTGTCAGAGGGCGTCGGCTCGATCGCCGCGGCCTTCCACCCGCGCCCGGTGATCGTGCGCCTGTCGGACTTCAAGACCAACGAGTACGCCAAGCTCCTGGGCGGGGCGCCGTTCGAGCCGGTCGAGGAGAATCCCATGCTCGGCTTCCGGGGGGCGTCGCGCTACGCCCATCCCCGCTACGCCGACGGTTTCGCCCTGGAATGCGAGGCGCTGGTGCGGGCGCGGGAGACCATGGGTCTGACCAACCTGCACATCATGGTGCCGTTCTGCCGCCGGGTGGAGGAGGCGCGGCGGGTGCTGGAGGCGCTCGCCGACCACGGTCTGGGGCGGGGCGACGGCGGACTGCAGATCTACGTGATGTGCGAGATCCCCAACAACGTCATCCAGATCGACGCCTTCGCCCAGCTGTTCGACGGCGTCTCGATCGGATCGAACGATCTGACCCAGCTGGTGCTCGGGGTGGACCGGGACTCGGCGGAGGTCGCCTTCGACTTCGACGAGCGAGATCCAGGCGTGATGGAGATGTTGAACCAGGCCGTGACTGGCGCTCGACGCAACGGCTGTTCTGCCAGCATCTGCGGCGAGGCGCCGGCGAACTATCCTGAGGTGACCGAGGCCCTGGTCCGGGCCGGGATCGACACGATCAGCGTCAACCCCGCCAGTTTCCCGCAGGTGGTTCGGTCGGTTGCGCGGGCGGAAGCGGCGCTCGGGCGCTGAACGCCGGGCCGGGCACGAGGCCAAGCCGTCGGAACAGCCGGGCGATCGGGCAGAAGCCGGTGATCGACGCCTGGAACAGGTTCGCTCCGATAAACACCGTGAACCACATCCAGGCCGGGTGCACCCAGTGGGTAAGGGCGACGCTGACCAGGATCATAAAGCCGGCGAACATCATGACGGCGCGGTCGAGGCTCATCATTTGGATTCCTGTGAGGTGGAGACGGGGGTGCGGCGCACCTTGTGGGCGCCGATCAGATCGAGGGCGAGCTTCTCGTAGAGCGGCTCGGCCTGGCCCGTGCGGACCTTGTGCAGGAAGTAGCCCTCGAACGCGACTTTGGCCGTGTGCACCCAGCGGCCGCTGGCCGACCAGTTGATGTTGCGCGGCGGAATCTGCGGCTGGGCCATGAAGGCCACCCCGCCGTCGCCGAAATCGGCCAGGCAGATGGCGTTCCAGCTGGCCTCGAAGGTCGGCTGCCCGCCATCGAGGATCTGCTTCAGGTTGGCCGAGATCGCCGACACCATGCTTTCGATCATGAAGCCGGTCTTGGGCACCCCCACGGGCACCGGGGTCGGGCCGGTCGGCGGAATGGCGATGCAGACGCCGAGGGCGAAGATGTCCGGCCAGGTCGGGTTGCGCTGGTGCTTATCGACGATGATGAAGCCGCGCGGGTTGGTCAGGCCCTCGATCCCCCGCACCGCCTCGATGCCGCGGAACGCCGGCAGCATCATCGAGTAGGCGAAGGGCAGGTCATGGGTCGCCTTGACCGCGCCGTCCTCGCCGACCTCCTCGACGTGCATCATTCCGGCGTCGACGCTCTTCACCTTCGCATTGGTGATCCACTTGATGTGGCGCTGGCGCATCTCGCTTTCCAGCAGGCCCTTGGTGTCGCCGACGCCGTCGAGGCCGAGGTGGCCGATGTAGGGCTCGGAGGTGACGAAGGTCATCGGCACCCGGCCGCGCAGCTTGCGGCGGCGCAGCTCGGTGTCGAGGATCATCGCGAACTCATAGGCGGGTCCGAAGCACGACGCGCTCTGGACCGCCCCGACCACGATGGGGCCTGGGTTCTGTACAAAGGCGTCGAAGGAGACCGCCGCCTCAGCGGCGTGGTCGACGTGGCAGATCGAGACGGTGTGGCCGTCCGGCCCGAGGCCGGGCACCTCGTCGAAGGCCAGTTCGGGGCCGGTGGCGATGATCAGATAATCGTAGTGCAGCGCCCGCCCGTCGGCGAGGTCGATGCCCTTCTCGTGCGGCCGGATGCCCGTCGCGCCGACGCCGATGAACTCGACCCCGCGGCGCTTCATCACGGTCGGCAGGTCCACCTCGATGGCGTCGCGCTGCCGCCAGTGCACCGCCACCCATGGGTTGGACGGGGTGAAGTGGAAGGTGTCGCCCTTCGAGACGACCACGATGCGCGCCCGGTCACCGAGCGTGTGTCGCAGATCGAAGGCGGCGATGGCCCCGCCCAGTCCGGCGCCCAGGATGACGATCGTCGGCCGATCCATGTCCACATCTCCTTCACAAGGGACCCATGATCACCCTGCGACCGGGAGACGGGCCTCGCCTTGATCCCGGTCAAGGCGGGGCAGACCCGGCGGCGGAGAGTCAGACGCCCGCTTGCGCAATGATTAGCAGGCGCTAATATTAGTGCAAGCTAATTAATGGACCGCTCCATGAAGAGATCTCCGGCCCCCGCGCTTCTCGCCTCCGTCCTCCTCGCCGCCGCCCTTTCGGCCTGCGGCGGAGAGCCCGAGCGCGTGGCGACCGCGCCCGCGACCGGCGAGCGCGTCGTCGCCGCCGAGGCCCGAATCGACGCCCTCAAGCCGGTGTCCGCCGCCGTCGCCTCGCGCGATCTGGGCGAGGCGCGGGCCCGCATTTCCGGCACACTCGTCGAGCTCCACGTCCGCGAGGGCGACATCGTGCGCGAGGGGCAGGTGCTCGGCATGGTCGTGGACGAGCGGATCGGGCTCGAGACGGCGGCGCTCGGCGCCCAGATCGCGGCGGTCGAGGCTGAGGCGGAACGCGCCCGGGCCGACCTGTCGCGGGTGCAGATCCTCTTCGACCGCGGCTTCTACGCCCAGGCGCGGCTGGACCAGGCGCGGGCGGCG
>JAFAEC010000230.1 GCA_023424215.1 Pseudomonadota bacterium
GGGTCGGGCTGGACTCCCGCCGCCGCCTCGACCCGCGCGGTCGGCCTCGGCCTGCCTGGCGGCGCGGCCCTCGCCGCCGGCGTGGACTTCGCGGGCGGCGTCGAGCTGGTGGCGGCCGAGGGATCGCCGCTGCACAGCCTGTCCGACCTGAAGCTGCTCGAGGACGGGACCTTTCTCTCCGTGGTCGACAACGGCCTGCTCGTGCACGGCCGCCTCCGGCTGGACCGCGACGGCGACCTGACCGGCCTCGAGGGGCTGGCGGTGCGGCCGCTGACGCGGCTCGACGGTCAGCCCGTGACCGAACGCACCGAGCGCGACGCCGAAAGCCTCGCCGTCCTCGCCGACGGAACCCTGCTGGTCGGCTTCGAGCGCGACCACCGCCTGTGGAGCTACGGCCCGGCGACCCGGCCGGCCGAGCGGCCGACGCCGCTGCGCGCCCCGGACTTCGCCTTCGCGCTCAACGACGGCATGGAGGGCGTCGCGGCAGGCGTCGACGGCGGCTGGCGCGTGGCCGGCGAGTCCGGCGGCGTCTGGGACTGCCGCCCGGCCGACTGTGTCGTGGTGGTCCCCTTCCCCGAGGCGCCGCTGCAGGACGGCGACTATCGCATCACCGGTATGGACCGCGATCCGGCCGGCGACGGCTACTTCGTGGTCCAGCGCTCCTACAGCCCGCCGATCGACGCCCGCGCCCGCGTTCGCCGCATGGCCGCGGACGGCTCGCTCGGCCCGGTGCTGGTCGAGCTGAAGCTGCCCGGCACCACCGACAATTTCGAGGGCGTGGCGGCGGTCGACCGCGACGGCGCGACCCGCCTCTACATCCTGTCGGACGACAACAACGAACCGGCCCAGCGCACCCTGCTGCTGGCCTTCGACGTCAGATCCGCTCGCTGATCCTGATGGCCGCGCGGCAGCCCGCCCTGATCACCGCGCTGAGCAGGCCGTAGCCGGGGGCCTCGCGGCTGCCGTGGGCGACGGCGTGGTCGTGATGGGCCAGCTCCTCGTCGCGGAAGCGGGTCAGCTCCGCCGCCAGCGCGGGATCCTGTTCGCGCACCTCGGCGATCTGGTCGGCGTAGTGTTCCTCGATGACGCTCTCGACCGCCTCGGTGCAGGCGTGCGCCGCCTTCTCGCCCAGCAGCGCCGTGCCGGCCCCCAGCCCCAGCGCCGCCAGCCGCCAGACCGGCGTCATCGCCGTCGGCCGCACCTTCTCCGCATTGAGCAGGGTGTTGAAGCGATCCAGATGCACCTGCTCCTGCGCCCGCATCTCGGCCATGTCGGCGGCGATCCGATCCTTGCCCGGACGGCCGGCGAACACGGCCCGCTGGGCGCGATAGATCTGCACCGCGGCATATTCGCCCGCGTGGTCGACCCGCAGGATCTCGTCGCGACGACGCTTGCTGGCCCCCCGGCCGGGGCGGGCCAGCGGCACACGGCGGGCGTTCGGGTCAGATGCGGGGTGCGCGGGCATCCTTGGGCCTCTTGGCGGCGAGCAGGCTGAACACGGCCAATGCCGCGGAGATCAGGGCGTTCCACCCTGCCATGCTGAGGCCGAGGAAGCTCCACGCCACGGCGTCGCACATGGCCGGTCGTTCGACCGGTCCGGTGCCGAGGGCGAGGGCCGTCAGGCTCTCGAGGTCGACCTCCCCGCCGCCGGCGCAGGCGGCCGGCAGGGTCCACCAGTCCAGCTCCCCGCCCATGTGGAAGACGGCGGTGGTCGCGCCGGTAGCGAAGGTCACCGCCAGCAGGAAGGCGGCGATGCGGGGCGTGCCGCGGCTGCCGCGGCTGACCAGATGCCAGAGGGTGGCCACCAGGGCGATGGCCGCGGCGCCCCAGTAGACCTCGCGCTGCTTGAGGCAGAGGTTGCACGGAGCCAGCCCGCCGAAGCGCTCGAAGGCGTGCGCCGCCGCCAGCATGGCCAGCGAGGCCGCCAGGGCGAAGGCGGTCCACCACCGCGTCAGGAGTCGGTAAAGGCCTCTCATCGGACCCCGTTCATAGCGGCGCCGCAGCGCCGCGTCGATTGGGCTCAACCGCCGAAGCGCGTGATCAGGGAGACGGCCCAACCGGCCCCGACGAAGAAGCCGATGCCCACGGCCGCCAGGGCCATCGCCCAGCCGGTCGCCACAGCCGCGCCGGCCGCCACGAACAGGCCGTCGCGCTGGATCAGCCCGACCGCCAGCAGGGTCAGCGCCACCGACGGGACCGTGTTGGTCATGGGCAGGACGATGGTCAGGGTGGCGAGGATCATGAAGAAGGCCGCGGCCCGTTCCGCCCAGCCTTCGGCGAAGACGGTCAGCCGCGGGCGCGACAGACGTTCGAACCAACCCATGCGCTTCGTGGCGAAGTCGGCCATCCGCTCCAGCCAGGCCTTGGACACGCGCCGCTGCAGCACCGCCTCCGGCAGCCACGGCTCGACCCGGCCGGCGAGCATCTGCACCGCCAGGATCAGGATGGGGATGCCGACGATCTGCGGCACGCCGTAGAGGGCCGGCACCAGGCAGGGGATGGCGAGGATCAGGATCATCAGGCCGAACGCCCGCTCATCCAGCCGATCGCGGATCTCCAGCAGGGTCAGACCGTCCGGCCCGCTGATCGCGGCCAGGTCGGCCACCAGGGCGATGAAGCCCTGCTTCGGATCGTCGGCGTACTGGTTCCGGGCTTCGCTCATCGGTCTCCCCTGGGGTCGAGGCGGGTGGGTAGCCGGAAAGCCGGCGGATGACGAGGGGGCGGAAACCGCCTGTGAGTCGCCGTGCGGCCCGCGCGCCGCTATAAGGCGGGCCCTCCCCCTTCGAAACCGACCGAGTCCATGCGCTATCTCCACACCATGGTCCGCGTGGCGGACCTCGACGCTTCCCTGCGCTTCTGGTGCGACCTGCTGGGCCTCGAGGAGGTGCGGCGCATGGAGAACGAGGCGGGCCGCTACACCCTCGTCTTCCTCGCCGCGCCCAGGGATCGCGCCCGCTCCGAGGCCGAACGCTCGCCCGAGGTGGAATTGACGTGGAACTGGGACGCGGAGACCTACACCGGAGGCCGCAACTTCGGGCACCTGGCCTACAAGGTCGACGACATCTACGCCGCCTGCCAGCGGCTGATGGACGGCGGCGTGACCATCAACCGCCCGCCGCGCGACGGCCGCATGGCCTTCGTTCGCTCGCCCGACGGCATCTCGATCGAGCTACTGCAGGAGGGCCAGCCTCTCGCCCCCGCCGAACCCTGGGCCTCGATGTCGAACACCGGGAGCTGGTGATCTTGAAGCGTTTCGCCGTTCTGCCGCTGGCCCTGCTGGGCCTCGCCGCCTGCGCCTCCACCTCCGAGACCTATCCCTCCCGGACCGCCACCGAGCAGCTGCTGGTGGCCCGCGCCGCCGACCGGGCGGTCGAGGGCCTGACCCTGCCGATCCCGGGCGGCTCGCGCGTCTACGTCGACGACGCCTACTTCCGCGCCGAGGCCGCGCCCTACGCCATCAGCGCCATCCGGGCGGCCCTGTCCGAGGCCGGCTACGCCCTCGCCCCGTCCAAGAACGACGCCGACGCCGTGCTCGAGGTGCGCGCCGGCACCCTGTCGCTGGAGCAGATGCGCCGCGTCTTCGGCCTCCCGGACATGCGGGTGCCGATCAACGAGAACTTCAACGTCGTCTCGATTCCGGAGCTGTCCGTCTACAGCCGCCGCGACCGGGTGGGCGTGGCCGAGTTCTCCGGCTTCCTCTACGAGCCGCGCACCGGCGCGCCCCTGGGGGCCATCGTGCCGATGACCGGCGAGTTCCGCATCCGCAGCCACAAGCTGCTGATGATCGTCTCCTGGGGCCAGCAACGCGTCGACCCCGGCGAACGCGACCCCGGCGACAGCTGGCGGGAGTTCTGACGCGCGACTTGCGCCCCGTCGCCGGAGCGGAGAAGGTCGCGCCTTCAGTATTCCTGGAGGTCCCATGCGTCGCCTGCTCGTCTCCACCGTCGCCGCCGCCGCGGTGCTGGCCCTCGCACCTGTCGCGCTGGCGCAGGACGCCCACGCCGGGCACGCGGATCACGCGGCCCACCAGGCCGCGACCGAGAGCGAGGACGCGCGGCTGGCCGCCTTCTTCGAAACGGCCTTCCAGGAACGGATCGCCCTGTCGCCGCAGACGATGACCTCGCTGGGCATCAAGCGCGACTACGGCCGCCTCGACGACGGCACCGACGCGGCGGCGGAGCGCGCGCTCGCCCTGTCCGAGGCCCAGCTGGCGAGGATGAAGGCCGAATTCGACCCGGCGAAGGTCAGCGCCGACAGCCGCATGTCGATGCGCCTGTTCGAATACGGCGTGGAGCAGGCCCGGCTACAGAACCGCTGGCGCGACTGGGGCTTCCAGTTCGCCGCCAACGGCAACCCGACCACCGGCCTGCCGGTCTTCATGATCAACCAGCACCGGATCGACAGCGTCGAGGACGCCGAGGCCTATGTGTCGCGCCTGCGTGATTCCGAGCGGGTGATGCAGGAGATCGCCGCCGAGCTGCGCCAGCGCGCCGCCGCCGGGGTGATCTCGCCCAATTTCGTGTTCGAGCCGTCGATCGAGAACACCCGCAACATCATCGCCGGCGCGCCCTTCGACAGCGACGCCGACAATCCGGTCTGGGCCGATTTCCAGAAGAAGATCGAGGCTCTGGAGGCCGACGAGGCGATGAAAGCCCGGCTGCTGACCGAGGGGCGGGCGGCTCTGACCGGCGAGTGGAAGCGCGGCTACGAGCACGTGCTGGCCGCCCTGGCCGAGGTGCGGCAGCAGGCCGCCACCATGCCTGACCGCGACGCCGGCGTGTGGCGGCTGCCGGACGGCGAGGCCTACTACAACGCCCGCCTGCGCCTCTCGACGACCACCGACCTGACCGCCGACGGGATCCACCAGATCGGTCTCGACGAGGTGGAACGCATCCACGGCGAGATGCAGGCGATCATGGACCAGGTCGGCTTCGACGGCTCGCTGCAGGACTTCTTCGTCCACCTGAAGACCGAGCCGCGGTTCCAGTATCCGAACACGCCCGAGGGCAAGGAGCAGTATCTGACCGACAGCCGCGCCTTCATCGCCCAGGTGATGGAGGCGGCGCCGCGCTGGTTCTCGGACCTGCCGGAGGCGGCGCTGGAGGTGCGGGCGGTGGAGCCGTGGCGCGAGGCGACGGCCTCGATCGCCTTCTACAACGCCCCGGCCCCCGACGGCTCTCGGCCGGGCATCTACTACGTCAACCTGTCCGACATGACCCAGGTTCTGAAGCCGCAGATCGAGGGCATCAGCTACCACGAGGGCGCGCCGGGTCATCACTTCCAGATCGCCTACGCCCAGGAGATGGAGGGCCTGCCGTCGTTCCGGCGCTTCGGCGGCTACGGCGCCTACGCCGAGGGCTGGGGCCTGTACGCCGAGCGGCTGGGCAAGGAGATGGGCTTCTACGAGGACCCCTATTCCGACTTCGGCCGGCTCTCGACCGAGCTCTGGCGGGCGGTGCGGCTGGTCACCGACACGGGGCTGCACGCCAAGCGCTGGAGCCGGGAGCAGGCGATCGACTATTTCCGGCAGAACTCGCTGCTGTCCGAGCGCGACATCGTCAAGGAAGTCGAGCGCTACATCACCAACCCGGGGCAGGCGACCAGCTACAAGATCGGCGAGCTGAAGATCATGGAGCTGCGCCAGCGGGCGCAGGCGGCGCTGGGCGACCGCTTCGACATCCGCGACTTCCACGCGGTGGTGCTGGGCTCCGGCTCGGTGCCGCTGGACGTGCTGGAGGACCAGGTCGACGCGTGGATCGCGGCGGGCGGCGGCGCTCCCGCCGCCTGACGCGTCAGTGCGAGGAAGCGTCCCGGGCGGCCGGGCTGTGGTACTCGCTCTCGGCCTTGCGCTTCTTGCCGAGCACGAAGCGGCGGTCGCAATAGCCGCACTCGACGAAGTCGTCGTCGCCCATGTCCATGTAGACCAGCGGGTGTCCCAGCACTCCCCCGCCGCCATCGCAGGCCACCCGCTTGGAGGTCACCACGATCTCTTCCGGCGGCGGGACGATCTCGGTGGTCGGGCGCGGGGGCATTCGGCGGGCTCTGACTTGGCTATCGGGGCAGGCGCACATAGGTATGCGCCGCCGCTCCTTAGCGTCAAACCGGGCGGCCCGGAACACCCGAAAGCGCGCGAATGACCGACACAGAAGACCTGCCCGCCAACGCCATCGAGGTGCGCGGGCTGGAGAAGACCTACGCCGGCTCGCGGAAATCGCCGCCCAAGACGGCCCTGCGCGGCGTCGACCTGGTCATCCCGCGCGGCTCGATGTTCGGCCTGCTGGGGCCGAACGGGGCCGGCAAGTCGACCCTGATCAACATCCTCGCCGGCGTGGTCAACAAGACCGGCGGCACGGCGAAGATCTGGGGGCGCGACATTGATCGCGAGCCACGCGACGCCCGGGCGGCGCTGGGCGTGGTGGCGCAGGAGATCGTCGCCGACGTCTTCTTCACCCCGCGGGAGTCGCTGGAGGTGCAGGCCGGCTTCTACGGCGTGCCGCCGAAGGAACGGCGCTCCGACGAACTGCTGGCCGCGCTCGGCCTGTCCGACAAGGCCAACGCCTACGTCCGCGCCCTGTCGGGCGGCATGAAGCGGCGGCTGATGGTGGCCAAGGCGCTGGTCCACAATCCGCCCATCCTGATCCTCGACGAACCGACCGCCGGGGTCGATGTCGAGCTGCGCCGCCAGCTTTGGGACTACGTCCGCCGCCTGAACGCCGAGGGCGTGACCATCCTGCTGACCACCCACTACCTCGAGGAGGCGCAGGAACTCTGCGACACCATCGCCATCATGAACCGCGGCGAGGTGGTGGCCTGCGAGCCGACGCCGCAGCTGCTGCGGCGGCTGGACACCCGGCACGTGGTGGTCAGTCCCGAGGGCGAGCTACCGGCCCCGCCGCTCCTGCCCGGCTTCGAGGTCACGCCGCGCCCGAACGGGGCCTTCGCCGTCTCGTACAAGAAGGGGCAGTCCTCGGTGGAGCAGGTGCTGGCCGCCGTGCGGGCCGCGGGGGTGACCATCGCCGACATCGCCACCGAGGATCCGGACCTCGAGGACGTCTTCCTCGCCCTCACCTACGGCGATGCGGCGGCCGCGGATCCGACCAGGGACTAGGGATCAGACGACCATAACCGTGCCGATCAGCAGCCGTGCGCCGCGACGCCCGAGGGCGCGGTCGGTGGCGGCCTGCAGGGAGGCGACGAGGCGTTCCACGTCCGGCGGATGGCCGGGCAGGAGCGCGTTGGCCGCGGACTGGACGACGCCGGCGTAGGCGGCCCGAAGACGCGGGGCCGACTGGACGGCGCGGGCCCGGAGGGCGGCGTCGGGGGTATCGATGCCGGTTTCCACCGTCATCACCCCCCGGCGGCCATCGGGTCGCCGGACATTGGCCGTGACCGTCGGCAGCCGCATGTAGCTGGGCTGTGGCGCGCCGCCTCCGCCTCCCGCCGCAGCGGGCGAGGCGGTCGCGGCGGCGACGGCGGCGAGTCCAAGAAGGGCGCGGCGATCCATGCCGGCGATGCTGGCGCCCGGCGCTTAACATTCCCCTGCCCACGGCCTACCTGCGGACGATGACGCCGCCGCGCGAGATCGACACAGGCCTGCCCGGCTTTCGCTACTGGCCGGGCGCGCTCGACGCCGATGCGCAGACGTCCCTGCTGACCGAGGTGCTGGCCGGGGCGGAGCAGGCCCCATTCTACCGGCCGGTCACGCCCGGCGGCCGGCCGTTCTCGGTCGAGATGACCAGTCTCGGCCCACTGGGGTGGGTATCGGACCGTGGAGGCTATCGCTATCAGCCGGTCCACCCGGTGACCGGCGCGCCCTGGCCGCCGATGCCCGCGCGACTGATGGACCTGTGGACCGCGCTAACGGGCTGGCCGGACCCGGCGGACGCCTGTCTGGTCAACCTCTACCGGGAAGGCGCCCGCATGGGTCTCCACCAGGACCGGGACGAGGCCGACCTGACGGCGCCCGTCCTGTCGATTTCTCTCGGCGACACGGCGGTCTTCCGCATCGGCCCCGCCGACGGCGGCCGCACCACCAGTCTCAGACTGGCGTCCGGCGACGTCTGCGCCCTGACCGGTCCGGCGCGGCTGGCGCGACACGGGATCGACCGCCTGCTGCCGGGATCTTCCGGCCTCATCCCGGGCGGCGGGCGCATCAATCTGACCCTGCGACGCACGACCACCGCCTCACGGCAATCGTGACTCGACCGTCGGGACAAGGATCGCCACTGTCCCGCTTTCCCCAGACGGAGGGCCGCCGATGACGACGCTGATCCGACCCGAAGGCCCCGAGCCGGACGACATCCGCCTCAATCGGCGCGCCCTTGCGACCGGAACCCTCGGCGGCCTGTTCTTCGCCGGTTACGCGCCGGCCGCGCTCGCGGCCCAGGCCGCGCCGGTGACCACCGACGCGGCGGCTCTGGTCGCGGAGGAAGTGAGCTATCCCGCCCCTGACAGCTTCCAGCTCCCGGCCTATGTGGCCCGGCCGCAAGGCGACGGCCCCTTCCCCGTCGTTATCGTCGTCTCCGAAATCTTCGGCGTGCATGAGTACATCCGCGACGTCTGCCGTCGGCTGGCCAAGGCGGGCTACGCCGCCATTGCGCCGGCCTTCTTCCTGCGGGTCGCGGATCCCGCACCGCTTTCGGACATGCAGGAGGTGCAGCGCATCGTCGCCGCCGCCGGCTATGAGCAGGTGATGGGCGATGTCTCGGCCACGCTGGACTGGGCGAGCCAGCAGCTGTGGGCGCGCGGCGACCGCATCGGGATCACCGGCTTCTGCTGGGGCGGCAAGGTCGTCTGGCAGGCCTGCGCCCGCTTCGCCGTGCTTGACGCCGGCGTGGCCTGGTACGGCCGACTGGCCCCCGCGGCGAACGCCACGCCGCAACAGACGGAGGCCGGCCGGCCATGGCCCGTCGACCTGGCTGACGATCTGAAATGCCCCGTGCTCGGCCTCTACGGCGAGAATGACCGCGGCATTCCACTGGATACGGTGGAGGCGATGCGCAGCGCGCTGGCCCGCGCCGGCCAGACCGACAGCGAGATCGTCGTCTACCCCGGCGCGCCGCACGGCTTCCACGCCGACTATCGCGACAGCTTCGCGCCCGAGGCCGCCGCCGACGGGTGGCGTCGGCTGCTGGCCTTCTTCGAAGCGCGGGTGAGGGCCTGAGGCCTCAGCCCTTGTCCGCCGCGGCGGCGTAGGCCGCGGCGCCGGCGGCCTGATCGGCCGCGTTGGGCCGCCCGCCGGAGCCCTTGGCCGCGACCACGACCATGGCGGCGCGCACGGTGCGGCCGAACAGGGCGTAGCCGGGCTGCAGGGTCTGGACGATCCTGCCGCCTTCCACCGTCTCCGACGGCTGCTCCATCATCGCCTGGTGCAGGTGAGGATCGAAAGCCTCTCCCGGCTCCGGCGCGACGCGCTGCAGGTTGTTCGCCTCGAACGCCTGCATCAGCGACTTGTGCGTCAGCTCCAGCCCCTTCACCACGTTGGCCACGGCCGGATCCTCGCTGCCGCCCAGATCGACGGCCAGGGCGCGCTCGAGGGTGTCCGCGACTCCGAGCAGGTCGCGGGCGAACTTCTGGATGGCGTAGGCGCGGGCGTCGTTGTTCTGCTGCTCGGCCCGCCGTTTGGTGTTCTCGGCCTCGGCCACGGCGCGCAGGGCGCGGTCCTTCCACTGGTCGCGTTCGGCGATCAGGGCGTCGATCGGGCCAAGATCGTCGCCCGGCGTGGAGTCGAGGCCGGCCTCGGCGTTGGCTTCCGCCTCGGACTCGCCGATGTCGGCATCCAGTTCATTGGCGTCGCGGGTCTCGGGGGTGTCGTTCACGTCTCTTGTCCGTCCAGCATCCGGCCCAGCACCCGGGCGGTGTAGTCCACCAACGGGATGACACGGGCGTAGTTCAGTCGCGCGGGGCCGATGACGCCGATGGCGCCCAGCACCCGCTGTCGGCCGCTCATATAGGGCGCCGCGATCACGGCGGAACCCGAAAGCGAGAACAGCCGGGTTTCCGCGCCGATGAAGATGCGCACGCCCTGGGCGTCGGACACCCCGTCGAGCAGGCCGATCAGCTGTTCCTTCTGCTCGAGATCGTCGAACAGCACCCGCACCCGCTCGAGGTCCTCGACCGCCTCGCGATCCTGCAGCAGGTTGGCGCGGCCGCGGACGATCAGGGCGCGCTCGCGCTCGGCCCCGCCGGACCAGGCGGCCAGACCATCCTCGACGAGACGGGCCGCCGCCGCATCCAGTTCGCGCCGGGCCGCCTCCAGCTCGGAGCGCATCTCCGAGCGCGCCTCATGCAGCGGCCGCCCCCGGAGCCGGGCGTTGAGGAAGTTCGACGCCTCCTGGAGGGTCGACGGCGTCACCCCCGCCTTCAGCGGCATCAGGCGGTTCTCGACCGAGCCGTCGTCGGCGACCAGCACCGCCAGCGCCTGATCGTGGCCCAGCGCCACGAACTCCACGTGTTTCACCCCCGCATCGCGCACCGGACTGGCGACGATGCTGGCTCCGCCCGCGAGGCCGGACAGGAGCGTCGAGGCCTCGTCCAGCGCCTCCTCGAAACTGCGTCCGCGACCGGCCAGGCGGGCGTCGATCTCACGCCGCTCCTCCCGGCTGATGTCGCCGATCTCCAGCAGGCCGTCCACGAACAGGCGCAGGCCGGCGTGGGTCGGAATGCGCCCCGCCGAGGTATGCGGCGAGGCCAGCAGCCCCGCCAGCGTGAGGTCCTGCATGGTGTTGCGGATCGAAGCCGGCGACAGCGAAACGCCGGTCAGCGACAGGGTCCGCGAGCCGACCGGTTCTCCGGTCTGCAGGTAGCTTTCCACGATGCGGCGGAAGATGTCGCGGGCCCGCTTGTCCAGCCCGACGAGTCCCGGCCCCTCCATCGCGGTCGACGTCAGCAGCGGTCCTCTCATCGCGACCGCGCCTCCCAGTCCTTGCGGCTCAACCGGTGCACGAGGCAGTCGTCGTCGCCGAACATCCGCCGTCCCTCCGGCCGGAAACCCAGGCGCTGGTAGAACCGGTGCGCATCGGTGTTGGAATTGAGCGGATCGATGACGATCCCCTGCACCTGCGGGTCGGCGAAACAGCCCTCGATGGCCTGTCGCATCATCTCCGTGCCGTGACCGCGCCCGAGAGCGTCCCCGGGGCCGATCCAGATGTCGATCGCCCGAAGTCCCGGCTCGATCTCGCCCCAGTAGTGCGTCGGCTCGAGGTGCGGATCGATGATCTGCATCACGCCGATCGGCCGGCCGGCGACCTCGGCGATGCGGTAGAAACTGGTCCCGGATTGCTCCGCCAGCTCCTCGCGCCAGTCGATGCCGCCGAAGGCCATCTGCGCCTCCGGGTCGTCGGTCGAGCAGGCGATAACGTGCGGCTCGAGGTCCCACGACGCCAGCAGGTCGGCGTCGTCGAGCGTCGCCGGACGCAGCCGCAGCAGGTCAGGGGTCGTGGCGGGGGGATACAGGCTCACGGTTTCAGGATAAGCAGCGCCGCCATCGCTTCAAGGAATTCCCATGCGCCCGTCCGAACGCCGCCCAGACCAGCTCCGCCCGGTGACGCTGGAGATCGGCGTCAATCGCTACGCCGAGGGCTCGTGCCTCGTGTCCTTCGGCCACACCCGGGTGCTGGTCACCGCCACCGTCGAGGAGAACGTGCCCGGCTGGATGCGCAACAAGGGGGCCGGCTGGGTGACCGCCGAGTACGGCATGTTGCCCCGCGCCACCCACACCCGGGGGCGGCGCGAGGCCGCGGCCGGCAAGCAGTCGGGCCGCACCCAGGAAATCCAGCGCCTCATCGGCCGGTCCTTGCGGGCGGTGGTCGACCTGAAGGCCCTCGGCGAGCGTCAGGTGGTGCTGGACTGCGACGTCATCCAGGCGGACGGCGGCACCCGCACCGCCGCCATCACGGGGGCCTGGGTCGCCATGGCCTCGGCGCTCGACTACCTGCGCGCCGAAGGCGTGCTGAAGACCGACCCGATCCTCGACCAGGTCGCCGCGGTTTCCTGCGGCGTCTGCGCCGACGAACCGGTTCTCGACCTCGACTACGAGGAGGACTCCACCGCCGAGGCGGACAGCAACTTCGTCCTGACGGGCGCCGGGACGATTGTCGAGATCCAGGCCACGGGCGAGAAACGCGGTTTCAGCCGTCCGGAGTTCGAACGCCTCTTCCAGCTCGCCGAGAGCGGCTGCGCCGAGCTGTTCGCCCTCCAGCGCGCCGCCCTGGGCCGCTGAGGGTTCCGCGCCCCGGCGAACCGTGTCTAAGGTGCGCTTTGCACCACGACAGGAGCCCGCCATGCGTCGGACCATCCTCGTCCTGCTGGGCGCGGCTCTCGTAGCCGGCTGTCAGCCGCCGACGGAGACGCCGGAGGCCGCACCGCCGGGCGTCGACCTTCCTGCTCCGGAGATGCCGGCCGACGCGCCTCCGCAGGAGGAGATCGACCCCGGGCTGCCCGAAGACCTCGCCGGACGTCCGTCGCCTGCGGCCGCCACCGACGGCTCCTGCCAGTCGCAGATCGGAGAGGCGGCCGCCGCCCGCCTGGTCGAGCGCTGCGTGATGGTCAGCCCGGCGACCCACCCGCCGTGCAATGTCGCCAACCCCTGCGCCCTGATCCAGGGCGAGATCGATCGCGCCTGCGGATTCTACGGCCCCGACGACGCGAAGCCGGCGGAATGCAGCGCTTAACGAATCCTGCAGGCTGAGGACCTAGCCTGGGCGGGCCATGACCCCCGTCGCCACGCCCCCCGACCTGCGCGCGCTGACCACCCTGCGCTTCCTCGCCGCCGCCTGGGTGGTGCTGTACACGGCCTGGGCCTACCTCGACGTCGGCTTCGTGCCGGTCGCGGTGACCAAGGGCTATCTCGGGGTCGAGGTGTTCTTCGTCCTGTCCGGCTTCATCCTGAGCCATGTCTATCTGGAGCAGGCCGGCTCAAGGCGGTTCTCCTACGGCGGCTTCCTGTGGGCGCGCATCGCGCGGGTATATCCGCTGCACCTCGTCACCCTGTTCGCCATGGTCGGGCTGGGGATCGCCGCGACCGTCGCGGGGGTCGTCGTCGACGCCAGCCTGACCGACTGGCGGGCGCTGCCGGCCCACCTGACCATGACCCACGCCTGGGGCCTAGCCCCGCTGGCGGCCTTCAACCACCCCTCCTGGTCGATCTCGGCGGAGTGGTTCGCCTACCTGTCCTTCCCCGCCTTCGCGTTCGTGGCGTGGCGGCTGCGCCAGCGGCCGTGGCTCGCGGTTGGCCTGACCGCCCTTGTGGCGCTCGCGGTCTATGCGGCCTTCGAACGGCTGGCCGGTTTACCGCTGACCGAGGCGACCTTCCGCTGGGGCGCGCTGCGCATCGTCCCCTGCTTCGCCCTCGGCTGCGCCCTCTACCTGGTGTACCGCCGCGCGCCTTTGCCGCGTCCCGGTCTGGCCGCCCTCGCCTTCGGGCTCGGCCTGCTGGTCAGCGCGTCCCTCGCGCTGTGGGATCCCGTCACCGTCCTGTTCGCCGGGGGGCTGATCCTCGCCCTCGGCTCCCTCCAGAACGAACGGGCGGGTCCGTTCGCGTCGAAGGCGGGTGTCTACCTGGGGGAGATCAGCTACTCGATCTACATGGTCTGCGCGCCGGTGCTGTTGGTGATGACCAACGTTGCGGCGCGGCTGCTCGGCGCGGACGAGAAGCGGTTTCACATTTTTGTGTGGCTGGGGATCGTGGCCGCCATTCCGGTCGCCGCCATGGCCACCTACCACCTGGTCGAACGCCCGGCGCGCAAGGCGCTGCGCGGATTCGCGGCTCGCAAGGACTCAGGTCAAGAGGGGACGACGGCGCAGGGCGATTCGCCTGAAAGGGTTCTTCAACCCTCGAAAACTATCGTCTAAGGCTGACTCCGAGGCAGGTCGGGAAGCACGCCAGCATGATGAAACGGCTCCAAGCCGCCGCGGTTGCGGCGCTCCTCGGGATTTTCGCGCTGGGCTTCAGCCCGCCGTCCGTGAAGGCCGAGCCGTACTGGCAATGCGTGACCTTCGCCCGGATGTTCTCGGGCATCGACATCTACGGCGACGCCCATACCTGGTGGAACCAGGCCCAGGGCAAGTTCGCCACCGGCGAGCGCCCGCGCACGGGAGCGGTCCTCGCCTTCCAGTCCAGCGGCCGGATGCGTCTCGGCCACGTCGCCGTGGTCTCCGAAGTGCTTACCGACCGGGTCATCCGCGTCACCCACGCCAACTGGGGCGGCAGCCGCGGCAAGGTCGAGGAGAACGTCACCGTGGTCGACGTCTCGGACGCCAACGACTGGTCGGCGGTCAAGGTCTGGTACAATCCGATCAACGACCTCGGCACCAGCGTCTATCCGACCCACGGCTTCATCTACAACAGCCCGTCCCTGCCCTCGGACGGCCTGCTGCTGGCCTCGGTTCCGCCCAGCGTCGGCCAGCCCTGACGCCTTGACCCGGCGGCCCCGGCGGCGCTTTTTGCGGCCTCCTGTTCGCGGAGTCGTTCATGCGCCCCCTCGCCGCCGCCCTCGCCGTTCTTTGCCTCGCGGCGTGTTCGTCCGAGCCTGAGACACCGGCCGATCCCGCTTCGCCGCCGGAGCCCGGGCAGATTCTGGCCGGCGTCGACCTGTCGCGGCCGGTGCGGCTGCTCGGCACCGAGCCGTTCTGGGGCATCGACCTGGCGGGCGGCGAGCTGGTCTATTCCGGCGCCGACCGACCGGAGCAGCGCGGCCCACTGCCCGAGCCGACGATCCAGGGCACCGTGGCCGTGTTCGAAACCACCACGACCGTCGGCACGCCGATCGCGATCACCCTCACCGCCACCGAATGCTCGGACGGCATGAGCGACCGGACCTATCCGCTGACCGCGCTGGTCAAGGTGGGCGAGGAGAACCTGATGGGCTGCGCCGCCTCGACCTCGGCGATCATGAGCGCGGGCGAAAGCGGCCGGGTGGTCGACCCGCCGGCTCAGCCCGCCGGCTGATCCCTCAGACTGCGCAGCGCCCCAAGCCGGGCGAAGGCGAGGGTCAGCGCCTTGCGCCTCGCCGGGGCCAGCGGTGTCAGCGGCGCGTCGCGCACCACCGCCCCGCCGAAGCCGTCGGCCACGATCAGCCCCGGCTCGTCCGGCAGAACACCCTCGGGAAACTCCGGCGCCACGGCGAAATAGAAGGCGTCGCAGTACGGTCCGTACTCGCCCCATTTGCGGTCGACCCGATAGTCCTCAATGCCGGACTTCACCTCGCAGATGACGATGTCGCCTTTCGGCCCCAGCGCCATGACGTCGGCGCGACGCCCGTTCGGCAGCCCGACCTCGAGCAGCGGCGCATAGCCCATGTCGATCAGCAGCCGCGCCGCCCCGCGAGTCACCGACAGGGTGGTCTCCGGCCGGCTGAAGACCAGCTCGATGTGAACGGCGGCGGCAGGCATGCGGAGGTTATGTTCCGCATCCGTTCTACGTTCAACATCTGATTCAGGCCTGCCCGCCCCCCGGCAAGACTGCTGGCCCTCCGTTCACCAAAACAGGTAGGAGAATGACAACCTTGGATAGTTAGGCGTGCGTCAGCTCTGCATTCCGCGGAGTCATCCGGGGCAAGAACCATGAAGAAGATCACCGTCGCTGCCGTTGGAGCAGCTTTGGCCATGAGCGCGTGTGCGACCCATCCCAACAACATCTCGGCCAGCTACGTCTCGCCGATGCACTATGCGAATTTCAGCTGCCCGCAGCTCGGTGAGGAGAACCGCCGGGTCGCCGCCAAAGTCGCCGAGATCACCGCCAACCAGCGCAGCCGAGCCAATAACGACACCGCCGCCATGGCTGTTGGCCTCGTTGTTTTCTGGCCAGCCCTGTTCCTCCTCGCCAACGGCGACCAAAAGGAAGAGCTCAGCCGCCTGAAGGGGGAATACGACGCCATCCAGCAGGCCGCCATCCAGAAGGAATGCGTCCGTGGCGGGTTCAGCCCCGGCGCCTTCACCTGACCTGGCCGGCCGGGCGCGCTTTGACGGCCGCCCGGCCATAGGCCGTCATGCCCCCGCAAAAGCTGTCGCCGCCGCTCTGACGGGCCGGCGCCGACTACAGGATGAACCGGCTCAAATCGGCGTTCTTCGCCAGATCGGCCACGCGCTCCCGCACCTTTTCGCCGTCGAAGACGATGGTCTGGCCGGCGAGGTCCGAGGCCTTGAAGCTGGTCTCCTCCAGCACCCGCTCCAGCACCGTCTGAAGGCGGCGGGCGCCGATGTTCTCGACCGCCGAGTTGGCGGCCACCGCCGCGTCCGCCAGCGCCTCGACCGCGTCGTCCGTAAACTGCAGCGTGACGTCCTCGGTGGCCAGCAGGGCCTGGTTCTGGCGGATCAGATTGGCCTCGGGCTCCGTCAGGATGCGTCGGAAATCGTCACGGGTCAGCGCCTTCAGCTCGACCCGGATCGGCAGCCGGCCCTGCAGTTCCGGCAGAAGGTCCGAAGGCTTGGCCACGTGGAAGGCGCCCGAGGCGATGAACAGCACGTGGTCGGACTTCACCGGCCCGTACTTGGTCGACACCGTGGTGCCCTCGATCAGCGGCAGCAGGTCGCGCTGCACCCCCTCGCGGCTGACGTCGGCGCCGCGCGCCTCCGACCGCGCCGCCACCTTGTCGATCTCGTCGAGGAAGACGATGCCCTCGTTCTCGGCCAGCAGCAGCGCCTCCTTGGTCAGGCTCTCCTGATCCAGCAGCTTGTCGGATTCCTCGGTGACCAGCGGTCCCAAGGCGTCGCGGACCGGCAGCTTGACCGACTTCGTCCGGCCGCCGCCGAGCTTGCCCAGCATTTCGGACAGATTGATCATCCCGACGTTGCCCCCGCCCGGCAGGTCCAGCCCCTGGATCGGCGAGGCCGTGTCGGCCAGCTGGATCTCGATCTCCTTGTCGTCCAGCTCGCCGGCGCGCAGGCGCTTGCGGAAGGCGTCGCGCGTCGCCGGCTGCGAGCCCGGGCCGACGAGGGCATCGAGGATGCGCTCCTCGGCCTGACCCTCGGCGCGGGCCTTCACTCCCGAGCGCCGCTTGTCGCGCACCATGACCAGCGCCGCCTCGACGAGGTCGCGCATGATCTGGTCGACGTCGCGGCCGACGTAGCCGACCTCGGTGAACTTGGTCGCCTCGATCTTGATGAAGGGGGCTCCGGCCAGCTTCGCCAGCCGGCGGGCGATCTCGGTCTTGCCCACCCCGGTGGGGCCGATCATCAGGATGTTCTTCGGCGTCACCTCGTCGCGCAGATCCTCCGGGACGCGCTTGCGGCGCCAGCGGTTGCGCAGGGCCACGGCGACTGCGCGCTTGGCGTCGTGCTGGCCGACGATGAAGCGGTCGAGCTCCGAAACGATTTCGCGGGGGGAGAGGTCGGTCATGAGCCGCAGATAGGACGCCTTATCCGCCGGCGGGAGGGGGCGTCGGCGCCGCAGGCGCGGCCGGCGGCGCCGGAGGCGGCGGCGGAGCGGGGATCAGCTGCGCCAGCACGATCCGCCAGCCGGCCTCCTGCCTCTGCCACAGCCGGACGTAATGACCGGTCCGCTCGCTCCCGTTCCGCGCCCATACGGCCGGACCGTAGGTCCAGACGAGGTCGCCGTCCGCCGACTGGCCGCCCCCCTCGGTGGGGCCGAACCGGAAGGTCGCCGGCCAGCCGTCCAGCGCCGCGGAGAAAGCCTCCCGTCCGATCGCCGGCGGACGCGGAGCCACGTACAGCCGTCCGCTGTCAGCCATGACCGCAAGGTGCGCCGCCTTCTGGTCGACAGCGGCGGCCCGGGCGAGGTCGGCCTCCCCTTCCCGCACCTCGGCGAAGGCCTGATCCGCGGTGAGCGGGGCCAGCGACTCCGGCGCTGGCTCCAGGATCACCGGATCGCTGTCCGGGCCCGGCACGTCTGCGGCGCTGGCTCCGGAACCGCCGTCATAGACCCATTTCCACGAACCGTCGGACTGCCGCTTCCAGATGGTGAAGTAGTGCCCCGTCCGCTGGCCGCCGACCGCCACGCCGCCGGTGGTGAAGCCCAGGTCTCCCGAGCGGGCGATGCCGGCGAAGTTGGGCCACCACTCCAGCAGGGGCTCGTCGGCCGGTCGCGGCCGGTCCGGATAGACTTCGCCGATGCGCTGGGCGCGACCTCCAGCGATCACGATGGCTTCCGGCACGGACCATTTGTTGAAACTGCCGGCGATCCCCAGCGCCGGGGCGTCGGCGGCGAACGCCCGTTCGGCCGCGACAACGGGTGCGGCGTCGGGCGCGGCGTCGGACTGCCGGGCGGAAGCGGGTGAGCCGGCCGCCAGGGCGGCGACGAAAGCAAGCGTGAGCATCGGTGTCCTCCGCCCGGCAGGGAAGCGCGGCGGACAGCGTCCTGTCCCGTTAAATCGCCGAAAGGTGCGCCGCCGCCCTTGCGGCCGGACGGTTGTCCGGCCCGACCCGGCTTGCCGCGAGCGGATATCAGTGTTCTGATCGACGGCTCACCGATCGACCAGGGGATATCCATGCTGACCATCACCTTGCTGGCCCTGACGCTGGCGGCCCCCGAAGTCGGCTCGGGCCAGGTCGCCGTCATCGCCGCCGCGCCCGCGCCCGCCGAGGCGCGCCGCGAGGAGGGGGAGCCGACGACGCGGCGAGTCTGCCGTCTCGAGCGCGCCACCGGGTCCAACATGCAGCAGCGTGTCTGCCGCGACGTGCCGCGGGCCGGCATGCAGGATCAGCAGACGCGTGAGTTCATGCGGGCCCAGCAACGCGTCCGCCTCCCCGACGAGGGCGACATCACCCCCGGCGGCCCGAGCTGACGGCGGCGCTTGCAATCGGCGTTACTTGAACATTAGGTTGCACCCCGCCCCAGAGGTCCCAGGAATACGCCATGCTCGCCGCCTCGCTCGCCGCCCTGACGCTCGGCTTCGCGCCCCTCCAGGCGGCGCCGCAGCAGCCCCCGGAAGATGTGACCCGGTTGCCGCCGGTCGACGCCACGGCGGCCGAGCCCGAGCCGGAAACCCGTCGGGTCTGCCGGTTCGAGACGGTGACCGGCTCCAACCGGCGGACCCGGGTGTGCCGCAACGTGCCCCGCCAGGGCGTGCAGGATCAGGCCACGCGCGACTTCATGCGCGACAACCAGCGCGTCCGCACGCCGGACGTCTGACCGGACTCAATCCGGCCAGGTCTCGCGCGCCGCGCCCAGCACCTCTCCGGCCAGATAGAGCGAGCCGCAGATCACCACCCGACCGGCGCCCAGCCGCAGGGCCTGGGGAAGGGCTTCTGCGACGCTCGCCATCGGCTGCGCACCCAGTCCGTGGCCGCGCGCCACCGCCGCCAGGGCCTCGGGATCCGCCGAAGCGCCCTCGAACGACACGGTGAAAACGGCCGCGCCCGAGCCGCCCAGCGCTTCGAAGAAGCCGCCGGCGTCCTTGTTCGCCAGCAT
Organism: Pseudomonadota bacterium; assembly: GCA_023424215.1. Lineage (GTDB taxonomy): Bacteria > Pseudomonadota > Alphaproteobacteria > Caulobacterales > Caulobacteraceae > Brevundimonas. The sequence goes on from JAFAEC010000230.1 coordinate 19,367, forward strand.
GCCGACGATCAGGGCCGTCGGCCGGGGCGCCTTCGCCTGGCGCTCCGCCAGCGCTTCCGCCAGCGCCCGGCCGGCGTGCGGATTGTGCCCCCCGTCCAGCCACAGCTCCGCGTCGGCCGCCCTGGCCGCCTCGCCGAACGGGCCGCTCGTCAGACGCTGCATCCGCGCCGGCCACCGCACCTCCCGCAGCCCGCGCGCGATCGCCGCTTCGGGCAGGTCGAGCTCGAGCGCCACGGCGACGGCGAGGCCCGCATTGGAGATCTGATGGGGGCCGGCGAGCGCCGGGGCGGGGAGGTCGAGGAAGCGCGTCTGGTCCTGGAAGGCCAGACCTCCGCGTTCGCTCCAGGCGTCGAAGTCCACGCCCATTACGGTCAGCGGCGCGTGGACCGCCGCCGCGGCGGCCTCGATCTCGGCCATGGCCGCCTCGGCCTGCCGCGCGATCAGGCCCCGCGCGCCGGCCTTGAGGACTCCGGCCTTCTCCCTCGCGATCCCGCCGAGAGAGTCGCCCAGGAACTCGGCGTGGTCGAGGTCGACCGGCGTGATCACGCTCAGCAGCGGCCGCTCGATCACATTGGTGGCGTCCAGCACCCCGCCAAGCCCGACCTCGACGATCGCCAGGTCGGCCGGCGTCTCGCTCATGGCCACGAAGGCCGCCGCGGTGATGCTCTCGAACACCGTCGCGTCAAGGCCCGGGGCCTCCACGCGGTCAAGCACGCCGTTGAGCCGCGCGTCGTCGATCAGGCGCCCCGCCAGCCGGATGCGCTCGTTGAACCGGACCAGATGAGGCGAGGTGTAGGCGTGGACGCGCAGACCGGCCGCCTCGGCGATGGCGCGAATGAAGGCGACCGTGGAGCCCTTGCCGTTGGTCCCCGCCACATGGATCACGGGAGGCAATCGATGCTGCGGATCCCCCAGCGCCGCGCACAGGGCGCGCATCCGGTCGAGTGACAGGTCGATGCGCTGCGGATGTCGCGCGCGCAGGCGTTCGGAGATCGGATCCATCGGGCCGCTTCTAGGCCGCCCGGCGCGTCCCGCCCATCAGCATCGAAAGGATATGGCCGATGACGCGCGGCAGGTCGGCGCGGGTGACGACCTTGTCGACCATCCCCTTCTCCTGCAGGTACTCGGCGCGCTGGAAGCCGGGGGGCAGCTTCTCGCGGATGGTCGCCTCGATCACGCGCGGCCCGGCGAAGCCGATCAGGGCCCCCGGCTCGGCCAGGTGGACGTCGCCCAGCATGGCGTAGCTGGCGGTCACCCCGCCGGTGGTCGGGTCGGTGAGGACGACGACGAACGGCAGTTGCGCGGTCTTCAGCTCCTGGATGGCCAGGGTGGTGCGGGCCATCTGCATCAGCGACAGCGCGCCTTCCTGCATGCGGGCCCCGCCCGCCGCCGTGAAGCAGACCAGCGGCACGCCGCGCCCGACCGCCTCGCGCGCCGCCTTGATGAAGGCCTCGCCCGCGGCCATGCCCAGCGAGCCGCCCATGAAGGTGAAGTCCTGGACGATGACCACCGCGTCGGTCCCGCCAACCTGGCCGAAGCCGATGGCCATGGTGTCCTTGCGGCCGGCCGCCTTGCGCGCCGCATCGAGCCGCTGGCGGTAGGGCTTGCCGTCGGAAAACTTCAGCGGGTCCTCGGGGACGTCCGGCGTCTCGATCGACTCGTAGTCGCCATCGTCGAAGGTGAACTTCAGCCGGGTCGGCGCGTCGATGCGCATGTGCCGGCCCGACGGCGTCACCCACAGCGAGCCCTCGAGGTCCGACCGGTACAGCATCTCGCCGGTGTCGGGATCCTTGACCCACAGGTTGTCGGGCGTGTCGCGCCGGCTGACGATCTTGCGCACGCCGGGGGCGAAGCGGCTCAGCCAGCCGCCGCGCTTCTCGGTCTGGGGCTTGTTCTTGTCGACCATGGGCGGGCCTTTAGACGGTTTCCGTCGCCCGCGCATCCCTGACGGCGTCGGACAGGGCCCGGACCTTCGCAAGAACGCGCGGCGCGGCCGGGACGTTCTCCGCCAGCGCCGCCGCCACCTCGTCGACCAGCACCGAGCCGGCCACCACCGCATCGGCGACGCGGGCGATCTCGGCCGCCCGCTGCGGCGTCCTGACCCCGAAGCCCACCGCGACCGGCAGGCCCGAGGCCCGGCGGACCCGCTCCACCGCCGGCGCCACCGACCCGGCGTCCGCCTCCTTGACGCCGGTCACCCCGGCCACAGAGACGTAATAGACGAAGCCGGACGTGCCCTGCGCGATCACCTTCAGCCGGGCGTCATCGGAGGTCGGGGTGGCCAGCCGGATCAGCGACACCTCGGCGGCGTCCAGGGCCTCCGTCAGAGCCCCGGCCTCCTCCGGCGGACAGTCGACGACGATCACCCCGTCCACGCCGGCCGCCGCAGCGTCGCGGGCGAAGGCCTGGTAGCCGTAGCTCTCGATCGGATTGAGGTAGCCCATCAGAATGAGCGGCGTGTCGGCGTCGCCGGCGCGGAAGGCTGCGGCCAGCGCCAGCGTCCCCTTCAGGCTCAGGCCGGCCTTCAGGCCGCGCAGGGCGGCCCGCTGGATCGGCGGCCCCTCGGCCATGGGGTCGGAGAAGGGGAAGCCCAGTTCAATGATGTCCGCCCCCGCCGCCGGAAGGCCGCGGAGAATCTCGAGGGCCTCGTCGCGGGACGGGTCGCCGGCCATGACGTAGGCGACGAAGCCGGCCCGCCCCTCCGCCTTCAGGGCGGCGAAGCGGGCGTCGATGCGGCGTGTGGTCATTGCTGCGGCGCGGGCTCCGCGGCGGGCTGTCCGGCGCAGACGTCCCCCGGGATGGGCCCGAAGCCGAGGTAGCCGACCGCCTCCGGCCCCGCCGGCCGGGAGGTGTCGTAGAAGGCCTGCATCTGCAGCCCGTCGCATCCGTCGCCGTCCCGGCGCCGGATGAAGACCACGCGGTTGTCCTCGCCTCCGGCCGGGATCCAGCCCTTGGTCTGCAGATCGGCCACATAGGCGTCGGCGAGGGCGCCGATGCCCGCCAGCGGGGCGCTGACGCAGAAGGCGCGGCCGGCGAGGCCGTAGAGGTTGCCGCAGTCGGGGGCGAGGGTCGCGCCCGGCAGCACCATCTGCTCTGGGGTCGCGGGTGCGTCCTGGGCCGCGGCCGGCGCGGCCAGGAGAGCCGCCGCGGCGGCGAGGATGAGGGTGTTCATGATGTCCTAGAGCTCCACGCCCAGATGCTTCGCCACGGCGAAGATGTCCTTGTCGCCCCGCCCGCACATATTGAGCACGACGTCGCCGCCCTTGCCCACCTCTTTCGCGATCTCGCCGACCCGGGCCAGCGCATGACTCGGCTCCAGCGCGGGGATGATGCCTTCGAGCTTCGCGCACAGCTGGAAAGCCTCCAGCGCCTCCTCGTCGGTGGCGGCGCGATACTCGGCCCGTCCGATGTCCTTCAGCCAGGCGTGCTCGGGCCCGATGCCGGGGTAGTCGAGGCCGGCGGATATCGAGTGGCCTTCGAGAATCTGGCCGTCGCCGTCCTGCAGCAGATAGGTGCGGTTGCCGTGCAGCACCCCGGGGCGGCCGCCCTGGATGGAGGCGGCGTGGTCCGGGGTGTCGAGCCCGCGACCGGCCGCCTCGACGCCGATCAGGCGCACGCCGGCGTCCTCGATGAAGGGGTGGAACAGGCCGATGGCGTTGGAGCCCCCGCCGATGGCGGCCACGCAGGCGTCCGGCAGCTTCTCCCTGCGCGCCAGCATCGCGGCCCGGGTCTCGCGCCCGATCACGCTCTGGAAGTCGCGGACCATGGCCGGATAGGGATGCGGCCCGGCCGCGGTGCCGATCAGGTAGTAGGTGTCCGCGACATTGGTCACCCAGTCGCGCATCGCCTCGTTCATGGCGTCCTTGAGCGTGCCGCGACCCGAGGTCACCGGCACCACCTCGGCGCCGAGCAGCTTCATGCGGAAGACGTTGGGCGACTGCCGCTCGACGTCGGCGGCGCCCATGTAGACCACGCAGGGCAGGCCGAAGCGGGCGCAGACGGTGGCGGTGGCCACGCCGTGCTGGCCCGCCCCGGTCTCTGCGATGATCCGCGTCTTGCCCATGCGCATGGCCAGCAGGATCTGGCCCATGCAGTTGTTCACCTTGTGCGCGCCGGTGTGGTTCAGCTCGTCGCGCTTGAACCAGATGTCCGCCCCGCCATGGTGTTCGGTCAGCCGTTCGGCCAGATACAACGGGCTGGGCCGGCCGACGTAGTCGGTCAGGAAGCCGTCCAACTCGGCCTGGAAGGCGGGATCCGCCTTCGCCGCCTCGTAGGCCGCGTCCAGCTCGTGGATCAACGGCATCAGGGTCTCGGCGACGAAGCGGCCGCCGTAGGGACCGAAGCGGCCCTCGGGGTCAGGCCAGGCGTAGGCGTTGGGAAGGATTGCGTTCACAGGCGGAGACTCGCGCGGGGGAGCGGCGGAAATCAGGCCGACGTCGCCGCCTGCAGGAAGGCGGCGATGCGGACGGGGTCCTTAACACCGGGGGCGCTTTCGACGCCAGAGGACACGTCGACCGCAGGCGCGCCGGTGATCCGCACGGCCTCGGCGAGATTGTCGGGCGACAGGCCGCCGGCGAGGAACCACGGCTTCCCGAACCGGCGCCCCGCCAGCAGGCTCCAGTCGAAGGTTGCGCCGACTCCTCCGGGCAGGTCGGCCCCCTCCGGCGGCTTCGCATCGAACATCAGCCAGTCGACGACGGGCTCGAAAGCCGCGGCCGCGCCGAGGTCGTCCCCGGTCCGCACCGGCAGCGCCTTGATGATCCCCGCCCCGGTCAGCAGCCGCGCGCGCGCCGCCTGCTCCGGCGTCTCCGACCCGTGCAACTGGATCAGGTCCGGCTTCAGGATGAGGGCGATCTCGGTGAGCAGCCGGTCGTCGGCGTCAACGGTGACCGCCACGACCTTCACCCGGCCCCGCGCCCGCTCGAACAGGGCGGCGGCCGCGATCAGATCGAGGTGGCGCGGGCTCTTCGGGAAGCTGACCGCCCCGACGAAGGCCGCGCCGCCGGCCAGGGCCGCGTCCAGCGTCTCCGGGGTGGTCAGGCCGCAGATCTTGGCGAGGACGCTCATCCGGCGAAAATGGCGGCGATCTCGCCGTCGTCCAGAAGGCGCCATTCGCCCGGGGCCAGCGCCTCCGGCAAGGCCAGCCCGCCCAGCCGCTCCCGGTGGAGCGCCTCGACGTGGTTGCCCACGGCCGCGAACATCCGCCGCACCATGTGATAGCGGCCCTCGGTCACCGTCACCCGCGCCTCGGTCGGCGACAGGACTTCCAGCCGGGCCGGCTTCAGCGGCCTGTCGTCGCCCTCCAGCATCAGTTCGCCCGAGGCAAACAGCGCCGGCTCGGTCCCGTTCAACGGCCGCGCCAGCCTCGCCCGGTAGATCTTGGCGACGTTCTTCTTCGGGCTGATCACGCGGTGCAGCAGGTCGCCGTCGTCGGTCATCAGCAGCAGGCCGGAGGTGTCCTTGTCCAGCCGGCCGATCGTCGAGATGGCCGGATCGCGCCGCCGCCAGCGGTCAGGCAACACGTCATAGACCAGCGGCCCGTCCTCCTTGTGCGAGCAGGTCATGCCGACCGGCTTGTGCAGCATCAGCACCAGCCCGTGCGGCGGGTCCAGCGGCTCGCCGTCGATCCGCATCCGCGCCGTCAGATCGGGTGTGATGGGGATCCGCCTCGACACATCGTCGATCTCGACCCCGTCGAGCGTCACGCCGCCGGCGCGCGCCAGCCGCGCCATCTCGGCCCGCGAGCCGTAGCCGAGCGAGGACAGCAGCTTGTCGATGCGGGCGGTCGGGGCCTTGCTCACTTCACCGCCTCGAAGACCTTGTAGCCGCCAGCATCGGCGACCAGCCGCACCCGCCTGAACGCCGCGTCCAATTCCGCCTCGTAGGGCAGGTGCCGGTTGGCGACCAGCCACAGGACGCCGCCCTTCTTCAGCAGGCCGGCGGCCTTCCGGATGAAGGCCTGTCCAAGTCGCTTGTCCTCGGCGCCGCCATCATGGAACGGCGGATTGCTGACCACGAAATCCAGTTCGCCACCCTCGGGCAGGGTGCGCGCATCGGCCCACTCGAAGGTCGCGCGGGCGTCCTCGACGTTGCGTCGCGCCGCGGCGACGGCGCGCCGGTCCAGATCGACCAGCCGCAGCGCCGTCACCGCGGGCGAGCGCAGCACCACAGTGGCCAGGGCTCCGTAGCCGCAACCGAGATCGATCCCGGCTCCCTTCAGTTCGGGCAGGCTCTGGGCCAACAAGGCCGAACCGGGATCGATCCGGTCCCACGCGAACACGCCCGGCTGCGACCAGGCTTCGAGACCGGGGACCAGGCGCGGGGCGCCGGCCGCGACCGCCGCCTCCAGCTCCGGCGACGAGCCGGCCGGCCGAAGGGCGACGCAGCGGCGATGGTGGGCCTTGGCCGTCTCCACGACCTCGAGCCCGAAAGCCCGCAACTCCTTGCCCAGACGCGAACCGCCCTTGCCCTTGGCGGCCATGACGTCCAGCTGACCGCCGGGCCGCAGCGCCCTGAACGCGAGGGCGAGGGTGTAGCGCCGCTCCAGCACGCCGGGAGGCGCATAGACCATCGCCGCGTCGGCCGTTCCTTCGGGGATCTCCTCCAGGGCGGCGGAGCCGGGGATGAGCGGCGAGGTCTGGACGGCGTCGCCAGGCGGATCGAAGACGGCGGGCGGACGGCCGTAGAGCAGGGTGGTCATGCGGCGCCTATAGCCCCATCGGCCCCCGTCGCGAAGCCGGCGAAGGTTCAGACGCGATCGTCAGGCAGGTCCGAGCCGACCGGCGCCCGGTAGCATTCGCAGGCCGAGCGTTCGAGCGCCGCCCGGTCGACGACGGTGATCCGTCCACGAGCGTACTGGATCGCCTTGCGACCGACGAGCGCCTGGGCTCCTTCGTTCACCGTCGTGCGCTGGGACCCGAGCATGGCGGCGAGATATTCCTGGGTCAGCGGCAGCACGTCGCGGCCGACGCGGTCGTGGCAGCGCAACAGCCACTTCGCCAGCTTCTGGTCCGCGCGGTGGAGGGCGTGGCAGGCGGCGCTCCGCTCGAGTTCGTGCTGCAATCCTGTCTGGAAGCGAAGCAGAACCTCGCGCAGCGCGGGCCGCGCGGCGGTCAGCTCCCGCATGCGCGCGGCCTCGATGCTGAGGCAGGAGCCGTCGACCTGGCACGTCATCCGGGTCGCGGCGCGCGCCGGGATCAACGCCGCCTCGACCCCCGCCGCGCCCTCGCGGCCGACCATGAACACCTCCACGGAGCGCCCGTCGCGCATCTCGCTCACGGCGGAGATGATGCCCTCGAGCACGAAGTGAACCGCGGAGATCGTCCGGTCGGGCGCGCAGAATTCGTCGTCCACAGCCATGCTTCTCCGGGTGCAGAAGCCGAGCACGGCGGCGCGATCCTCCTCGGGCAGCGCGTCCAGAAGGCGGTTGGAGGAAAGCTCGGCCATGCAGCGGGAACCGGCCGCCACCGCGAAGGTTCCGGCTCAAACTCCGCTGCCTCGCCCGGCCCGGAGACGCCAGTCCGACAGGCCTCGCAGGCCGTCGGCCGCAACCCGGCCTAGCGTTGCAGGCGCCTCGCCGGCCGTCCGAAGGCGGCCGCAGAAGAGTGGGCGGTGGAGGCGCGAGCGCCGAGCAGCGGCGCCCGCACCGGCATGACTTCCGACCGTGGGCGCTCGATGCGGATCACCATCCGGTCGCCCTGCCAAACCTCGACACCCAGCGCGCTGCCGTGCTGGCCAAGCTGGCTGATGCCCTCGCGCGCGGCTTCGCCGTCGTCGGCGCAGTGCGAGAAGTCGAGCGCCGGCCGCTCGCCATCGGCCCCGACAAAATGGAACTGATACAATGGCATCCGCGCCTCCGCTGCGGAGACCTTGTTACGCGGATCCAGGGGTCTGTCTGTCGGATGGGCGACGCGGAGGGCGTCAGTCTCCGCGGCGGGGCCCCGCTGGCCGGTTGGCGTCGCACAGCGGCCGCTCCGCCGCACCGAACAGGGAGGCCGCTGGAACCCAGCCGCGCATCCGCCGGAAGCGGACCTCGCACCACCCCTCCTCGCACGCCTCGAGCGATATGATCGAACGCGGCGCCAGCCGAGCGCGGATCGCCGCGCCGGGAGATCGACCGGCCCGGATAGGGGCTTCGCGCGCCTGCGGATTGAACAGGCTGCGGCGACTGGACACCACGCTGCGATGGACCCAGGCGACCGACCCTTCGGGATCGCAGATCTTCCGCCACTCGCTGGTCTCGGCGATGACCTGCACAGGCAGGCCGGCGGCGCGGTATTCCCACAGGATGCGGTAATCGAGGCCCGGCCCCTGCCGGGCGTGGACCTCGTCCGACTTCAGCGACAGCCAACGCGGCACCGGCTGGCCGCTGGGGGTCGGGCGGCCGTCGGGCATGCGATCTCCGGCCCCGACGAAAACAGCCGCCGCGAGGGCGGCGGTCACGGTCGCCAAACGGACCAGACCGTCAGGAGCTTTGCGGGGCGGGAGGTTGGACATTAAACGGAAGCGAGCGGAGTGAAGCCCCGAATGTCGACATCCAGGCTTAAGGTCGTATTAACCAGACGCCTCCCGGACCCCGTGGAGACGCGCCTTCGCGAGCTGTTCGATGCGGAGCTGAACCTGACGGACGCGCCGATGGACCGGGCGGCCCTCGAGGCGGCGGTGGAACGGGCCGATGTGCTGGTCCCGACCATCACGGACCGGATCGACGCCGGGCTGATCGCGCAGGCGGGAGAGCGGCTGAAGCTGATCGCCAATTTCGGCGCCGGGGTCGATCACATCGACGTCGAGGCGGCGGTGGGGCGCGGCATGCTGGTCACCAATACGCCGGGCGTCCTGACGGACGACACCGCCGATCTCGCCATGGGCCTCATTCTCGCGGTCAGCCGCCGGATGGTGGAGGGCGCGCGCGTGGTCGAGGAGGGCCGCTTCGAGGGCTGGACGCCGACGTGGATGTGCGGCCGCAAGCTGGGCGGCAAGCGGCTGGGCATCGTGGGCATGGGCCGTATCGGCCAGGCCCTGGCGCGTCGCGCCCGGGCTTTCGGCATGCAGGTCCACTACCACAACCGCAAGCCGGTCCCGGAGATGGTGGCCGAGGAACTGGGCGCGACCTGGTGGGACGATCTCGATCAGATGCTGCCGCGCATGGACGTGATCTCGCTGAACTGTCCGGCGACGCGCGAGACGCGCCACCTGATGTCGGCGGCGCGTCTGGCCCGGCTCAAGCCCGAGGCCCTGCTCGTCAACACCGCCCGCGGCGAACTGGTCGACGAGGCGGCGCTGGCCGCGGCGGTGGCCAGCGGCGCGATCGCCGGCGTGGGTCTCGACGTGTTCGAACACGAACCCGCCGTCCACCCCGGACTCGTCGGCCGACCCAACGTGGTCCTGCTGCCCCACCTGGGCTCGTCGACCATCGAGGCGCGGCAGGACATGGGAGATCGGGTGATCGCCAACATCCTCACCTTCGCCAACGGCCACCGCCCACCCGACCGCGTGATTCCGGCGATGCTGTGACGACGTGCGTCACCGCCCGCACGCCGGGCAGGCCGGGTCGGGGGCGATGCGGACCGTGCGGGCCGTGCCGGCGAGGCCGTCGTAGATCAGCAGCCGGCCGGAGAGAGGCTGACCGGCCCCGACGATCCGCTTGACCGCCTCCAGCGCCGCCATCGACCCGATCACGCCGGCCAGGGCGCCTACCACGCCGACCCGGGCGCAGGTCTCGGCGTCGGGCGGGGCCGCGGGGACGAGACAGCGGTAGCAGGGACGCCCCTCGAACACGCCAACCTGGCCGGTCCACCGACCGAGGGCGCCCGACACCAGCGGGATTGCGAGGGCCAGGCAGGCGTCGGAGACGGCGAAGCGGGTGGCGAAGTCGTCCGTGCCGTCGATGACGAGGTCGCAGCCCTCGAGCAGCCGGTCGGCGCTTCCGGGGGTCAGGCGCTCGGCCCGCGTTTCGACGGCGACATGAGGATTCAGGGCCGTCAGCGCCTCGGCCCCGGCTTCGGTCTTGAGCCGGTCCACGTCCTTGGCCGCGAAGAGAATCTGGCGTTGCAGGTTGGAGGCGGCGACGACGTCGTCGTCGATCAGCCGCAGGGTCCCGACTCCCGCCGCGGCGAGGTAGAGGGCCGCGGGCGCCCCGACGCCGCCGACGCCAACCAGTCCGACCCGCGCGGCCTTCAGCCTTTGCTGGCCCGGCCCGCCGATCTCGGCGAGCACCAGATGCCGCGCATAGCGCTCGATTTCATCGTCCGAGAAGCTCACCCGCCCCTGTTAGGCGGCGAGGGCCGTTCCGTCACGCCCTCAGGCGGCGCGGCGAAGGTCGAGCATGAGGTCGGCGTCGTTGGCGGTGACCTGCGACAGGCAGGGCAGGCCGACCCGCTCCAGCAGCCGCGCAGGCTCGCAGCAGATGTCCATCGGATGCTCGATCCGGCGGGCGGCGATCGGCAGGTCGCTGAGCACGCGCAGGGCCGTGTGGCGCGGATCGTCACGGAGGCGACGCAGCAGACGATCGAGATCGACGCGCGCCCCCTCGACCACCTGCAGGATGTGGCCCCGGTGGAACATCATGCAGCCGGTGATGTGATCGCGTCGGTTGTTGGCCACCGAGACGCCGAGAATCTGGGCGATAGACAGGGCCGACGTCCCGGTCGCGCCGACAGCTTCGCTGGCGAAGATCAGGCGATACAGCAAAGGTTTTGCCTCACTTGGGTCCGTACGGGGTCAGATTTATCCTTGTAACAGATTACGCCGGCATGAATGTGGCGGTGATGAGTGGTGTATTCTCAACACCTTCCGCTTGCCGCGCCGCATTTCCGTCGCCATCTGAAACGGATGATGAATCCCGACTTCCCCGACTGGCACGGCACCACCATCCTGGCGGTGCGCAAGAACGGTCGCACCGTCATCGCCGGCGACGGCCAGGTCTCGATGGGCCAGACCATCGTCAAGGGCGCGGCGCGCAAGGTCCGTACGCTCGCCGGCGGGCGGGTGCTGGCCGGTTTCGCCGGCGCCACGGCCGACGCCTTCACCCTGATCGAGCGGCTTGAGGCCAAGCTGGAGCAGTACCCGGACCAGCTGGCCCGCGCCTGCGTCGACCTGGCCAAGGACTGGCGCACCGACCGGTATCTGCGCCGGCTGGAGGCCATGCTTCTGGTCGCGGATCGCGACAGCATCCTGACCGTCACCGGCGTCGGGGACGTGCTGGAGCCGGAGCATGGAGTGGCGGCTGTCGGGTCCGGGGGGAACTACGCCTTGGCGGCGGCGCGGGCCCTTTACGACCACACCGATCTCGACGCGGAGACCATCGCCCGGCGGGCCATGGCCATCGCGGCGGACATCTGCGTCTACACCAACGGCAACCTGACCGTGGAGACGCTGGGCTAGGGGATTGGGTGGCGGCAAGGCGGCGGCCGGGCGACCGCCGCCCTGGCCGTCGGGATCAGGCCGCGTCGGCGATGCCGGCTTCAGCCAGCCATTCGACGATCTTGCCCTTGGGCATGGCGCCGACCTTCATCGAGGCCATCTGGCCGTCCTTGAACAGCATCAGGGTGGGGATGCCCTTCACCCCCAGCCGCGACGGCGTCATCGGGCTGTCGTCGATGTTGATCTTGGCGATGGTCACCTTGCCGGCCAGTTCGTCGGAGATCTGCTCCAGCGCCGGGCCGATCTGCTTGCACGGGCCGCACCACTCCGCCCAGAAGTCCACCAGGACCGGCTGGGACGCCTTGAGGACGTCGGTTTCGAAGCTGTCGTCGGTGACCTTGACCGTGGCCATGTAATCTCTCCATCGCCCGTGGACCTCGCCGCGGGCATCTGCCGGGGCCGGGCACTGTGCAGTGATTCCGGCGGTTCGCAGCGGATGTGGGGCGATCCGCCGCGCAATTCAACGCGTGCCGGCCGCCTCCAGCAGCGCGGCGGGCACGGGCGTCAGGCGCGGCCCGTCCGTCCACACCAGCGCCGCCTCGACCCGCCGATCGGGATAGAGTCGGCCCAGCACCGAGGCATAGACCGCCAGCTGGAGGACGTAGGCCGGGTCGGCGTCCTCGGCCCGGTCCGGCGCCGGCCGGTTGGTCTTGTAGTCGACCACCAGCACCCGATCCGGCATGACGACGAGGCGGTCGATCCGACCCGACACAGGCGAGCCGTCGTACGAGCCGGCGATGGCCACTTCGGCGCGCGAGCCGGGCCCGAACACCGGCGCGAAGCGGTCGTCCTGCAGCACGCCGAGGGCCGCCGCGATCATCTCCGCCCGCTGGGCGTCGCTGAGGTCCCGCTCGCGGGACAGCAGCCGCCCGGCCGCCCGACTCCAGTCCTCGGGAGGCAGGTCAGGCAGTCGCTCCAGCAGGTGGTGGATCAGGTCGCCGCGCCGGAACCGGCCCAGAGGCGCGCCGGCGGCTCCCGCCGTAGCCAGCGGAGACGGGGCAGGAATGCGCAACGTCTCCCCCATGCGCGAGGGCGCGGCGGTCCGCGCGGCCACGTCGGCGGCCGGCGGCGTCGCCGCCCAGTCGGGGATGGCCGGGGCCGCGC
>JAFAEC010000074.1 GCA_023424215.1 Pseudomonadota bacterium
GCGTCAGATTTGTATAAGAGCCAGCCCGCGACGCGGCCCCTGAGGTCGACGCCGATGCGAACGCGCGCGGCGAGCTGCGGGCCGGCCGCGACGGCGCGGCGGTGGACGCCGGGCTCGAGGCCGGGCTGGCCGTGCGCAGTTCGGACGGCGCGAACCTGGGCGAGATCGTCGAGGTGACGCGCAACGAGGCGGGCCGGGCGGTGCACTTCCTGGTGCGCTCGGCCGACGGCGCGGTGCGCATGGTTCCGGCCGGGGCGGTGACGCTGGAAGGCGAGGCCGTGGTCACTACCTGGAGCGAAAGCCAGTTCATGCAGCACTCGGCGCGGGACAACGGAGCCCGGCACGGCGAGGAAGTCGACCGCCGCTGACCGAGGAGGCCGCGTCATGACGAAGCCGCCACGCCCCGAACCCCGCATCTATCTGGACTGCGACGGGGTGCTGGCGGACTTCGATCGCGGCGCGACGGAGGTCCTCGGCATGCCGCCGCGCGCGTTCGAGGCGCGCTTCGGCCTGCGCGCCTTCTGGGCCCGGCTGGGGGCGGCCGAGGACTTCTTCGGCCGCCTCGAGCTGCTTCCCGACGCCATGGAGCTGTACGGGGCGGTGCGCCACCGCCGGCCCGTGATCCTGACCGGTTTGCCGCGCGGCGGCTGGGCCGAGGCGCAGAAGCGGCGCTGGGCGGATCAGCATTTCCCGGGCGTCGAGGTGATCACCACGAGTTCGGCGCTGAAGCGCGAGCATTGCCACCCCGGCGACGCCCTCGTCGACGACACGGTGAAGTTCCGCCACCTGTGGGAGAGGGAAGGCGGCGTGTTCATCGAGCACCTCAGCGCCGCAGGTTCCGTCGCCGAACTGCGCCGGCGCGGCTTTCTGGAGCCGGCCGCGGACGCGGCCACGGCTTGATCGTCGCGGCGGGCCGTCCTAGAGGCGGACCACCGGCCCCGGCCGGACGAAGAGGTTCCGCCATGCTCGCCCGCATCTACCGCCCCGCCAAGACCGCCATGCAGTCCGGCAAGGCCAAGTCGAGAGACTGGCGGCTGGAGTTCGAGCCGGCCTCGGCGCGGACCATCGACCCGCTGATGGGCTGGACCTCGTCCTCGGACATGAACGGCCAGGTGCGGCTGACCTTCGACAGCAAGGAGGAGGCGGTCGCCTACGCCGAGCGCCACGGCATCCCCTTCCGCCTGCACGAGCCGCAGGAGCCGCCGGTGATCCTGAAGGCCTACGCCGACAACTTCGCGCCCTATCGCAAGACGCCGTGGACGCATTGATCGCCTGACAGCGGACAAGGTCCCGTCCGCCTCGGACAGTCGCCTCTCTTGAGCCGGCCCAGGGTTGCGGCTACGGCCATCCCGTGCCCCCGGGCGCCCTTAGCTCAGCTGGATAGAGCACCCGCCTTCTAAGCGGACGGTCGCAGGTTCGAATCCTGCAGGGCGCGCCACCCCCATCAAGCTTGGCTGTTGCGACCCCTCCGGGTCAGGCGCAGGATGACCTGCGCGCCTCGGGGGAGGCGAGAGGGGGAACACCATGCGCAGACTGCTGGCCTTGGCGCTGATCATGATCACGGCGCTCTACTATTTCGGCCTCCTGGCGGGGGCGGCGACCTATCCCGGCTACAGCCACGTGACGAACTACGCGAGCGAACTGGGGGCCGCCGAGGCGCCCTATCCGTGGCTGTTCAACATCAGCATCATTCTGGCGGGCGCCAGCGCCATCGTCGCGGCGCTGACGCTCCCCGCGGCCTTCAGGGGACTGGGAGCGCGGCGTGTCTGGAGCATCGTCGCGGCTGTCGCGCTGGCGCTGTGGGGCGCGTCGATGATCATGGGCGGGCTGTTCCCGATGCCTGACGAGCGGCACGCCGGGTTCGGCCTGGGCCTGGTCGCCCCGCTGATCCCCCTGCTGGTTCTGCTCGCGCTGGGCCCGGTGAAGGGCTCCGGCGCGATGCGGGTCTTGCTCGCGTTCATCTTCCTGGGTTCGGCGGCGATGCTGGCCATCATGTTCGGGGTCGGCGGGCTGGTCACCCAGGCCAATGTCGGCCTGTACCAGCGGCTCAACAGCGGGGTCGGCATCATCTGGTTCGCCGTCCTCGGCCTGTGGCTGCTGACACGGCCGCGAGCGGCGGTGCGCTGAAGCCGACGGCGGGGCTGCGGCCGCGTCCGGGCCGGTTCCGGCGAGCGGCGTTCCGCAACCATGTCGTCCGGGGCCGGTTTCCTGAACGGCTGCGGGGGGCAGACAGGAGCATCCCATGAAAAAGACCCTGATCGCCACGGCGATCGGCCTGAGCCTCGCCGCGAGTCAGGCGTTCGCCCAGGCCGACGCCGCGCCGCGCATCGCGGACCGGGTCGGCCCGGCCGCCGGCGCGAGCGAAGAGTTCGCCGGCGGCGTTCCCGCCGGACTGATCTTCGCCGCCGTCACGGTGGCCGGTTTCGTCATCCTCACCGAGGTCGCCGACGACAGCGAGAGCGACTGAGGCCCGGCCGGCGGGCGCTGCGCCGTTGAGCGCGGGTGAAGATCGCCACCTTCAACATCAACGGGATCAACACCCGGCTGGCCAACCTGCGGGCCTGGCTGGAGGCGGCGGAGCCCGACGTCGTCTGCCTGCAGGAGCTGAAGGCCACGGATGCGCAGTTCCCGGACAAGGCGGTGCGCGAGGCGGGCTATGACGCCGTCTGGAAGGGCGAGCATCGCTGGAACGGCGTGGCCATCCTGTCCCGCATCGGCGCGCCGGTCGTCACCCGGCGGGAGCTGCCCGGCGAGCCGGCCGACGCGCAGAGTCGCTACATCGAGGCGGCGGTCGGCGGGGTGCTGGTCGGATGCCTCTACCTGCCCAACGGCAATCCGCAGCCGGGGCCGAAGTTCGACTACAAGCTGGCGTGGATGGAGCGGCTGAACGCCCATGCGGCGACGCTGCTGGCCAGCGGCGCGCCGGCGGTGCTGGCCGGGGACTACAACGTCGTGCCCACCGAGGCCGACATCTACAATAGCCGCTCGTGGAAGAAGGACGCACTGCTGCAGCCGGGAAGCCGGGCGGCGTTCGCGCGGCTGCTGGAGCAGGGCTGGACCGACGCCCTGCGCGAGCGGTTCCCGCACGATCCGCCGCCGTGGACCTTCTGGCAATATTTCCGACAGGCGTGGGAGCGAGACGCGGGGCTGCGGATCGACCACCTGCTGCTCAGCCCGGCGGCGGCGGAGCGGCTGACCGACGCCGGCGTGGACCGGGACGTGCGCGGCGAGGAAAAGGCCAGCGACCACGCGCCGGCGTGGATCACGCTGGACTGAGAGCGGCGCGCCACGCCGCCAGCCCGGCCTCCAGATCGGCGATCAGGTCGGCGGGGTCCTCGAGGCCGACGTGGAGGCGGAGGAGTTCGCCGGCCAGCTTCGGCGGCCGCTCGCGGAAGGCCAGCTGGCCGGTCTCGTGGGTGATCAGGCTTTCGAAGCCGCCCCAGGAATAGCCGAGGCCGAACAGTTCGAGCGCCGACATCAGCGCGTGGGCCGCCGCCTCGTCGCCGCCCTTCATGACCACGCCGAACAGGGAGGCCGCGCCGGCATGGTCGCGGCGCCAGAGGTCGTGGCCGGGGGCGCCGGGGAGGGCCGGGTAGAGCACCTGCGTGACCTCCGGGCGGGCGCCCAGCCATTCGGCCAGCCGCAGGGCCGAGCGGGCCTGTTCGGCGTAGCGCAGCGGCAGGGTGCGCAGGCCGCGCAGGGCCAGCCAGGCGTCGTCGGGCGAGACCCGCCAGCCGTGATCCTCGATCGTGGTCGCGATCTGGCGGCCCACGGCGGCGTCGGCCACGGCGATGGATCCCATCAGCAGGTCGGAGTGGCCGCCGGCGTATTTGGTCAGGGCCTGCACGCTGACGTCGACGCCGTGCGCCAGCGGCCGGAAGGCGAGGCCGGCGGTCCAGGTGTTGTCCATCACCGTCAGCACGCCACGCGCGCGGCAGGCGGCGGCCAGCGCCGGAACGTCGACCAGTTCGAAGGTCAGGGAGGCGGGCGATTCGATCAGCAGCACGCGGGTGCGGTCGCTGAGACGGGCGACGATGTCTCCGGTCGAGGCGTCGGCCGGATGGAAGCGCGTGGACACGCCGCGCGGGGCGAGCCAGCGGGTGAGGAAGCGGCGGCTGGGGCCGTAGAGGGCGTCGGTCGCGAGCACCTCGTCGCCCGGCCGCAGCAGGGCCAGCAGGGGAACCGTCACCGCCGCCAGCCCGGATGGAACCAGCCAGGCCGCGGCGGCGCCCTCGAGATCGGCGATGGCGGCGCGGAGCTCCCGGGCGGCGGTCAGGTCCTCGATGCCGTAGACCGGCCCGTGGGTCTCGTCCCGCATGGCCCCGGGCGAATCGTTGAGCAGGGTCGAGGCCCGTTCGACCGGCGGCGACACCGGACGTCGGCCCGCGCCCCGGCGGGTGGCCCCGGCGATCAGGCGGGTCCGGTCGGATCGTTCAGTCATCGCGCCTGCCCAAGGGTTGCGGTCGAGCCCCCAAAGGCCTCTAAACGAGCGGGGGCGCAAGGGCGGCGGCGAGGCGCAGGATGCGGACACGAACGGCGGGCTGGTGGAAGGCGACGGGCGTGGCGCTCGTCCTTGGTCTCGCGCTCGCCGGCTGTGGCCGGGACGAGCCTGAAGAGACGGCGGTGGAGCCGCAACCGGTCCGCACGGATGCGACGGCGCCCGAGTTCGACAGCCCGACACTGGCGGCCGTGAAGCGGCGCGGCCGGTTGAACTGCGGGGTCCACGAGGGTCTGGTCGGCTTCGCCTACACCGACAATCGCGGGCAGTGGCGGGGATTCGACGCCGACTTCTGCCGCGCCCTCGCCGCCGCCGTCCTGGGCAGTCCGAACGCGGTGCGGTTCGTGCCCCTGACCACCAGCCAGCGCTTCGAGGCCCTGCGCAGCGGGCGGATCGACGTGCTGTGGCGCAGCACCTCCTGGACGCTGGCGCGGGAGGCGGAGGAGGGGGTGCGCTTCGCCGGGATCAACTACTACGACGGCCAGGGCTTTCTGGTGCGACGCGCGCTCGACCTGGCCAGCGCCGTCGAGCTGAACGGCGCCCGGGTCTGCGTGCAGCGCGACTCGACCTCGGAGCTGAACGTGGCCGACTGGTTCCGGGCGCGAGGCATCGACTACCGGCCCGTGGTGACCGCCAGCCAGGAGGCGGCGCGGGAGGCCTACGCCCGGGAGGACTGCGACGCCTTCAGCGCCGACGTCTCGGCCCTCGCGGCGGCGCGCACCCTTCTGGCCAATCCCGAACAGCACGCCATCCTGCCGGAGGTCATCTCCAAGGAGCCGCTCGGGCCGGCCGTGCGACGCGGCGACGAAGCCTGGACCTCGATCGTGCGCTGGACGCTGAACGGGCTGATCCTCGCCGAGGAACTGGGTGTGACGCAGGAGAACGTCGGCCAGCTGGCGGAGGAATCGCGCGATCCGATGGTGCGCCGCCTGCTCGGCGTCGAGGGTGAGGTCGGCCCGATGATCGGTCTGTCGAAGGACTGGATGAAGAAGGCGGTCGAGGCGCAAGGGAACTATGGGGAAATCTTCGCCCGGAACGTGGGCGCGGATTCTTCGCTCGACCTCGCGCGCGGGCTCAACGCACAATGGAACGCGCGGCCCGGCGGGTTGATCTACGCCCTGCCCATCCGATAACCACGCCGCCAGAGGGCCCGGGGAGCTTCATGGAAACCACGAAACGCGGCGGAATTCCGCTCTACGTCTGGATGCTGGTCGGCTTCCTGGTCGGTCTGGGCGGGGGGCTTTACGTCAACCTGAACGGCCTCGAGGTGGTGCCGTGGGTGATGGAGATCATCCAGGCCGTCGGGCAGATCTTCCTTCGCCTCCTGTTCATGCTGGTGCTGCCGCTGCTGTTCGCGGCCCTGGCGGTCGGCGTCGCCGAGATGGGCGATCTCAAGTCGCTGGGCCGGGTGGGGCTGAAGACCCTGCTGTTCACCATCCTGGTGTCCGCCATCGCGGTGGCCGTCGGCCTGGTGATGGTGAACGTGTTCCAGCCGGGGGCCGGCGTCGATCCGGCCCTCGCGCAGCAACTGCTCGCGGACGGGGCCGAGGGCGCCTCGGCGATCGTCGGCAACGCGCCGCAGAGCATCGAGGCGGGCCAGTTCTTCCTCGACATGATCCCCTCGAACGTCGTCACCGCGGCGTCCGAGAACCAGATCCTGCCGGTCATGGTGTTCGCCCTGATCTTCGGCATCGGCATGGTCATGGCCAAGTCGCCCTCGACCGACCGGCTGCAGGAGACGCTGCAGGGGCTGTTCGAGGTGATGATGAAGCTCATCAACCTCGTCATCAAACTGGCCCCGATCGCCATCGCCGCGCTGATGTTCAACCTGGCGGCCGTGTTCGGCTGGGACCTGCTGGTGCGGCTGGGCGCCTATGCGGCGGTCGCCCTAGGCGCGATGGCGATCCACATGTTCATCGTCTACCCGCTGCTGGTCTGGACGTTCGGCGGCATGAACCCGCTGCGTTTCGCCAGCGGGGTGCGCGAGCCGTTCGTGGTCGCCTTCTCGACCGCCTCGTCGAACGCCACCCTGCCGATCGCCCTGAAGGCGGCCGAGGAGAAGCTGAAGCTGCCGAAGCGCATCTCGCGCTTCGTGCTGACGGTCGGCGCGACCGCCAACCAGAACGGCACCGCCCTGTTCGAGGGCGTGACGGTGCTGTTCCTGGCCCAGTTCTTCGGGGTCGACCTGAGCCTGACGCAGCAGCTGGTGGTCATGCTGGTGTGCATCCTCGGCGGCATCGGCACGGCCGGGGTTCCCGCCGGTTCGCTGCCGGTCATCGCCCTGATCCTGACCATGGTCGGGGTGCCGGCCGAGGGCATCGGCCTGGTGCTCGGCGTCGACCGCTTCCTCGACATGTGCCGGACCACGCTGAACGTCACCGGCGACCTGGTGGCGGCGACCGTGGTGTCGCGCGGCGAGAGCGACGAGATCGTGCCGCCGGACGCGGTGGAGCCGGTGGCGCCCCCGGCGAACTAGGCCCCGGTCGCCACGGGGCCGCCGTCGGGCGCGCCCCATTCGGCCCAGCTGCCGTCGTAGAGGCGGAATGGCCGGTCGAGCGCGGCCAGGCCGAGGCCGAGGATGGCGGCGGTGACGCCCGAGCCGCAGGTGGTGATCGTTGGGCGGTCGGGGTCGATCCCGGCCGAGACGAAGGCGGCGCGCAGGGCGTCGGGACGCTTCAGGCGGCCGTCGGCGTCCAGCACTTCCGGAAAGGGCAGGCTGCGGGCGCCGGGCATGTGGCCGCTGCGCCTGTCACTAATACACATCTGACGCTGCCGACGACTAGTCGAGAGTAGATCTCGGTGGTCGCCGTAACAATAAAAAAAAAAAGGGGGGG
>JAFAEC010000097.1 GCA_023424215.1 Pseudomonadota bacterium
CCGTCAGACTCGGCGCGCGCCGCCTCTAGATCAGAGGCCCTTGGGGTTCGGGCCGAACCGGTTGTCGCCGGGCTGGCTGTCGGTAAGGCCGATCCAGAGCAGGAAGCCGAGTCCCACGAGGAAGATCAGCGCGAACAGGCCGAAGGCCGGGCCCATCAGGGCCATGATGGCGGCGGGGTCCTCGTTCTCAAGGGCCGAGGCGTTCATGAAGGCGCTGACCCCCATCATGCTGAAGGCGATGATCGAGCCGACGATTCCGACGGCGTAGGGGATCGCCGCCAGCCAGCCCGTGTGCCCCATGTCGTGAAGGCGCTTCACGGTGATGGCAAGGTTCGGCCAGATCAGCAGGATGCCGATGATGGCGCCGATCAGCGGCAGCCACCCCGCCACCACTCCGGCGCCGAAGCAGATCAGCCACCCGATCCAGAAGTGCGAGCGCCTGATGCGGCCCTCGAACGACAAGAACAGGTGCTTCCAGTCGAAGCCTGGCGCCTGGGTTGAAGAATCCATGGTCATGCAGCAGCCCTCCCTGACACGCGGTTGCGGGTGGAAGCATGGCCGAACATTGGTCGCCCTACAAGGGAATCGGCCGGGCGTGTTCGCCTGGGCCGCGGGCGGCTCGCTTCGCGAGGAGACGGGATGAGCTTCCACGAGGTCAGGCTGCCGGCGCGGCTCGCGTTCGGGTCGACCGGCGGCGTCGAACGGCGGACGGAGATTGTCACCCTGGCGTCGGGGTTCGAGCGGCGGTCGACGCCCTGGGCCGAGGGGCGACGGCGCTATCTGATCGGGGCCAACCTGAGGTCGCTGGCCGACATGGCGACCCTGACCGCCTTCTTCGAGGCGCGCCGGGGGCGGCTGTACGGCTTCCGGTTCCGGGACTTCGTGGACTTCCGGTCGTGCGCGCCTGGCGACACGCCGTCCGCCAGCGACCAGCCTCTCGGCGAGGGCGACGGAGCGCGCACGTCCTTCCAACTGGTCAAGTTCTACGGCGACGGCGAGGAGGGTCTGAAGCGCCGGATCGTCAAGCCGGTGGCGGAGACGGTGCGGGTGGCGGTCGGCGGCGTGGAGACCGCAGCCTTCTCCATCGATGCGACAAGCGGAATGGTGACGCTGGAGACGGCCCCGGCGGCCGGGGTCCCGGTCTCCGCCGGCTTCGAGTTCGATGTGCCGGTCCGGTTCGACGCCGACCGGATCGAGGCGACCCTGGAGAGCTTCGAGGCCGGGCGAATGGCGGCCGTGCCGCTGATCGAGATCCGGGTCTGATCATGCGCCATGTGCCTGAGGAACTGGCCGCCCGCATCGAGAGCGGGGCGGCGACGTTGTGCCATGTCTGGATTCTGACCCGGCGGGACGGCGCCGTGATGGGGTTCACCGACCACGACCGGGATCTGGAGGTCGACGGGGTCGCCTGCCGGGCGGCGTCGGGCTGGACCGCAGGCTCGGCCGAGGGCGGGATCGGCGGGGCCTGCGGGACCCTGTCCGCCGCGGGCGCCCTGGACGACGAGGCGCTGCGCGCGGAGGACATCGAGGCCGGACTGTACGACGCGGCCGAGCTGGCGGTCTGGCGGGTGGACTGGCGGCGGCCGGACCTGGGGGTGCGACTGCAGCAGGCGCGACTGGCGCGCATCCGCTGCGAAGGCGACCGTTTCGTCGCCGAACTGGAGGGGCCGCTGGCGGCCCTCGAGCGCGTCGTCGGGCGAACCTGCGGTCGCGACTGCGACGCGGCGCTGGGGGACGAGCGCTGCCGGGTCGATCTGGCGGCCTTTCCCGGTGCGACCTGTGACCGGCGGTGGGCGACCTGCACGAACGTCTTCGGCAATGGCGCGAACTTCCAGGGCTTTCCCGACGTGCCGGGAGACGACTTCCTCACCGCGATGCCGGTGCAGGGTGGTCGGAACGACGGAGGCAGCCGGCGATGAGAAGCGCGATCCTGAAGGCCGCGCGCGGCTGGATCGGCACTCCGTACCGGCATCAGGCAAGCGTCAGGGGGCAGGGGGCCGACTGTCTTGGCCTGGTCCGCGGTGTCTGGCGGGAGGTGATCGGTCCCGAGCCGGAAGCGCCGCCGCCCTATGCGCCTGACTGGGCCGAGGTCGGCGGAGAGGAAACCCTGTGGGCCGCCGCGCGGCGATGGCTCCGGGAGATACCCGCAGATCGGGCCAGACCCGGCGACGTGCTCCTGTTCCGCATGGCTCCCGGGTGTCCTGCGAAGCACTGCGCCATCCTCAGCGAGGCGGCGGTCGCGAACGAGGCGCGAATGATCCACGCCTACTGGGGTCGGGCGGTGGTCGAGAGCTGGCTGGGCGAGTGGTGGCGGCGCCGGCTGGCGGCCGCCTTTACCTGGCCCTGCAACGACGGCGGAGGTGGCTGAATGGCGCAGATGGTGCTGGGGGCCGTCGGCGGCGCGATCGGCGGACCGCTGGGAGCGAGCGTCGGGGCCATGCTCGGCGGCATGGTCGACAGCGCGGCGATCGCGGCCCTCGAGCCGCCCCGCCAGCGCGGACCGAGGCTGGCGGAACTGAAGGTGCAGGGAACGGCGGAAGGCGCGCCGCTGCCCTGCGTGTTCGGACGGGCCAGAGTCGCCGGCCAGGTGATATGGGCCGCGCGCTTTCTGGAAAGCCGCCGCACCTCGACGGGCGGCAAGGGAGGGCCGCGGACGGTCGAATACGGCTACTCGCTGAGCTTCGCTGTCGCACTGTGCGAGGGGGAGATCGACGGCGTCGGGCGGATCTGGGCCGACGGCCAGCCGATGGACCTCTCCGGCATTGCAATGCGGGTGCACAGAGGCGGACCCGACCAGACGCCGGACCCGCTGATCGAGTCGATCGAGGGTCAGGCTCCGGCCTATCGGGGCACGGCCTATGTGGTGTTCGAAGACCTTCCTCTCGGCCCCTATGGCAACCGTGCGCCGCAACTGGCCTTCGAGGTGTTTCGACGCCCCCGGAGCGCCGAACCGCGGCTCGAGGATCGGCTCGAAGGCGTCTGTCTGATCCCGGGGGCCGGCGAGTTCGTGCTGGCGACCGAACCCGTCATGCGCCGCGAGGGGCTGACCCGCACCCGGGTGGAGAACCTGCATGCAGGCGACGGACGGCCCGACCTGATCGTCTCGCTGGACCAGCTGCAGGCGCAGTGTCCCGGGCTGAAGCGGGTCAGTCTGGTGATCGGCTGGTTCGGCACGGATCTGCGCGCCGCGGAGTGCCAGGTCCGGCCGGGCGTCGAACGGCGGGACAAGCCCACCGAGCCGCAGGCGTGGTCGGTGGCCGGACTGGATCGTCAGGCGGCCCACCTGATCTCCCGCAGCGGCGGAGGCCCGGCCTATGGGGGGACGCCCTCCGACGAGAGCGTGCGTCAGGCCGTGGCCGAGCTGAAGAGCCGCGGGCTGGAGGTGACGCTCTATCCCTTCGTGTTCATGGACATCGCGCCGGGAAACGCCCTGCCGGATCCCTACGGGGGGACGGAGCAGGCGTCATATCCCTGGCGAGGCCGGGTGCGTGGGCGGGACGGCGCGGAGGCTCCCGGTGATGTGGCCGCCATGTTCGGGACGGCGGAGGGTTGGGGCTTGCGGCGGCTGGCGCTGCACTACGCCCGGATCGCATCGGAGGCGGGCGTGGACGGGCTGCTGATCGGCTCCGAGATGCGCGGCCTCACCCTGACCCGCGACGCGGACGACGGCTTTCCCGCGGTCGGCGGGTTCCGGGCGCTGGCGGCCGAGTGCCGCGCCGTCGCCGGGCCCGCGGTCCGGCTGTCCTACGCCGCCGACTGGTCGGAGTACGCCGGCCTCCGCGAGGGCGGCGAGGTGAGGTTCCACCTCGATCCCCTGTGGGCGGATCCGGCGATCGATTACGTGGCCGTCGACTGGTATCCCCCGCTGGGGGACTGGAGGTCGGGCGATGGCGGCCTGGACGCCGCCGCGTACGACGGGCCGGACGATCCGGCCTACCTCGCGGCCCAGCTCGCCGGCGGCGAAGGCTGGGCCTGGTGGTACGCTTGCGGGGAGGACGCCGCGGCCCAGGTGCGGACCCCGATCGTCGACACGGCCCACAGCGAGGACTGGGTGTTCCGGGTCAAGGACATCGCCGGCTGGTGGAGCAATTGGCATTATGACCGTCCGGGCGGGGTGCGCATGGGTCAGCCGACGGCGTGGGTTCCCGGCCTGAAGCCGGTTCGCCTGACCGAATTCGGTTGCGCCGCGGTCGATCGAGGCGGCAACGCGCCCAATCTGTTCCTCGATCCGAAGAGCGCCGAGAGCGCGCTGCCCCCGAGTTCGACGGGCGCGCGCGACGACCGGATGCAGCGCCGGGCGCTGGAGGCCGTGCTGGCGCACTTCGCGGCGAACAATCCCGTTTCGCCGGTCTACGGAGGTCCGATGCTGGCCGCCGCCGACGCCTGGTGCTGGGACGCCCGGCCGTGGCCTGCCTTCCCCGGGCGCGCGGATGTCTGGGCCGACGCGTCGGCCTGGCGCACCGGCCACTGGCTGAACGGCCGACTGGCGGGAGATGCGGACGACCTGATCGCGGCCATCCTGCGACGCGGCGGATTGACGAGCGATATGTTCGAGGTGGCGGGGACCCCCGGTGGGGTCTCCGGTTATGTGATCGATCGCCCGATGCGGACGCGCGACGCCCTCGCGCCCCTGGTCCAGGCACTGGAGCTGACGCTGTCGGAGCGGGGCGGGCGGGTGACGGTGCGAGGCGAGGAGGCGTCGGCAATATCGCTGGCCTCCGACGGACTGGCCTTGCCCGACGAGGGGAGCGGCGTTCGGGCCACGCGGAAACTCGAGACGCCGCCGGCCATAGTGCGGGTGCGCTTCATCGATGGCGACCGCGAATACCGGACCGGCGCCGAGAGCGTCCGGAACGCAGGCGAGGGCGATGGGCTGGACCTCGATTTGCCGGCTGTATGCTCGGGCGCGACCGCCCGGAGAGCCGCCGCCCGGGCGCTCGGGGTGGCGGGCGGCGAGACGCTCACGCTCCACCCCGGGCCGCTGGACGCCCTGCGGCTGGAGGCCGGCGACGTCGTCTCCGTTGATCTGCGCGCCGGCGACTGGCGGGTGACCAGGATGGACCTCGACGAAACGCCATCGGCCGTACTCGAGCCCGTGGTCCGCCCTCTCGCGGAGCGGGACGATGGATCTCCCGCCGCGCCGGAGCCCGTCGCGACGACCGGAGCGCCCTTCTTCCGCTTCATCGAGCCGCCTCCGCTCCCTGGGGCCGAAGCCGACCACCGACCGCTGGCGGTGGTGGCTGCCGACCCGTGGACGGCGATGCAAGTGCTGGCCGGTCCGGCGGCGGACGCGCTGACGATGCGGGTAGAGGTGGAAGAGCCAGCCGCGGTCGGCCGGCTGACTGAGCCGCTGGCGCCCGGCGTCCGACACCGCTGGGACCATGCCAACGCCCTGTTCCTCCGGATCGAAGGCCGGGCGCCGCAAAGCCGATCCGCGGACGCGATCCTCGCCGGCGCGAACGCCTTGCTCGTCGAGGCCGGAGAAGGGGAGTGGGAGCTGGTCCAGTTCCGCTGGGCCGAATTGGTCGGCGGGGACGTGTGGCGGTTGTCGGGCCTGTTGCGGGGGCAGCAGGGGACGGCGGCCGCGGGCGCCCCCGCGGACGCCCTCTGCGTGATGCTGGATGCGCAGCCGCAGCGGGTGGACTCGCCGCCGGCCGAGCGGGATCTGCCGCTGGTCTGGCGAGCCGGTCCGCTCGGGCTCCCGGCCGGCGGGCCGCGTTTCGGCCAGGCGGTGTGGGCGGCGAGGGGCGCTGGGGCGCGACCCTGGAGCCCCGCTCACGTCCGCGCCGCGGCCCGGATGGACGGCGGCTTCGATCTCAGCTGGATCGCTCGGCATCGCCTCGACGGCGACCGGTGGTCGGGAGAGCCGCCCCTGGCGGATCCGCTCAGGTTCAGGGTGCGGGTTCTGGGCGTCGGGGGCGAGATGCGCTTGTTTGAGGTGGCCGGAACCCAGGCCCTCTACCCGGCTGCCGAGGTCGCCGCCGATTTTCCGGATGGCCCGGACGGGGCCCGCTTCGCTGTCAGCCAGTGGGGCGAAGCCTGGGGCTGGGGGCTGGAATCAGAAGCGCGCCCGGGGTGAACGTGTCGCGGCGCCTTTGCGGAACGGCGGCGATGCCCTAACTGAAAGCTCTGTGATGGACGGGCGGCGGCCCAACGGAGCGACATTCGAGTGGCGGGCGATCCCTACAAGGAACTCGGCGTAGCCCGGGGCGCGAGCCAGGACGAAATCAAGAAGGCGTTCCGCAAGCTCGCCAAGGATCTCCACCCTGACAAGAACCCCGGGGACAAGGCGGCGGAGGACCGGTTCAAGCGGGTGACGGCCGCCTTCGACCTGCTCGGGGACGCCGAGAAGCGGGCCAAGTTCGATCGCGGCGAGATCGACGCGGAAGGGCGCGAGCAGTTTCGCGGCTTCGGCGGCCCCCGCGGCGGCGGAGGCGGTTTCGGCCAGAGCCCGTTCGGAGCCGGCGGCGCGCGGGGCGGTTTCGAGAACATCGACCTGGACGACATCCTCGGGGGAATGTTCGGCGGCGGCGCCCGTCCTGGCCGCGGCGGCTTCAGCGCACGGGGCCCGGATGTCAGGGCGACGCTGGAGATCAGCCTGGAGGATTCGATCAGCGGGGCCACCCGGCGCATCCAGTTCTCGGACGGACGGATGCTGGACGTCGCCATTCCGAAGGGCGCGGCGGACGGGCAGGTCATTCGCCTGAAAGGACAGGGCGCTCCCGGGCGAGGCGGCGAGAACGGCGACGCGCTGATCGAACTGCGGCTGGCGCCGCATCCGGTCTTCAGCCGCGACGGCGCGGATCTCAGCATGGACCTGCCGGTCGCCCTGGCGGACGCCTTGCTGGGCGGCAAGACGCCGGTCAGGACGCCCGAGGGCACGGTCAGCGTGACGATCCCGAAGGGCTCGAGTTCGGGCAAGATTCTGCGGCTCAAGGGACGGGGCGCCTATGCAGGCGGCAAGCGCGGCGATCTCCTGGCCCGTCTGATGATCGTCCTGCCCGAGGACGACGACCCGGCCCTCAACAAATGGGCCCAGAACGTGCGCGACAAGGGGCCGATCAGGCCGTTCCGCGACTGATGGCCAACCGACCGAACCTGAAGCCGGCGCGGCC
Source organism: Pseudomonadota bacterium (assembly GCA_023424215.1). Taxonomy (GTDB): domain Bacteria; phylum Pseudomonadota; class Alphaproteobacteria; order Caulobacterales; family Caulobacteraceae; genus Brevundimonas. Next base: position 7,116 of record JAFAEC010000097.1, read on the forward strand.
GTGGTTCTCTTCCGGACCGACGGCGAAGCGGCCGGGATGGTCGAGCCAGAGCCTGCCGCACGAACTTCTCGGGCGGGGCATCCGGGCCCCGGAGGTGGTGGCGCGGTTCGCTCACGGGCTGCGGCTCACGCGCGATTTGCTGCAGGTCCCCCCCGACTGGCAGGTGGTCTACGTGCCGGGGTCCGATACGGGGGCGGTCGAGGCGGCACTGTGGTCCATGCTGGGCGAGCGGCCCGTACAGGTGCTCGCCTTCGAGAACTTCGGCCAGGTCTGGGCGACGGACATTCGCGATCATCTGGGTCTCGACCCGGAGGTGCTGACGGCGCCCTACGGCGAATTTCCCGACGTGTCGCGCGTCGACCCCGCCAAGGATCTGGTCCTGCCGTGGAACGGCACGACCTCCGGCGTGCGCGTACCGGGCGGAGACTGGATCGCGGCGGACCGCGAGGGACTGGTGATCTGCGACGCCACCTCCGCCGCCTTCGCCATGCCGTTGCCCTGGGACCGGCTGGACGTGGTCACCTTCAGCTTCCAGAAGGCCCTCGGCGGCGAGGCGGGGCTGGGCGTGGCGGCGTTGTCGCCCCGGGCGGTGGCGCGGCTGGACCGCTATGCACCGCTCCGGCCTGTGCCCAAGGTGCTGCGCCTGCGAGACGCCAACGGCTTTGACCGGACCCTGGCGACCGGATCGATGATCAACACCTTCTCGGTCTGGACCATCGAGGACTGGATCGACGCCGTGGAGTGGGGTCTCGCCGCCGGCGGCCTCGAGGCGCTGATCGCGCGGACCGACGCGAATGCGGCCGCCCTTGACGCCTGGGTCCGACGGACCGGCTGGATCGATTATCTGGCCAGCGACGCGGCCGTTCGCTCGACCACCTCGGTGTGCCTGAAGATCGTCGACCCCCGCGTCGCCGCCATGGACGAGCCGGCGCGACAGCGGCTGGTCCGGCGCATGAAGGCGCTGGTCGAGGAGGAAGGCGCGGCCTTCGATATCGAGAGCCACCGCAACGCCCCGGCAGGCCTGCGCATCTGGTGCGGCTGCACGGTCGACACGGCCGACATCGAGGCGCTGACGCCGTGGCTCGACTGGGCGTTCGACGCGGCGATGGCCGAATAATCCCGACGCCGGGAGGACACCCGACGATTCCGCCGCTATAGGCTGCGCCCGCATTCCGGAAGTCGGATCGGCGGAGAAGCGTCTTGGCGAACGTGGCGGTGGTCGGCGCCCAGTGGGGCGACGAAGGCAAGGGCAAGATCGTCGACTGGCTGTCGAACCGGGCGGACATGGTCGTCCGTTTCCAGGGCGGCCACAACGCCGGGCACACCCTCGTCGTCGACGGCAAGGTCTACAAGCTGGCCCTGCTGCCCTCCGGCGTGGTGCAGGGCAAGCCGTCGATCATCGGCAACGGCGTCGTCGTCGATCCCTGGCATCTCGTCGCCGAGATCGGGAAGATCGAGGCGCAGGGCGTGGCCATCACCCCCGACGTCCTCACCATCGCCGACAACGCCTGTCTGATCCTGCCCGTGCATCCGGCGCTCGACGTGGCCCGCGAAGCCGCGGCCAGCGCGCCGGGCGCGCGCATCGGCACCACGGGGCGCGGCATCGGACCGGCCTATGAGGACAAGGTGGGCCGTCGGGCGATCCGGGTCTGCGACCTCGCCGACGCCGACGATCTGAAGGTCAAGATCGACCGACTGAGGTCGCACCACGACCCGCTGCGCGCGGGGCTCGGACTGGAGCCGATCGACCCCGAAGTCCTGCTGGCCCAGTTGCTGGAGATCGCGCCGAAGATCCTTCCGTATGTGAAGCCGGCGTGGAAGCTGCTCGACGAGGCCCAGAAGGTCGGCAAGCGCGTCCTGTTCGAGGGCGCCCAGGGCGCCTTCCTCGACGTCGACCACGGCACCTATCCCTATGTGACCAGCTCCAACACCGTCGCCGGTCAGGCGGCGGCGGGCTCGGGCGTCGGGCCGAAGGGCGTCGGCTATGTGCTCGGCATCGTGAAGGCCTACACTACCCGTGTCGGCGAGGGGCCGTTCGCCTGCGAACTGCACGACGAGGTGGGCGAGCATCTGGCGACGGTGGGTCGCGAGGTCGGGGTGAACACCGGCCGCGCGCGGCGCTGCGGATGGTTCGACGCCGTGCTGGTGCGCCAGTCGGTGGCGATCAACGGCATTGACGGGATCGCTCTCACCAAGCTGGACGTCCTCGACGGGCTCAAGACGCTGAAGGTCTGCGTCGGCTACCGGGTCGGCGACCGCGTGCTCGACTATCTGCCGTCCAGTCTCAGGGAGCAGGCCGCCGCGGAGCCCGTGTTCGAGGAACTCGAGGGCTGGAGCGAGAGCACGGCCTCGGCCCGCAGTTTCAAGGACCTCAACGCCAACGCGGTGAAGTATGTTCGGCGGATCGAGGAGCTGGTCGGCGCGCCGGTGGCCCTGCTCTCCACCAGCCCGGAGCGCGACGACACCATCCTGATGCGCGATCCGTTCCAGGGCTGAAGCAAGCTTTGCAGCGTTCAAGCCGCCTTAACCCTGTCCTGTCATTGGTCCGGGAGGTGGGAGGTTCCGCGTGTTTGCTGTCGATCATCGCCTTCTGGCCCGGCTCGAGCCGGTGACGAAACGGGTCCTGATCGTGGACCCGAACGCGCACGCCGCCCGACTCCTCACCGACCTCATGAAGGCCCTCGGCGCGCGCGAAATCGCGGTCGAGGCGACGGACAGCCGCGCCCTGAAGACTGCCGCGGCTCTTGAGCCCGGCATCATCTTCATCGAGCATTCCGGCCCGGGACTGGACGGCGAAACGCTGGCGCGACGGTTGCGCCGGTCCGACCTGCCCTGTCGCCGGGCGCCCATAATCATGGTGACGGCGGAGGCGACCGCCTCCAGCATCCTCGGCGCGCGCGACGCCGGCGTGCATGAATTCCTCCGCAAGCCCTTCACCAGCGCCGATCTGCAGCGCCGGGTCGAGAACGTCGCCCTCAAGCCGCGCGACTGGGTCGAGGCCGTCGAATACGTCGGCCCCGATCGTCGGCGGTTCAACTCCGGCGAATACGCGGGCCCCGGCAAGCGTCGAAGCGACCGTCCCGTCAACGGGGCCGAGGCGATAGCGGCCGCCAAGGACCAGGCCATGCGGATCCTCGCCTCGGCGCTCGACCAGTTCGACCGGGATCCGATGCAGGCTGTCCGCGCCATCCGCGAACAGGCGTCCGCCCTGAAGGCCGTGGCGATGAAGGTCTCGGACTCGCGGCTGGCGGTGGCGGTCGGGGCGCTGGAAGTCAGCCTCGCCTCCGGGCCCGCCACCAAGGCGACGCTTTCAGCGCCGATCGGGGGCCTGCTGGCGATGCACCAGGCCGAGCCCATGAAAAAGGCGGGCTGAAAGCCCGCCTTCCTCGCGTGCGCCGCTCGACGACGCGTCAGGCGTCGACCAGATTGCGCTCCTCGGCCGCGGCACGCATGGCCTTCTGTAGCTTCTCGAAGGCGCGCACCTCGATCTGACGCACGCGTTCGCGCGAGACGCCATACTGACCGGCGAGCTCCTCGAGGGTCACCGGATCGTCCTTCAGGCGGCGCTCGGTCAGGATGTGCTTCTCGCGGTCGGTCAGCTCCTCCATGGCCTCCTGCAGCAGGCCCATGCGGATCGACTTCTCCTCGTCCTCGGCGAGCTGGGTTTCCTGCGACACGGCGGTGTCGTCGGCCAGCCAGTCCTGCCACTCGCTTTCGCCGTCGGCGCGCAGCGGGGCGTTCAGCGAGGCGTCGCCGCCCAGCCGGCGATTCATGTCGATAACGTCCTGCTGGGTCACCCCCAGCTTGGTGGCGATCGACTCGACGTGCTCGGGACGCAGGTCGCCGTCCTCGAAGGCCGAAATCTGGCTCTTGGCCTTGCGCAGGTTGAAGAACAGCTTCTTCTGCGCCGCGGTGGTGCCCATCTTCACGAGCGACCAGCTGCGCAGGATGTATTCCTGGATCGACGCGCGGATCCACCACATGGCGTAGGTCGCCAGGCGGAAGCCCTTGTCCGGGTCGAACTTCTTGACCGCCTGCATCAGGCCGACGTTGCCCTCGGAAATCACTTCGCCGATCGGCAGGCCGTAGCCGCGATAGCCCATGGCGATCTTGGCCACGAGGCGCAGGTGCGAGGTGACGAGGCGGTGCGCGGCCTCGGGGTCCTGGTGCTCCGACCAGCGCTTGGCGAGCATGAACTCCTCGTCCTTGGTCAGCATCGGAAACTTGCGGATTTCCGTCAGGTATCGCGACAGTCCCTGTTCAGGCGACATCACCGCGAGCGATCTGGTAGCAGCCATGTGGTCCCTCCGACCAAAAGTAACGAGCGGGCCCTGCGGCGTCGGCCACGGATGTGCGCCGGCGTCTCGCCCCTCAACCGGTGAGATAGGATCGGGTTTCCGCCTTCGTCAGAGGCGGATCGTCACAGGAAAGCGTGACCGTTGCCCCCGCGCCACTGCACCGAATGATGCTTCGTATATCCCATAGTCAGTCCTTAATCAAGACTGACTTGGAGGCACCCCGTCAGAGGCGGGCCAGCCCGTCCTCCAGCGCGCGCATGTCGGCCGGCGGAGCGGTCTCGAACCTCAGCGTTTCGCCCGTCACCGGATGGACGAAACCGAGCACCGCGGCGTGCAGGGCCTGACGCTTCAGCCCGGCCGCCTCGATGGCGGCGCGCACCGGCGCCGCCGGACTGCCCGAGCCGTACACGGGGTCGCCAAGGATCGGCGCGCCCTTCGAGGCGAGGTGTACGCGGATCTGGTGGGTGCGGCCGGTGTGCAGGGTGCAGGCGACCCGCGCCGCCATCGGGGCTGCGCCGGCCTTGACGGGCGCACCGAACACGGCCTCGACGACATAGTCGGTGATCGCGTTGCGGCCGCCCGAGCGCAGCACCGCCATCTTCTTGCGATCCGAGGACGAGCGCCCGATCAGGGTCTCGATCCGCCCGCTCGCCGGCGAGGGCGCGCCGCGGGTGAGGGCGATGTAGGTGCGCTCGATGTCGTGGGCGGCGAACAGCGCCGACAGTCCTGCGTGGGCTCGATCCGACTTGGCGGCGACCATCACGCCCGAGGTGTCCTTGTCGAGCCGGTGCACGATGCCCGGCCGGGCCACGCCCCCGATGCCGGAGAGGCTGGCGCCGCAGTGGTGCAGCAGGGCGTTGACCAGGGTGCCGGTCTCGCAGCCGGGGCCGGGATGCGCCGCCATGCCCGCCGGCTTGTCGATGACGATCAGGTCGTCGTCCTCGAAGAGGATGGTCAGCGGGAGGGCTTCCGGCCGCGGGTCGGCGGGGATGATCGGGGGCAGGACCACCGAGTAGAGTCCGGGCGCGGCCTTCGCGGATCCGGCGGAGACCGTGACCCCGTCTCGACTCACAGACCCGCCGGCCAGCAGCGCCTGCAGCCGGGCCCGGGACAGCTCGGGTAGCGCTTCTGCCAGAGCCTTGTCCAGCCGCCCGCCCCCGTCCGCGATCCGGGCCTCGAGCACCGTCGGCTCGTCGTCTTCGGTGATCAGGGGTTCGTCGGACACGACCAGCTCCGCCGCCGCCGCCCGGCGCCGCTCCGTCTTGCATGACTGTCGCTCATCCGGTCAACGCGGGGCTTCCCCAACGGTCAAGCTTGAGGCAAAGGTTAACGATCTTTCGGGGGAGAGAAACGATGCGGACCATCCTGTCTGCCGCCGCGCTCGCGGCGCTGGCCGTCGGGCTCGGCAGCTGCGCCACGATGAGCGAGGAACAGTGCCTGGCCGGGGATTGGGTCGGGCAGGGCTTCTCGGACGGAACGGCCGGCTACGCCATGAGCCGGCTGGGCGAGCATGCCGAGGCCTGCGTCAAGCATGGCGTGGTCCCGGACGACGCCGCCTATCGCGCGGGCTGGAACGACGGCGTGCTGCGCTACTGCACCATCGACAACGGCTTCCGGGTGGGGGCCCAGGGTGGAAGCTATGCGGGCGTCTGCCCCGCCGGGGTCGAGCGCGACTTCGTGATCGCCTACGAGGACGGGCGGGTCGTCCATCTGGCTGAGCAGGCGGTGGCGGAAGCGCGCAGCCGCATCGACAGCAACGCCTACAGGCTCGAGGAGCTGGACGACAAGATCGACGCCAAGCAGCGCGAGCTGCGGGCCGAGGGGCTCACCGACGCCGAGCGTGACGTCATCCGCAACCGCATCCGCGAGCTGCGTCGCGAGCGGGAGGACACCGAGCGCGAGTGGCGTCGCGCCCAGCGCGAACTCGACGACGCTGAGGAACGCGCCCGCGATGTGCGCTGGCGAATGGAGTCGCGATACCGCTGACCGGCGGGGGGCAGGGGAGGCCGGTCGGCTCCCCCTGCGCCGGCGTGGATCAGGCCGCCTTCTTCTCCAGCGCCTGCTCCCACTGGCCCAGCGAGGCCAGGCCGTTCATGCGGGCGCGGTGGTGGAAGGCCTCCTGGCAGGCCACGGCGTTCTCGGCCTTGCCGGACCAGGCCCGCTGCGGCGCGGCCTGGAGGGCGCGGCCGTAGGAGAAGGTCATCTTCCAGGGGAAGCCGCCGAGTTTGTTCATGGCGTCGAGGTGGGCCGTGGCCTGCTCGTCGGTCTGGCCGCCCGACAGATAGGCGATGCCCGGCACCGCCGACGGCACGGTGGCCTTGAGCGCGGCGATGGTGCGTTCGGCCACCTCCTGCACGGTGGCCTGGCGCCGCGAGCCCTTGCCCGAGATCACCATGTTGGGCTTCAGGATGATGCCCTCCAGCGCCACGCGCTGCTCGTACAACTCCTGGAACACCGTCTGCAGGGTCCAGCGGGTGACCTCGTCGCAGCGGTCGATGTCGTGGGCGCCGTCCATCAGCACCTCCGGCTCGACGATCGGCACCACCTGCTCCTGCTGGCAGATGCGGGCGTAGCGGGCCAGGGCGTGGGCGTTGGCCTTCACCGCGCCCCAGGTCGGAATGCCGTCGGCGATGTCGATCACCGCCCGCCACTTGGCGAAGCGGGCGCCGCGCTCGTAGTGGGCCCGCACGCGCTTCGACAGCCCGTCGAGGCCCTTGGTCACCGTCTCGCCGGGGAAGCCCGCCATCTTGGTGGCGCCCTTGTCGACCTTGATGCCCGGGATCGAGCCCGCGGCCTTGATCAGGTCGACCAGCGGGGTGCCGTCCTTGCCGTCCTGGTACAGGGTCTCCTCGAACAGGATCACGCCCGAGATGTGCTCGCGCATCGTCTGCTCCGAGCGGAACAGGCACTCGCGGTAGTCGCGGCGGTTCTCCTCGGTGTTCTCGACACCGATCGCGTCGAAGCGCTTCTTGATCGTGCCGGTGGACTCGTCGGCCGCCAGAATGCCCTTGCCGGGCGTGACCATCGCCTCGGCCACCGCGTTGAGCGCCGCCAGATCCATGAGTGCCTCCTCGAGCCTGTTGTTGGGGGGTCATCTAGCCCCCTCCACGCCCGAAGTCACGCATTGTTACAGCGGCTTTGCGCCGCCCCGCGCAAGCCTCAGGCGCGCAGGGCCTCGACGCCGGGCAGGGGCTTGCCTTCCATCCATTCGAGGAAGGCCCCGCCCGCGGTCGACACGAAGGTCATGTCGTCGGCCACGCCCGCGTGGTGCAGCGCCGCCACCGTGTCGCCGCCGCCGGCCACGGCCGTGATCGCCCCGCTCTTCGCCAGCTCGGCCGCCGCCTGCGCCGCCTTGACGGTCGCGGCGTCGAACGGCGGGACCTCGAACACGCCCAGCGGCCCGTTCCAGATCAGGGTGCGCGACAGGGCCATCGCCTTGACCAGCGCCTCGACGGTCAGCGGGCCGGCGTCGAGGATCTTCTCGTCCTCCGCGATCTCCTCGCGCGCCAGGACGGTGCGGGTCTCGACGCCGGGCTTCAGGTCGGTCGCCACCACCACGTCGCGCGGCAGCAGGATCTCGCAACCCCTAGCCTCGGCCTCGGCGAGGATCTCGCGCGCGGTGTCGGCCATGTCGCGCTCGGCCAGCGAACCGCCGATGTCGACGCCTTGCGCGAACAGGAAGGTGTTGGCCATGCCGCCGCCGATGGCCAGCCGGTCCAGCTTGCCGACCAGGTTCTTCAGCAGGTCCAGCTTGGTCGAAACCTTGGCCCCGCCGACGATGCCAAGTACCGGCTTGACCGGCGCGCCCAGCGCCTTGTCCAGCGCCTCCAGCTCGCGCCGCATCGACTCCCCCGCATAGGCGGGCAGCAGGCGCGCCAGCCCCTCGGTCGAGGCGTGCGCCCGGTGCGCCGCCGAGAAGGCGTCGTTGACGTAGATGTCGCCCAGCTCCGCCAGCTGCGCGGCGAAGGCCGGATCGTTCTTCTCCTCGCCGGCGTGGAAGCGGACGTTCTCCAGCAGGATGACGCCGCCGTAGGCGAGATCGTCCAGCGCCGCCTTCGCCTCCGGCCCGACGCAGTCCGGCGCGAACTGCACCGGCGCGCCCAGCACCTCGCACAGCTCGTCGACCACCTGCTCCAGGCTCATCGACGGCACGCGCTGGCCCTTGGGCCGGTCGAAGTGGGCCAGCAGGGCCACCTTGGCGCCGGCGTCGCGCAGCCGCTGGATGGTCGGGACCGCCGCCCGCAGCCGGGTGTCGTCGGTCACCCGCCCGTCCTCCATCGGCACATTGAAGTCCACGCGCATCAGCGCGGTCTTGCCGCCAAGGCCACGGGCGTCGTCGAGGGTGCGGAAGGTCATGTGCGTCTCCTGTCTCCTCCCCGTCGTGCAGCGATGGGGAGGTGGCGCGACGCGCCTGCGCGTCGTGACGGAGGGGCTGCCGGCCCCAGGTTGGGTGCGGCGGAAAGAGTCTCTCCACCGGTCCGCGGTCCCCCTCCCCATCACTGCGTGACAGGGAGGAGACGCTGCGTCTTAGAGGAACTTCGCCATCACCAGCGCGGTGTCGCTCATCCGCGTCGCGAAGCCCCACTCGTTGTCGTACCAGCTCAGCACCCGGGCCAGCTTGCCGTCGACCACCTGGGTCTGCGGCAGGGCGGCGGTCGAGGAGGCGGCGACGTGGTTCATGTCCATCGACACCACCGGATCCATGGTGGTGTGCAGCACGCCCTTCATCGGGCCGTCGGCGGCGGCCTGAAGCGCCTTGTTGATCTCCTCGACCGTCACCTCGCGGCCGGCCACGACCTTCAGGTCGACGACCGAGACGTTCGGGGTCGGCACGCGGATCGACGAGCCGTCCAGCTTGCCCTTCAGCTCCGGCAGGACCAGGCCCAGCGCCTTGGCCGCGCCGGTCGAGGTCGGGATCATCGACAGGGCCGCCGCGCGGGCGCGGTACAGGTCCTTGTGCATCGTATCCAGCGTCGGCTGGTCGCCGGTGTAGGCGTGGATGGTGGTCATGTAGCCGCGCTCGATGCCGAACAGGTCGTGCAGCACCTTGGCGACCGGGGCCAGGGCGTTGGTGGTGCAGCTGCCGTTCGAGACGACGATGTCGTCGGCCGTCAGGGTCTCATGGTTGACCTTGTAGACGATGGTCTTGTCGGCGCCGTCGGCCGGGGCCGAGACCAGCACGCGCTTGGCGCCGGCCTTCAGGTGCGCCGAGGCCTTGTCCTTCGAGGTGAACAGGCCGGTGCACTCCATGGCGATGTCGACGCCGAGGTCCTTGTGCGGCAGCTCTTCCGGATTGCGGATCGCCGTGACCCTGATCTTGCCGGTCCCGACGTCGATCCAGTCCTCGCCGCTCTCGACCGTGCCGGGGAAGCGGCCGTGCACCGAGTCGTAGCGCAGCAGGTGGGCGTTGGTGGCCACCGGGCCCAGGTCGTTGATCGCCACCACCTCGATGTCCTTGCGGCCATGCTCGACGATCGAGCGCAGGACGAGACGGCCGATGCGGCCGAAACCATTGATGGCGACGCGGACGGTCATGGGGCGGGCTCCTGGAGCGGGGGGTTTGTGGTTGGCGCTTCAATGGAACCGGCGGCGCGGGGATTCAACCCCGCGCCTGTAACAAGGCGTGATTGACTGTAACGCTTGCCCGAGCGTGCGTCAGACGGCCAGGGGCAGGGCGAGGCGGGCCACGAGGCCGCCGCCCGCGCGGTTGCGCAGCGTCACTTCGCCGCCGGC
>JAFAEC010000126.1 GCA_023424215.1 Pseudomonadota bacterium
GCGACAGCCGGTCCCGTCGTCGCCGGCGCCGCCAGCGCCAGACAGAGCAGAGCGGCCACGGCGGCCTTGGCGCGATCCTGGGTCATCGTCGAACTCCCGTCGATTGCTGGACATCGGATGACGCAGCATCGGCCCAAACCGCGTCCATGGCCCCTGACGAAGCCTGATGCCTGGGCTGGCGTCCGGCGGGCCGGGCCCTCACTATGCACGATCTCGAACAGAGGGGGCGGCCATGGCGGAACCGACCGGCGGACTGGAGCTGGGACACGTCGCGGCCCTGCTGGGCGCGGCCGTGGTCGCCGTGCCGTTGTTCCGTCGGCTCAAGCTGGGATCGGTCCTCGGCTATCTCGCCGCCGGCCTCGCCATCGGCCCCTTCGGCGTCGGCCTGTTCCGCGAGCCGGAGACCATCCTCCACGTCGCTGAGTTTGGCGTGGTCATCTTCCTGTTCATCATCGGACTGGAGATGCGCCCGTCCCGCCTGTGGGGACTCCGGCGGGAGATCTTCGGCCTCGGCGCCGCCCAGGTGGCGGCGGCCAGCCTGTTGCTGACCCTCACCGGCATGGCGGCCGGACTCAGCGTGCCCGTCGCCTTCGTCGTGGCTTCCGGCTTCGTGCTCAGCTCCACCGCCGTGATCATGCAGATGCTCGACGAGCGCGGCGAGCTGGCCTCGCCCGGGGGCCAGCGCGCCGTCTCGATCCTGCTGCTCGAGGACCTGGCCATCGTGCCGCTGTTGGCGGTGGTCGCGGTGCTGGCCTCGGCGATGGGGCTGGCCGGCGAGGCGGGCCCGCCCTTGTGGCGGACCCTCGGCCTGGCGGCGGGCGCGGTGGTGCTGGTCTTCGTCTCCGGCCGCTACCTGATGAACCCGGTGTTCCGCATCCTCGCCCGCTACGGCGGCCGCGAGGTGATGACCGCCGCCGCCCTGCTGGTCGTGGTCGGGGCCGCCTGGCTGATGAACCTCGGCGGCCTGTCCATGGCCATGGGCGCCTTTCTCGCCGGGGTGCTGCTGTCGGAGTCCAGCTTCCGCCACCAGCTGGAGGCCGACGTCGAGCCGTTCCGCGCCATCCTGCTGGGCCTGTTCTTCCTCAGCGTCGGCATGTCTCTGGACCTCGGCGTGGTGCTCGCCGACTGGCAGGTGATCGTCGGCGGCGTCATCGCCTTCATGGCGGTCAAGGCCGTGGCCATCTACGGCGTCGCCCGCCTGTTCCGCGCCCGCGAGCGCGAGGCGGTCGAGCGGGCCGTGCTGTTCGCCCAGGGCGGCGAGTTCGCCTTCGTGCTCTACGCCGCCGCCCTGTCCGCCGGGCTGTTCGACGCCCGTATCGCCGCCTCGGCCACCGCGATCGTCATCCTGTCGATGGTGCTGACGCCCCTGACCGCGCTGGCGGTCGGCCGCCTCATGCCGGCGGAGACGATCGACCCCGACGCGGCCGACGGGGTCGACCGGGTCCGCGACCTGCGCGAGCGGGTGCTGATCATCGGCTTCGGCCGCTTCGCCCAGGTGGTGTCGCAGCCGCTGCTGGCCCGCGACGTGGACGTGTCGATCATCGACCTCGACGTCGAGATGATCCAGGCGGCTGGCGATTTCGGCTTCAAGGTCTACTACGGCGACGGGGCCCGGCTGGACGTGCTGCGCGCCTCCGGCGCCGGCGAGGCCGAGACCATCCTCGTCTGCGTCGACCGGCCCGAAGTCGCCGACCGCATCGTCGAACTGGTCAAGGCCGAGTTCCCACTGACCAAACTGTTCGTCCGCGCCTTCGACCGCGGCCACGCCATCCGCCTGGTCCAGGCCGGAGTCGAGTTCCAGATCCGGGAGACCTTCGAGAGCGCCTTGGTGTTCAGCCGCGGGGTGCTGCTCGACCTCGGCTTCAGTCACGACCAAGTGGACGAAACCCTCGCCGAGGTGCGGCGGCGGGACGAGGAGCGCTTCACCCTGCAGCTGGCGGAGGGCGACATCACCGCCGGCCGCCACCTGATGCGCGGCAACATCGCCACCACCCGTCCCGAGCCCTGGGTCCGTCCGCGCCGCGAGGGTCGGGCGCTCAACGAGGAGGCCGCCGAGGCGCTGGCCGGGGACGATGAACGCGAAAAGGCCGGCGTCTGAGGCGCCGGCCCGGTCCGCCCGCAGAGGCGGTTGATTACATCGCGCTCTGGACCTGCTGCGCGCGCTCGAGGTGGGCCTGGATCTTGGGCAGCACCGAACGGGCGTGTGCGGCGAGCGGGGAATCCTGGTCCTGGAAGCCGCCGTGCAGGGTCACGGCTTCCTGGTGCGCCGCCACCTGCTGATCGACCCAGGTGCGATCGAAGTTCTCCGCCGAGGCCGAGCGCAGGTTGTCGATCATGCCCTGGCGGCGTTCGTCCAGGGCGTTCGGGACCTGGGCGTCCGGCGCCGCCTGCGGCAGCAGGGCCTTCATGGCGTTGGACGCGGCCGTGTGATCGGTCTTGATCATCTGGGCCAGCTCGCGGACCTGGGCGTTCTGGGTGCGCTCGAGGGCGATGTCGGCGGCCATGATCTCGTACATGTCGCCCATGGCGGCGTTGGAGATGTAGCCGGCCTGGGTGTTGGCGCCCATGGTGGCTGCGGACACCTGGCCGACCGGCGCGGCCGCCATGTCCTGGGCCTTGTCGACGACCTCGGGGCTGCGTTCCTGCTGGCAGGCCGCCAGAAGGGCGGCGCACGCGGCGCCGGCGAGAAGCGTTCTGATCATGGTTTCCTCCGTGGGGTTGCTCCGGAAACACGGGCTGAACGGCGGGGGTTCCCCGATTGGCGTCCCGCCGCCGTTTCAGTGTATGGACCGCGCCCGATGGACCGCCGCCTCTCGATCGCCCCGATGATGGACTGGACCGACCGGCATTGCCGGGCGTTCCATCGCGCCCTCACGACCCGGGCGCTGCTTTACACCGAGATGGTCACCGCGCCGGCAGTGATCCATGGCGACCGCCAGCGTCTGCTGGGCTTCGACCCGGTCGAGCACCCCGTGGCGCTGCAACTGGGCGGCTCCGATCCGCGGGAGCTGGCCGAGGCGGCCCGCATCGGCGAGGGCTTCGGCTACGACGAGATCAATCTCAACGTCGGCTGCCCGTCAGACCGGGTGCAGTCGGGCCGGTTCGGGGCCTGCCTGATGCAGGAGCCGGCGCTGGTCGCCGAGTGCATGGCGGCGATCGACGAGGCGGTGTCCGTTCCGGCCACGGTCAAGTGCCGCATCGGCGTCGACGACCAGGACCCCGAAGTCGCCCTGTTCGCCCTCGTCGACGCCTGCGCGGCTGCCGGCGTCGAGGTCTTCGTCATCCACGCCCGCAAGGCCTGGCTGCAGGGCCTCTCGCCCAAGGAGAACCGCGATGTGCCGCCGCTCGACTACGGCCTCGTCCGCCGCCTGAAGCGGGAGCGACCGCATCTGTCGATCAGCCTCAACGGGGGCGTCGCCTCGCTCGACGAGGCCGAGGCCCATCTCGACGCCGCCGACGGCGTGCAGCTGGACGGCGTCATGCTGGGCCGCGCCGCCTATCACGAGCCGGCCATCCTGGGTCAGGCTGACCGCCGCCTTTTCGGGGCCGCGACCGGCGACGTCGACGCCTTCGAGGCGATCGCGCGCTATCGCCCCTACATGGCCGCCCGGCTGGCCGAGGGCGTCCACCTTCCGGCCATGACCCGGCACATGCTCGGTCTCATGCACGGCCGGGCGGGGGCCCGCGCCTTCCGCCGCATCCTGACCGTGGAGTCGGTGCGACCGGGCGCCGGGCTGGAGGTGCTGGATCGCGCGGTCGAGGCGGTGCGGGAGGCGGAGGCCCGGGCCTCGCAACGCTCCGCCGCCTGACGCGACTGATGCGCGCAGGACACAACCCGACTTCTGTCCGCGGTTAACGGCGCCGCCGTCGGGAACGCTGCGGCCCCGCTTCGCATTGGCTGGACAGGAGTCCCACTATGCCCAAGAGTCCGCCCGCCAAACCCGACCTCCGTCTCGTCCCGTCCGAGGCCGCCGTCTACGATCTCATGCGTCAGCCGGAGACCACCTCCGAACGCGTGAAGCGGCTGCAGCTCGAGGCGCGCGCCCTCGCCGTGGAACAGGTCGAGGCGCTGGAGAAGGTGCTGCTGCAGGCCTCAGCCATGGCGAAAGAGATCGCCGACGGCGGCGACGCCTATCCGGTCGGCGCCCGCGAGCTGGCCTCCCGACTCCACGCAGACCTGCCCGCCAAGGCCGAGACCCTGAAGGCCATCGTCGGCCGCGCCCTTTAGGCCGGTCGCGTCCTTCCGCCGTTGCGCAGCCGCCGGGCCAGCCGGAACACCACGATCGCCAGAACGATCAGCAGCACCGGCACGAGCACCGGCACCAGGAAGGCGACGAGCACCGTCAGCACGGCCAGCACGTCCTCGATCAGCGACACCACCGGATTGCCCAGCCCGCCTGTGGTCGCGGTGGACCCGACCCGGGCGCCGGTCTGGGCGGCGTTGAAGGCGAGGGCGGCCGGCGCCCCCACGATGATCCCGGCGACGGCCGCCGCGGTCGGGTCGACCGCCCAGAACACGCTGCCCGCGGCGACCGCGCCTGCCACCGGACGCGTGACGTAGCCGACCGCGTTCAGCGCGTGGTCGACGGCGGGGATCTTGTCGCCGGCGAACTCGGCGACCGTCGCCGTGGCCAGCGCCGCGACGGCCGGCCACGACACGAGCCAGTCCATCTGTTCGATCAGCCGGACGCCGAACAACTCGAACTTCGCGGCCAGCGCCAGCATCAGCAGCGGCAGGAAGGTGCGCAGTCCGGTGGCCGAGGCCAGGCCCAGTCCGAGCAGGGCCGGCAGAACCCACGTCTGCAGCGGTCCGGCGGCGGTTCCGAGGGCGTTCAGGTCGACATCCGGCATGAGGCTCCTCCGCTGGGGCTCGACCATAATGCGCGGGAACGGCGCGACGCTCCAACCGCTTCTCCGATGCAGACGAAGGAGACCGCCGATGGACGACCGTTTCGAAGCCCGCGCCGACCGCATCGCCGATCAGGAACGGAAGATCCAGGCGGAGATCGACGCCAAGGGGGCGGGCGGAGGCGACGACGAGGGCGCGGTGCAGGCCGGCGCCCGCCGCTATCCGGAGCCCCCCTTCTCGAAGCAGCACCAGCGCAAGCCGGGTGAGGAGTTCAGGCTCGATCCCGCGCCGATGTACGACGCGCCCTTCTGGAAGGGCTCAGGCAAGCTGGACGGCATGGCCGCCATCGTCACTGGCGGGGATTCGGGCATCGGCCGGGCGGTCGCGGTGCTGTTCGCCCGCGAGGGCTGCGACGTCGCCATCTGCCATCTCGACGAGGAAAAGGACGCGGAAGACACGAGGAAGGCGGTCGAGGCCGAAGGCCGCCGCGCCATCGTGCTCAAGGGCGACGCCGCCGATCCTGCCTTCTCCGAGGCGGCGGTCAAGGCAACCCTCGAAGCCTTCGGCCGGCTGGACGTCGTGGTGCCCAACGCCGCCTTCCAGGAGCATGTGGAGGCGCTGGAGGACCTGACCCTCGAGCATTTCGACCGCACCCTAAAGACCAACCTCTACGGCTACTTCCACCTGGTGAAAGCCGCCGTGCCGCACCTGAAGGCGGGCGGTTCGATCGTGATGACGGGGTCGGTCACCGGCATCATGGGCAACGACAATCTGCTCGACTATTCGATGACCAAGGGCGGCATCCACGCCTTCGCTCGCTCGCTCGGGACGCACCTCGCCCCGCGGGGAATCCGCGTCAACGTGGTGGCGCCGGGCCCGGTGTGGACCCCGCTGAACCCGGCCGACCAGCGCGCGGACAAGGTCGCGAAGTTCGGCTCGCAGACGGTAATGAAGCGGCCGGCCCAGCCGGAGGAGATCGCTCCGGCCTTCGTCTTTCTCGCCTCGCCCCAGTGCTCCAGCTACATCACCGGCGAGATCCTGCCGATCATCGGCGGTTACGGCGGCGGCTAGGCCGCCTCGGTCCAGCAGACGCAGCCGGCCGGCCGCGGGCCGCCGGACCCTCATCTCGCCAGGACGTCGTCGTACTCGGGGTGCCGGCGGTGCCACATGACGGCGTAGCTGCACCGGGGCTGGAGCTTCAGCCCCTCCTGACGCGCGTGGGCCGCCAGCGCCTGCATGAATCGGCCCGCGGCGCCGCCCCCGCGCAGGGCCGGATCTGCCTCCACGTGCAGGATCACGCGGGTTCCGTTGTGCACGGCGTAGTCCGCGAACACGCGGCGCGTTTCTCCCGTCGAGTCGGCGAAGCCCTGCTCGAAGCGATGCTCGTCGCGTACGTCGCGGAACTCGGTCATGGCGTCATCCTGTTGTGTCGGGAAGGGGACGCAGCCTCAACCGTCAACCGGGACGGGCGTTCCAGACGATCCGGTGGAACCGCCCCCGACGTGGCGTTTCGGCCTCAGGGCGCGCGATCGCCGAGGAGGTTCAGCAGGCCGAAGACGCTCTTCACCGTGAACCAGACGCTGATCAGGAACCAGAGGATTCCGAACAGGATAAGGAACGGAATGCCGATCAGCACGATCGACATCACCACGCTGACGGCGATCGCTATCCAGCAGGCGATGGTCCACCAGAAGACGGACCAGAACAGGCGGATCTGGGCGTCGAGGTGCTGCCGCGGGACGCCCTGGGCGCTGTCGCGCGCGGCGTAGGCGACGATCAGGCCGACCAGGACCAGCAGATTGGCGCTCGGGATCGACAGGATGAACAGCGTCCAGCCGGCGAGGGCCGCGACCTTGCCGTCGTCTCCGACCCGCGGGGTTTCACGTTGTTCCGGCGGCACATGGGACATCACGGCTCTCCTCAGATCCACCAGCTGTTCGGGTCACTGATCGGTCGGCCCGACTTGAGGGTCCAGACGCCCCCGGCGCCGCGGATCACGGTCCACAGGGCGAGGGCGAACAGCAGGGGCACGCCGAGGGCGAACGGCGCGGCCAGCAGGATGACGCCGATGACGCCGGCGACCGCCGCCGCCCACAGGGTGCGCTGCTGGTAGATGAAGTGGGTGCGCGCCTCCGGTCCGTCCGGACCGGGACGACCGGTCACCGCCACGAGACCGATGAGGGCGGAGACGCCGAGGGTCGGCACCGCGAACAGGATCAGGGCGTAGATCGCGTACAGGTTCAGCCCCCCGATCACCGGCTCGGCAGAGGGTTCGGGACGGCGGTGGTGGATCTCGAAGCCCGGCGACGGCTCGAAGATGGAGCTGGCGCGGATCGGGTGCGGCTTCGACGCCGGAGGCTCGTCCCGGGGCTCGTCCTGAGGCTCGGGCGGCGGCGCGTCCACGGTTTCCGGCTCCGCCGGCTCCGGCTCGCGCGGCCGGCCCTGCAACGACTCCGCAGAGGCGAAGCCGATCAGGGCGTCGTCGTCATCCGGACTGCGGGGGTCGCCGGGTTCGGCCATCGGGGATCCTTCAACTCCGTCTCAGGTATGACGGCCCCGCTGTCGGGGCGCAACCGGGCACGCGGTTCAGCGCCCCAGCGTCACCTCGCAGCCGGCCGCCGCCGCGCCCGCCAGCGCGCCCGGCTTCTCGATGCGCACGGCGCACCGGCGCACCCGGCCCTCCTGCAGGCACGCCAGTGCCAGACGTTCCGCGAAGGTCTCCACCAGGCCGACATGACCCTCGGCGGCGATGGCGCGGGCCGCGGCGGCGACGGTCTCGTAGTTCACCGTGTCCGCCAGCCGCTCGACGCTGGCCGGCTCGAGCACGAGCGTTACGTCGATCACCAGCCTCTGCAGCCGTCCCTGCTCGTGGTCGTAGACCCCGATCCCGGCCTCCACCTCGAGGCCGCGCACGAACACCGTCAGCCCCTGATGGGCGGGCGCTTCGGCGCCGGGGAAGGGCAGGGGGGACGGTGCGGCCACGCAGCTACTCCAGGATGTCCGGGGTCTTCCAGGCCAGATGCTGGCCCCCGTCGACGGCGATCATCTGCCCGGTCACCAGCTCGGCGTCCACCAGCCAGCGCACCGCGGCGGCCACGGCTTCCGGGCTGCCCGGGCGGCCCAGCAGGGTGGCGGCGGCCTCGGCGGCGAACTCGGCCTCGCTCTGGTGGATAGACGGCAGGGTCGGGCCCGGTCCGACGCCGTTCACCCGGATGCGCGGCGCCAGCGCCTGGGCCAGCGTGCGCGTGGCCCACCACAATCCGTTCCGCGACAGGGCGTAGGAGAAGAAGCGCGGGTCGGGCTTGAGCACCCGCTGGTCCAGCAGGTTGACGATGCAGCCGCCCTCCGGGGCCTGGGCGGCGAAGGCCTCGGCCAGCACCACCGGCGCCCGCAGATTGGTCTCCAGGTGAGCGTCCCAAGTCGCGCGCTCCAGCGCTCCGACGCGGTCGTCCTCGAACACGGAGGCGTTGTTGATCAGTACATTCAGCGGACCGACGGCCTCGACCGCCGCCGGGATCAGGGTCCCGGTCTCGGCCTCCACGGCCAGATCCGCGCGCACCGTCGCGGCGCGCCGACCCAGCGACCGCGCCTCGTCGGCCACGGCTTCGGCCTCCTCGGCCGACGAGCGGTAGTGGATGGCGAGATCGAAGCCGGCGCGGGCCAGTTCGAGGCAAATCGCCCGCCCGATGCGCTTGCCGCCGCCGGTGACCAGCGCGGCCCCGCGGCGGGCGGCCGGATCAGTCAACCCGGCCGAACTCGACGAAGTTGATCACGGCGAGGACGGCGACGAAGCCGAGGATGATGGCGAGAGCCAGCATGGGATGCTCCTTGTTCGCCCCGCCAATAGAGCGCGGGCTCCGGCTGTTCAAGGCTGGCGCCGCGCCTCCGGCGTGCTAGCCGTCGGGAATGAACCCTTCCCTCCTCGCGATCGTGGCCGTCGTCCTCGGCGGGGCGGCGACCGCCCTGCAGGCGCCGACGAACGCCAAGTTGATGGGCGCGGTCGGCTCTCCGGTGAACGCAGCCCTGGTTTCCTTCGCCGTCGGGACCGCCGGCCTGGCGGTGCTGGCCCTGTTCCTGCAGGCCAAACCCGACATGGCGGCGGCGCGGGCCCTGCCCTGGTACGCCTGGGTCGGCGGCCTGTACGGCGCGATCTTCGTGGTCGCCGCGGCCTGGGGCGTGCCGCGGCTGGGGGTGGCGACCACCATCACCCTGATGGTCGCCGGCCAGCTGTTGCTCAGCATCCTGCTCGACCATTTCGGCGTCATGGGCATCCCGAAGCAGCCGCTCAACCTGGGCCGCATGGCGGGCGTCGCGCTGGTCGTGGCCGGCGTGGTTATGGTCCGGCGCTTCTAGGCCTATATCGGTCGCGATGACCGAGGAGCCGCTTCCCGCCGATTCGCTGAAGGCCGCCGACCTGATCCGCGACGAGGCGCGGCGCGCGCCGGACAAGCCCGGCGTCTACCGCATGTATGGCGAGGACGGGACCTGCCTCTATGTCGGCAAGGCGCGGTCGCTGAAGAAGCGGATCCTGCAGTACGCCCAGGGCCGCTTCCACACCCAGCGCATCGGCCTGATGGTGTCGCTGACGCGCTCGATGGAGCTGGTGGTCACGGCCTCGGAGACCGAGGCCCTGCTGCTCGAGTCGAACTTCATCAAGAAGCTGAAGCCGCGCTTCAACGTGGTGCTGCGCGACGACAAGTCGTTCGCCGAACTGATGATCCGCCGCGATCACCGCGCCCCGCAGGTGTGCAAGCATCGCGGCGCCCACACCCTGAAGGGCGACTATTTCGGCCCCTTCGCCTCGACCTGGGCCGTCAACCGCACCCTGACCACGCTGCAGAAGGCCTTCCTGCTGCGCTCCTGTTCGGACAGCGTCTACGAGACCCGCACGCGGCCGTGCATGCTGCACCAGATCAAGCGCTGCTCGGCGCCGTGCACCGGCCTGATCTCGCTGGAGGACTACGGCCAGCTGGTCGACGAGGCCGAGGCCTTCCTGCGCGGCCGTTCGCGCGCCGTCATCGGCCGCCTGTCGAAGGAGATGCAGGCGGCGTCCGACGCCATGGACTTCGAGCAGGCCGCCCGCGTGCGCGACCGCATCCGCGCACTCTCGGCCATCGCCATGGAGAATTCGGTCAGCGCCGAGGGCGTGGCCGAGGCCGACGTCTTCGCCCTGCATTCGGACGGCGGCCAGGCCTGCGTGCAGGTGTTCTTCTACCGCGGCGGCCAGAACTGGGGCGGGCGCGCCTACTTCCCGCGCGTCGACCGGGCCGACACCGATCCCGAGATCCTCGCCGCCTTCCTCGGCCAGTTCTACGAGGACAAGCCGGTGCCGCGGCAGATCCTGACCAACGTGCGGCCGCACGAGAAGGAGCTGCTGGAGGAGGCCTTCTCCCTGAAGGCCAAGACGGTCGACGGCCGCCGGGTGGTGACCATCGAGCTGCCGCAGCGCGGGCCGCGCCGGGCGCTGGTCGACCACGCCCTGACCAACGCCCGCGAGGCGCTGGGCCGGCGCATGGCCGAGAGCTCGGCCCAGGGCAAGATCCTCGACGAGGTGTGCGAGGCCTTCGGTCTGGAGGGGCGGCCGGAGCGGATCGAGGTCTACGACAACTCCCACATCCAGGGGACCAACGCGGTCGGCGGCATGATCGTCGCCGGGCCCGAGGGCTTCCGGAAGACCCAGTACCGCAAGTTCAACATCCGCGGCGACGAGCTCACCCCCGGCGACGACTACGGCATGATGCGCGAGGTGCTGCGCCGCCGCTTCGGTCGTCTGGCCAGGGAGGAGGAGGCCGGCGAGGACGTCGAGCGCCCCGACCTGGTGCTGATCGACGGCGGGGCCGGCCAGCTGGCCGAGGCGGTGGCGGTGATGGCCGAGCTGGGCCTGCACGACATCCCGGTGGTCGGGGTGGCCAAGGGCCCCAACCGCGACGCCGGGCTGGAGCGCTTCTTCATCCCCGGCAAGCCGCCCTTCATGCTGCCGCTGAAGTCGCTGGCCCTCTACTACCTGCAGCGTCTCCGCGACGAGGCGCACCGCTTCGCGATCGGCGCCCACCGCACCCGTCGCTCGAGGGACATCAAGAAGAACCCGCTCGACGAGATCGAGGGGGTCGGCCCCGGCCGCAAGAAGGCCCTGCTGCACGCCTTCGGCTCGGCCAAGGGCGTCGGCCGCGCCTCGGTGGTCGATCTGGTCAAGGTCGAGGGCATCAACCAGGCCCTCGCCGAACGCATCCACGCCTTCTTCCGCGAGAGCTGAGAGCCGCCTAGAAACACCTCATGACCGAATCCAGCACCGACGCCCTGCTCGCCGGCTACCGCCGCTTCCGCGACAACCGCTGGCCGCAGGAAAAGGCCGGGTACGAGGCCCTCGCCGCCCAGGGCCAGAAGCCCCACACCCTCATCGTCGCCTGCTCCGACAGCCGCGCCGATCCGGCGCTGATCTTCGACGCCGCCCCGGGCGAGCTGTTCGTGGTCCGCAACGTCGCCAACCTGGTGCCGCCCTACCAGCCCGACGGCCAGCTGCACGGCGTCTCGGCGGCGCTGGAGTTCGGCGTCAAGGTGCTCGGCGTGTCGCGCATCGTGGTCATGGGCCACGCCTACTGCGGCGGCGTGAACGCCATGCTGAACGGTGCGCCCGACAGCTGCCGCGACTTCGTGGCCCCCTGGGTGGCCCAGGCCGGTCCCGTGGTCCGCATGGTCTGCGAGAGCTTCGCGGCCGGGGAGAGCGAGCGTCTCGCCGAGGAGACCGTGGTCCGCCTGTCGATCGAGAACCTGCGCACCTTCCCGTGGATAGCCGAGCGCGAGGCGGCCGGCCAGCTGACCCTCAGCGGCCTGCATTTCGGCATCGCCGACGGCGTGCTGCGCGCGCTGAAGGGGCCGGGGCGGTTCCAGTCGCTGGACTGACGGCTCGCTTCATGCAGCGAAGCGTGGCAGATCGGCGTTGAAGCACGGATGACGCCGATGACCCCCGCCCCGCACGCCAATCCGATCCCGAACATCCTCACCGGCCTTCGCCTCGCGGCCGGGGTGGTGATGTTCCTCCTCCTCGCCGGCGCCGCGCCGCAGGGGCTGCCCTTCCTGCCGCCGGACTTCCTGAGCCCGAGCGACCAGTTCCGCTTCGCGCGGACCGCCTTCATCATCTTCATCGTCGCCGCCTCGACCGACTGGATCGACGGCTTCCTCGCGCGTCGCTGGCACGCCACGACGCGCTGGGGGGCCATCCTCGACCCGATCGCCGACAAGGTGCTGATCACCGGGGCCATCCTCGGCGTGCTGGCCTGGGGCTCGGTTCCGCAGGCCGCCATCCCCTGCGGCCTGATCCTGTTCCGCGAGTTCGCCGTCTCGGCCCTGCGCGAGACGGTGGCCGGCAAGGTCAAGCTGCCGGTCACCCTGCTGGCCAAGTGGAAGACGGTGCTGCAGATGACCGCCCTGGCGGTCCTCCAGCTGGCCCTGGCGCCCCTGTGGGAAGGCTTCGGCCTGCCCTTCGAGTGGCTGCCGCACTTCCAGACCTTCGCCTACGTCCTGCTCTGGCTGGCGACCCTGGTCACCCTGTGGACCGGCTGGCAGTACTTCTCCAAGGCCCAGCAGAAGATGCGGCAGCTTTAGCCTGCGCGTCCTTGCCGGGCGCGTAGCCATCTGCCGATGAGGTGCGTGACGCCACCGCCGCCGATGTTGGCCGCAAGAATGCCGAGGATGGGACAGGTCAGCTGGCCCGCTAGCAGCGCAACCACGAACATGAGCAGTGCGCCTGCGATCATCAGGGCGCCGATGTAATAGAACGCGTCAGCGCGCAGCCGACGAGCCCGAGCCTCCAGGCCCGCCCAATCGCGCATCAGCGCGTGCCCAGCTCCTCCACCAGCCGCTCCATGCCGTAGACGTCGCGCAGCGCTGTCGTGATCGCGCCCGTGGTGACGATCACCGAGCGGTTGACGTTGCGGTCGTAGCCGTAGGCGTTGCGCTGGGTCAGTACGGTGGAGTCGAAGTTCGCTCCCACGATCTCGCCGGCTTCGGTGACCACCGGCGAGCCCGAGGAGCCCCCGATGGTGTCGGACGACACCGCCATGTTCATCACCGTGTCGGGGTCGATCCGGTCCCTCGCGGCCAGCAGCCGGGGCGCCACGTCGAACGGCGGCGCGCCGGTGGCCCGGTCCCACAGGTCGCCGAAGGTGGTGAAGGCGCCCCAGCGCTGGCCCGGCACGTCCGAGCCCTCGATCTTGCCGTAGGTCAGCCGCAGGGTGCCGGTGGCGTCGGGATAGACGCTGTCGCCATAGGCCTGGAAGCGCGCCGCCGCCAGCTGCTCCGAGGCGCGCGCGGTCGGCGCCTCGACCTTCTCCTCCCATTCCGACCGGATGGCCCGGGTCGGCTCCTGGATCGCCAGCAGGTAGCGGATCATCGGATCGTCCGAGGCCTCGATGGCGGCGAGGCCGCCCTCCCACAGCGCCCGGCGCACCGCCGGATCGCCCAGCCTCGACCCGGCCGCCAGCCGCGCCGACAGCTGTTCGGGCGACTCCGCGCCGAGCAGCGCCCGCACGCGGGGATCGTCCACCGTCAGCCACTCGCGGGTCTTGGACAGCCACCACTCCAGCCGCACCTGTTCCAGCGACGGATAGACCGGCCGCTCGGCGAACAGGCTGGACTGCACCGCCGCCAGCCGGCTGTCGGCGTACTCCGGCAGGCGCTCGGCCGACGGCTTCTCGCGCTCCTGCGCCGCCCGCACCAGGGTCCGCGCCCAGCTGAACAGCTGCGAGCCGCCGCCCGGCGAAGTGGTCCCCAGCCCCGTGCCGCCCTCCAGAAGCGCCATCGCGGGGTAGAGCTCGCGGGCGATCGGCTGCACCGTGCTGAGCTCGCTCCACGGATCGCCCACGCCCGTGAGCGCCCCGGCCCGCTGCCGGAAGTCCGCTTCCGCCTCGGCCTTCATGCGCATGAAGCCCGGGTCGACCAGCGCCGCCATCCGTCCGCGCCCGCGCTTGTAGGTGTTCTCCAGTCCCACGATCGGGTCCATGGCGATGAAGGCGTTCTCCTCGCTTTCCTCGGAGAAGCGGATCAGCCGGCCGCGCAGCTCCGAGGCGATCAGCTGGTCCAGCGGCAGCACCACGTCACGGATGGTGGCCAGCTGGTCGAGGGTCAGCAGGCGCTGGGTCGAGCCCGGGTTGCCCGAGACGAACACCGGCGTTCCCTCGACAGGGCGGTCGGCGTTCCAGGTGAAGTGCGTCGGCGTCGCCACCGGCTGGCCGTTCTCGTACAGCCGGACGAAAGCCCCATCGATGGCGAAGCGGGGGAAGCTGAAGTTGTCGAGGTCGCCGCCGAAGGTCGCGGCCCGATCCTCCGGCGCCCAGGCCAGTCGCACATCGGTGTAGCGGCGGAACTTGTACAGCTTGAACTGGCCGCCGCGGTACAGGCTGACGACCTGGCAGCGCGTCGTGGCGTCGCCCCCGCAGCCTTCCTGCTCGATTGCCCCGGCCTCGGCGTCGCGCGCCCGTGTGAAGGCCTGGCCCTCGAGACCGGCGCCCGCCGCGTGCATCCGCTGGGTCACGTCGACGATCTCGGTCAGGATCTCGGCCGAGGCGCCGGGGCACTGCAGCTCCTCCTCGCGGCTCCGCGGGGCGAAGCCGGTTTCGGCGTAGTTCACCGCCTGGGTCGACAGGTTGGCCACGCAGGTGGCGACGCAATGGTTGTTGGTCAGCACGAGCCCTTCGCCGGACACCAGCCCCGCCGAGCAGCCGCCGAACTTGACCGACGACAGCCGCACCCGGTCCAGCCAGGCCTGGTCGATGTTGGTGCCCAGCGTCTGGTTGGCGCGCGCGATGGGGAAGTTGTCGAAGGTCCACATGCCCTCTTCGGCCCGGGCGGCGCCCGACAGCCCGAGGCCCGCTGCGGCGCAGAGGGCGATCAGCGACGTCGCAAGTTTTTGTGATCCGGACATGGGGGTCACTCCGTGGTCAAGCTGGAACGATGAGGTGCAGGGCCGATTGGCGGGACAGGGCATCCCGCCCGCAAGGAACGTCATCCATGTTCATGCACAACAAGAGGCTCATGTATACCGTGCGGGTCTCCGAGCCGAACCCTGCCCTGGCCACCCTGATGCTGGAGCAGTTCGGCGGACCGCAGGGCGAACTGGCCGCCGCCATGCGCTATTTCACCCAGGCGCTCGCCGAAGAGGATCCGGGCCGCAAGGACATGCTCCTCGACATCGCCACTGAAGAGCTCAGCCACCTTGAGGTGATCGGCTCCATCGTCTCCATGCTCAACCGCGGCATCAAGGGACGGCTCGCCGAGGCGACTGAGGAGGAGGCGGACCTCTACATGTCGCTGAACGAAGGAGGCGAGAGCCACACGACCTCGATCCTGTATGGGGGCGCTCCGGCGCTGGTGAACTCGGCCGGGGTGCCGTGGACAGCGGCCTACGTCGACTCGATCGGCGATCCGGGGTGCGACCTGCGCTCGAACATCGCCGCCGAGGCGCGCGCCAAGATCGTCTACGAACGGCTGATCAACGTCACCGACGACCCGGGTATCAAGGACGCCCTCGGCTTCCTGATGACCCGGGAGGTGGCGCACCAGAAGTCCTTCGAGAAGGCGCTCTACTCGATGCAGCCGAACTTCCCGCCCGGCAAGCTGCCCGGGATGCCGGAGTACTCGGACAAATACTACAATATGTCCCAGGGCGAAGGCGATACGCGAGGGCCGTGGAACGAGGGGCCGCAGTGGGAGACCGTGGACGACCGCGACGACCAGGGGGCCGTCGATGGCGGCGATGGCGGAGCCAGTGTAGAGCTCAAGGGCAAGGCGGCCTCGACGGTGAGAGCCATGGGCGAGCGTCTGGCCTCGGACCCGGCATCCAACCCGATCACTGGCGCCGACCTCGGCGCGGGGCCGGGCGCGGGTACGACGACGCCGGTCTAGACCTCGGAAAGACCAACGCCCGGCGGAGCGATCCGCCGGGCGTTTGCCTGCGCGTCGCGGGCTCGCTCCTACTCCACCCCAAGCTCTTCCAGCAGGCGCGGCTGCGGATAGACCGCGCGCAGCGCCTCGGTGATCGCGGCCGTCGACACGCTGACGGTGCGGTTCAGTT
Organism: Pseudomonadota bacterium; assembly: GCA_023424215.1. Lineage (GTDB taxonomy): Bacteria > Pseudomonadota > Alphaproteobacteria > Caulobacterales > Caulobacteraceae > Brevundimonas. Next base: position 15,918 of record JAFAEC010000126.1, read on the forward strand.
CGCCGTCGTAGCCGAAGGCGCCGCCCAGGGAGTGGATGTTGCCGTCGAAGGCCGCGCCGATCACCTCGCCCGCGGCGTTGACCACCGGCGAGCCGGAGTTGCCGCCGATGATGTCGTTGGTCGAGACGAAGTCGTAGACGACATTCTTGTTGATGCGCGCCTCGGCGGCCGCGAAGGCCGGCGCCAGGTCGAACGGCTCCGACCCCGTCGCCCGCTCGTACAGTCCGCCCATGTAGGTGAACGGCGGCACGGTCACGCCGCGGTGGGTCCAGCCCTGCACCTGGCCGTAGGAGAGGCGGAGGCTGAAGGTCGCGTCCGGATACAGATTGGTGCCGTAGACGGCGAAGCGCGCCTCGGCGACCTTCTCGGCGGCGCGCGCGGTCGGCGCGTTGACCTCGGCGGCCCAGCGGTCGCCAATCGCCTTGGCGGCGTCATCGTTGGCCAGGACGAAGGCGAGGAGAGGGTCGGCCTCGGCCAGCTGCTCCGGAGTCATCGACAGGGCCTGCGCCCGGAACGCCGGATCGGCCAGCTTCGTCCCCGCGATCAGCCGTTCGGCCAGGGCCTCGGGGCTCTCGCGGCCCAGCAGACGCTGGACGTCCGGATTGTCGACGGTCAGGTACTCGCGGGTCTTCGACAGCCAGTAGCGCAGGCGCAGCTCCTCGATGTCCGTGGCGATCGGCACTTCGTTGGCGAGGCTGGCGGCCAGCTGTGCGCGGCGCGCCTCGCTCATGTCGGTGCTCTTCGCAGCGCGGACGATCGCCCGGGCGTACTGGTACAGCTGCGAACCGCCGCCGGCCGATTGCTCCAGCTGGCGGAAGGGCAGGTACAGGTCCATCGCCGTGGCCTGCACCCGCTCCAGATCGGCCCACGGATCGCCGATGCGCTGGGTCAGCGCCGGGTCGGCGGCGACGCGGGCGCGCAGCTCCTGCTCCTGCTCGCGCTTCATCGCCATGAAGTCCGGATCGGTCAGGGCTCCCTGCTGGCCGTAATAGACCTTGAAGCTGTTCTCGAGGCCGAAGATCGGATCGAAGGCCAGGCGCTTGGCCTCCTCGCCGGTCAGCGAATACTCCAGCAGCCGGCCGCGCAGCTCGGACGCCTGGATCAGGGTCACCGGCAGCTGCTGGTCGCGCAGCCGCTCCAGCTGGCTCATGGTCAGCAGGCGCGAGGTCGAGCCCGGGTTGCCGACCACGAAGGTGACGTCGCCTTCCTTGGGCGTCTCCGGACTCCAGGTCAGGTGATTGGGCGTCGAGACCGGCTGGCCGTTCTCGTAGGCGCGCAGGAAGCCCGCATCGAGGGCGTACCGCGGGAAGTTGAAGTTGTCGGGGTCGCCGCCGAAGAACGCGGCCTGCTGCTCCGGCGCGAACACTAGCCGGACGTCGTCGTACTTGCGGAACTTGTAGAGGGCGTAGCGGCCGCCGCGGTAGAAGCTGATCACCTGGCAGTTGAGCTTCGGATCGCCGGCGCAGGCCTCCTGCTGGATGCGGTTGATCTCGGCCGACCGCGCCGCGTTGAAGGCCGCGCCTTCCAGACCCTCGCCGACCGCCAGCACCCGGTCGGTGACGTCGACGATCTCGGTCAGCACCTCGGCGGTCTGGCCGGGGCAGCGGCGTTCCTCTTCCCGGTTCGCCGTCATCCAGCCGTTCTTGACGTAGTCGTTCTCCGGCGACGACAGGTCCTGTACGCAGCCGACCACGCAGTGCCAGTTGGTCAGGATCAGCCCCTCGTCGGAGACGAAGGAGGCCGAGCAGCCCTGCAGACGCACGGCGGCGTTGCGCACGCGATCCAGCCACGCCTGGTCGATCCGGGTGCCGTACTTCTCGTTGACCGTCTGGATCGGGAAGTTGTCGAAGGTCCACATGCCCTCGTCGGCCTTGGCCGGGGAGGGGGTCAGCACGGCCATGGCGCCGGCGACGACGGCGATGGAGGCGGTCGCCGAGACGGCGGCGCGCAGCGAACGGAACAGCATCCTGGAGTCTCCCTTTGGCCGGCCTGTCGCCGGACCTGTTGCGGATACCTAGCCTTGCGGGGGGCTCCGCGTCCACGGCCGGCGGCGCGACGGACTGCCGCCGCCTTACCCCGATTTAACTTGGCCCTGACGGCGGGCGTCGTCAGATAGCGGCAATACGGGGACCCGCACATCCAGATGTCGCTTGCACTTTCAACCCTGCTTTACGAGTGGCGCCGCTACATGGCCGCGGTGATGGCGCTCGCCCTCTCCGGGCTGCTGGTGCTCGCCATGACGGGCGTCTTCATCGGCATCGGCAAGGGCTTTACGGCCCAGATCGAACGGTCCCGCGCCGACATCATGGTGCTGCAGCCGGGCGCCAAGAACATCATGAGCGGACCGTCGGGCGTTCCGCGCCGCTTCATTCCGCTGGTCTACAACCATAACGAGGTCGTCGAGGTGCAGCCGCTCGATGGCGCGGGAGGGTCTTTCCAGTCGGTCCGCGACGTCGACCCCACCCTGTCGCAGGCCGAGCGCGCGCGCGCCGGTGCGCCCAAGATGAACTACGTCCAGACCCGGATCGTCGACACGACGCCCGACGCCGTGACCATCCCGGTCGACTACTCGCAGGAACTCGTCGACGCCCTGCGTCAGCCCTACACCGTGGCCATCGACGAAACTGACCTGCCCAAGCTGGGCGTCCGCCTCGGTGAAAAGGCCCTCTACAACGGCCAGACCGTGACGGTCGTCGGCATCACGCGCGGCTATCCGAACATGATGCAGCCGACTGTGATCATGTCGCGCGACACCCTGCGCATGGTCGGCCAGGCGGACACCGGCCCGCGCGTCGGGCCGCTGATGGTCAAGCTGGCCGACCCTGCGCGGGCCGAGGCGGTCGCGCGGGAGCTGAACACCATGGGCGACGGCCAGTGGCGCGCATGGACCCGTAACGAGCTGGCGGAAGCCAACGCGGCCGGCATGTTCGAGGAAGGCATCCTCGTCATCATCATCGGCGGCTGCGTGGTGCTGGGCACCATCATCGGCGTGGCCATCACCTGGCAGACCCTGCGCGGCGCCATCATGGCCAACATTAAGGAGTTCGCCTCGCTGCGGGCCCTCGGCGTCGGCATGGGCTCGCTCCGCCGCATCGTCATGGAACTGAGCTTCTGGGTCGGCCTCGTCGGCGTGGCCGCGGCCATCTTCCTGACCTGGCTGGTGCAACTGCTGGCCGCCGCCAACGCCGTCATCATCTCCCTGCCGCCCATGCTGCTGATCATCGTCGGCGGCGGACTGGTGGCAATCTCCATGCTGTCGGGCCTGCTGTCGCTCGGCGTCCTCAAGAACAGCCAGCCGGCGGACCTGCTGCGATGATGACGACAAGGGTTCACGGCAAGCACGGCGACTTCGCCATCGAGGCCAAGGGTCTGGTGAAGCGCTTCAAGTCAGGCAAGAGCTTCGTCGAGGTGCTCAAGACGGTCGACTTCGACGCGCGGCACGGCGACCTGACCATGGTCATGGGGCCGTCGGGCTCGGGCAAGTCCACCCTGATCGCGGCCCTGTCCGGCCTGCTCCGGCCGGAGGCCGGCCGGGTCGACACGCTCGACGTCGACGATCTGTGGAAGCTGTCCTCCGGCCGGATCGACAAGTTCCGTCTCGACCACTGCGGCTTCATCTTCCAGGGCTTCAACCTGTTCCCGGCGCTGTCGGCGCTGCAGCAGGTCGAGGTGGTGCTGAAGTTCCAGGGGCTGTCGAAGGCCGACGCCACCCGCCGCGCCACCACCGCGCTGGAGGAGGTCGGCCTCGGTCACCGCCTGCACCAGCGGCCGTCCGCCCTGTCCGGCGGCGAGAAGCAGCGCGTCGCCATCGCCCGCGCCCTGGCCAAGGACCCGCAGATCCTGTTCGCCGACGAACCGACCTCGGCGCTGGACGGCGAGAACGGCCAGGTGGTCATCCGCCTGCTCCGCCGCGCCGCCACCGAGCACGGCGCCGCCGTCATCTGCGTCACCCACGACCCGCGCCTCGAGGCCTGGGCCGACCGGGTCATCCACATCGAGGACGGCGTGATCATCGACGATCAGCGCCGCACGCCCAACCCCGACGCCACCCTGGCGTCGCACTGAACCGCCTTTCGGGGACCGAGAACACCATGCCTGGCTTTCTGAAGAACAAGTGGCTCTGGATCGGCGTCGCGCTGATCGTGGTGCTCGTCGTCGGCTTTAACGTCATGTCCTCCAACGCGGCGAAGAAGAAGGCCGCCGATGAAAAGGCCGCGACCCAGAAGGTCGAGACGCCTTACGCGGCCGTCGCCAACGGCAAGGTCGACATCGAGGGCGGCATCATCCAGATCGCGGCCCGCCGCGGCGGCGTGGTCCGCGAGGTGCTGGTGCAGGAGGGCGACCGCGTCGTCGCCGGCCAGATCCTCGCCCGCCAGGAAGACGACGAGCCGCGCCTGGCCCTGCAGCGCGCCCGCGCCGAGGTGGCCCAGGCCGAGAGCCAGTTGCGCCAGATCCAGGTCGACATCTCCACGGCCCGGCGCGAGTACGAGCGTCTCGAGCGGCTGGTCGACACCAACTTCGTCGCCGCCCAGCGGCTTGACCAGGCGCGCGACGCCATCGCCACCGCCGAGGCGCGCCTCGCCTCGCAGCACGCTTCAGTGCAGACCGCCCGCGCCCGCATGGCCGAGGCTGAATACAATGTCGAACTGACCGTCATCCGCGCCCCGGCCGACGGCCGCATCGTGCGCCGCTACGCCAACCCCGGCGCCGGCGCCTCGACCCTGAACGTGTCGAACATGTTCGATCTCGAGCCCGACGCCCCGCGCATCGCCCGCGCCGAGATCGTCGAGTCCGACATTCCCAACGTCACTGTCGGCCAGGCCGTCGAGATCACCCCCGAGGGCGATCCGTCCAAGGTCTACGTCGGCTCGGTGCTACGCCGCGCGGCGGTGTTCGGGGCCCGCAAGCTGGCCTCGGACGACCCGTCGCAGCGCTCCGACGAGCGGGTGGTCGAGGTGGTCGTCACCGCCGGCGACGCGCCCCTGCTGATCGGCCAGCGGGTGCTGGTCAAGTTCATGAAGCCGGGCGAGACCGCCGGCGCCCCGCGCGAGGCCGCCGCCGGCGTCCCCGCCAGCCGCTCGATGCAGCAGCCGGCGCGCGAGGGCTGACGCGGGCCGCGGAGGTCAGAAC